>NZ_JBIKIL010000222.1:0-10412 GCF_044361645.1 Limnohabitans sp. | reverse complement strand
ATGGAAGACGTTCTTGGACTACGTGGTGCAGAGAATCACCCGCCCCCTGCCTCCTTGGTATCCACCAAGTCAGCTCACGATGACAGAATAACTGCCGGATTTAGGATCATTGGGGCAGGCTATTGCCGCAACATGGATCGCTTCGTTCCTCGCGATGACGGGAAAATTCCTCGCGATGACGGGAAAGCGACTCGCGATGACGGGCAAATCACCGTCACTGCGAGGAGCGCAGCGACGTGGCAGTCCATGGATCGCTTCGTTTCTCGTGGGAAACCAACCGAATCATCCCTGCTCGCAAGACAAGCAAGCATGAAAGCGTTTTTTATCGAGTCATCTGACATCAAAGCCAAATTCACACCGTCCTTTATCGCGGCCATCCCGGCGCCGAGCCTTGATGACAGAGCGCGCGAGGGTGTTTGAAAAGGCTTGCCGTGCTCACCGGTTGCTTTCGTCATCAGGGGCTGGGCTGCGGATTCATGGCAGACACAAGCAAAGGGCAAATTACCGTCTCAACTTCAAAGCTCGGCACGCATCTTGCTTTTTATGGTTTTTACCTGGTTCGTCGGCAACCTTTTGCCGCACAACCAGCACAAAGGAGTGAACCATGTTGAATGCTGCTTCCGGCTTTATGGCCAAAACCTCTTATGCGGCGCTGCTGGCCAGCGCGACCCAAGAACTCAGCCCCACCAGAATTCGCCAGTCCATCGCCGAATTGGTGGGTCAAGATCGGCTCTCTGAGGCCGATGTTCTGTCGCTAGAAGCCCTCCAACGTTTTCCAAACAGTGAAGATGTTTTGGTCATCCGCGCCCTTGTCACTCAAGTGCGTCATGACTGGCCAGCGGCAAGTGCGGCCCTGGAGAGCTTGATTCAGCTGCAGGGCCCCTGCGCACAACCTGCATCTTGGGGTCAATGGGTCAGGGTGCTGCGTTGCATGGGTGACGACGGCCAAGCGATGACCGTGGTCGCTCAAGGCTTGGCAAATCATCCTCAAGATGTGCATCTGCTCAAAGAATTCGCAGCGTTGCAGCAAATCTCAACCAAACCTCATCTCAAAATCGTTTGATCCGCATGGCTCAAACCTCTTGGCGAGTTGACCTCAAAGTCGCCAAGGGGATGTGCGGTCTAAAAATGCAGTTGTAACCGTGGGTGCGGCCTACGGGGATGTATTTAGCCGTTTTATTCGGCCTGTCATCAACCGCCTCTACCCCATTCACCCATCGATCTTGTATTGGCGCACCCGTAAATGGCGTGCACTTATTCCATCATGCTCACAAGATTATTGCCTTGCTCGCGTGAACTGTCCATTCAAACGGCAATATTGAAAAGCGATGCCAAGTCTGGTGACATGTCCTGTTTAAAAGCCACTGCGGTCACTGCATAACCGGCTTCAGACGAATGGATATGAGCAAAACCGGCTTGCATCAGACTCTTAACCAAAGATTTGTGCGTAAATCCAGTTTTGTGTGCAAAAAACTCAACGCCACTTTCTTCGATTTGTTTGCCAAAGCCATAAAGCACATCTGACACCAAGATCGGGCCCAGCGCAGACTGATACAGCTCGTCGTCGATATCCAGACCTTTGTCAATCATGGTTTTGACTACCGATAAAATATCTGGAACAACGATGTGAACTCCGCCGCCGGGTTTCAAGACATCCCAGAATCCCCGCAGGACACGCTTGACATCGTGGCGATAATAGTGCTCCAAATTGTGGGAGCAATAAATCATGTCAAATTGGTCTGGGGCCAAACTGGATAACTCGCGAGCATCACAGAGCACATCGGGCTGACCTTTGGGATCGATGTCCAGCAACAAGTGCTCAAAATCTGCATATTGAGCAGGCAAGGGAATGGCTTTGCTGTTACCACCGACATTCAGAACTTTTTTCATGGTATTTTCCTCAGAAAATTTTATATTATTTTAAAAATAATTGATTTTGAAATTATTCAAATTGATTTCACATGACTTTGCTGAAGCTTCGGGCAAATGCCGTGCAATGGCTACAACTTTATTTTCGTATTCAGCATAATTGGGGGCTGCATTCTGATCTAAATTCAAGGACTTGAGCAAACTCAAACCCATGCGCGAGACCAGTGTTTTGCCATATAAAGTCACCAAGGGTACGCCTGCATTCAAAACATCGTTGCTGGTTGAGCCACAGTTATAGGGGTAGGTATCCAAAAAGACATCGGCCAATTTCAAGCGTGCGCAAAATACCGTGTGCCCTGTTCTGGGTGAAAATACAATTCTTTCGGGTGCAACACCCCGCGCCAATGCGAATGCTTTCAGATTTCGGGTACTGGCTTCGTTGTCGTCGATCAGCCAGAGCACCGATTCAGGCAGTTTGTGAAGCAAGCGCAACCAGGTCTCAAACATGTCAGGTGTTATTTTGTAAGTGTTGCCAAATGAGGCCATGACAAATGCTTTTTCGGGTAGCCCCACTTGGTGACGCTCCACGAGGATGTCATCGTTCACGTAGGAAACCAGCGGCAAAAAACTGCTGTCCACATAAAGTGGCTTTTCAGTGAAATACAAGGTCAATTCGTCGGGCAAAACTTGCCGGTCAGCGACCACAAAATCTATCCACGGCATCCCCGTTGGCCCCATGAAGCCCAAATAGGCTCCTTGTCGGGGTGCTGGCCGCAAGGCAAAGATACCGGGTCTGGCACCCGAGCTCAAACCATGCAGGTCAATCAAAACATCGATCTCATCGGCCAATATCAACTCGGCGGCGCTTCTGTCCGTGAGATCGTGAATGCTTTTGAAGTGGTGAAATCCGTTTTTTAATTGCATGCGCAGAGGGGTTTGCTCCTCTGGGCTGAAGTCGTACGCAAATAATTCATACTCTGGACCGTGACCCTGCAACAACCCGGGCAGCAAAAATCCAACGGCATGCTCCCGAAAATCGCCAGAAACATATCCCACCCTCAAGCGCTGGTGCTGATAAGTGCGACCTTGGCACAGGTGTTCTTGCGCGAGGCCGTAGGTTCTGTTGACAAAAGATTGCGAATTGAGCAATTGCACAGCAGGCTCTTCGGTCAAAGCCAACATGGCCAATGGCGAGGTGTAACGCTGCATATCGGCCAAACTGACCCCATGCAGGGGTTTGTAAACAGGCCATTCGCATGATTTTTGCCGTATGTGCACCCAGTGCTGAATCACACCAGGCTGGGCGGGGTCAATGGACAAACTTTCTTCCAAAGCTTGCTCGGCTTGCGCATAGTTTTTAAGTTTTTCCTGAACTCGACCGATGTGATTGAGTGCCACCGTCAAAAACTCATCACTCGGCGGGGTTTTCAAGTACCTGCGACTGACCAAGCGCAGCCATATTTCCAATGCGTGCGTGTCGTCGCCTTGTTTTTCAAACAGCAACCCCAGGTTGATATAGGGTTGCGAAAAATCCCCTTTCATGGCAATGGCCACGCCATAGGCCTGGACCGCTTCTGTGAGTTTCCCTAAATTTTGCAGCATGCCTGCGTAATTGAACAAGGCAAAGTGCTTGTCTGGTGCTTGGGCGTGATTAATCCACAAGGCGTACAAATTCGTTGCTGCCAGCATTTGGCCTTGCCCCTCAAGTTGCTGCGCAAGAGACATCAGTTCAACTTGCGTCATCTGCCCTTGCGCCATGGTCAAGACCAACTCTTGGGTTTCCGGCGAAACAGGCACACGGCCGGATGGCTCCAAAGACGGCGCTTCAAGGTTTGAATTCATTTTTCGATCCGATTGACTGCCATGCAAAGGTCAAAAAGCCACATGCTTTTTGACATTCGTTCAGTACAAGCAATAACTGTTCCCAAAAAAACAAGCTTGCAGATGGCTATCAAAGTATTCAAATAAATGGCCAAAACAAGCCGACGCGGAAATTTTTCGCCGCATCGCTCAAAACCAGCTGTCGCTGTCGAAGACATGGCTCAAGAAAGTCAAACATTTGCCGAATCAACACCGTGGCCAATGAATTGATGCAGCTGACTTGGTACAGCTGAGTCAATTGCACACCACGACCACGTTGGCCTGATGTCAGGTGAACACAAAGGAAATTTCATGTCGTTGATCAGCTCCATCTCCCCCAGTCAAATCCAAAATCTGACCACGACTCAGGTTCGCGATCTTTCAACGGCAGACGTCAAATTGCTGTCAAGCACGCAGATAGCGGCATTCAGCAGCGCTCAGATCGCCGCCATCGAAACTCGCGACCTGCTCGTTTTGACCAGTGGTCAGATCGGTGCATTTGACAGTACCAATTTCTCAGATGGTTTGTTGGTCTATGGCAACAAAAGTTCGCTGCTGACCGCTACACAAGTGCAAGGCCTGACAACTGAGCAGCTGAGCAAATTCTCGACCGAACATTTGGCATTTTTTGATACCAAAGACATTGCCAGCCTGAACACCCAACAACTCAACAGCCTCAAGACCGAGTTCATAGCGGGTCTCAGCACAGCCCAAGTGCGCGCATTGACCACCAACCAACTGGTGGGTTTGAACACTGAGCAATTTTCAAGCCTCACAAACGACAATTTGAAGGCTTTGAGCACCTTGCAGATCAGGGTCTTGACCAGTGCACAACTGAACAGCCTGAGCACTGACCAAATTGCCACGCTGGAAACCACCGACATTGCCGCATTGACCTCAGCCCAGGCCAGCAAATTGTCCAACGACGCGATCCAAGCGCTCACCACCGACCAGGCCAAAGCGCTGTCTACGGCCGCACTCAACGCCTTAACGACAGACCAACTGGCGGTGTTCACGACCGAAAACATGGCCGCGCTGACAACACGGCAAATCATCGGCATCACCGGTCAACAACTTGCCAACCTGAACTCCGAACAGATCGTGGCCCTCGGCTCGTCTCAGTTCAAGGCGTTGACAACAGGCCAAATTGCATCCCTCACGACCGAGCAAATCAACCACATTGAAAGTGGCGATCTGCAAGCGCTGAGTTCAAGCCAGGTCAAAGCACTGACCAGCAACCAAGTGAGCAATTTGACGACCGAACAATTGAACAAGTTGACCACGGCACAGATGCGCTCTTTGTCCACTGGACAGGTGGCTGCGCTGACCTCTGAGCAGGTCAACAACTTGGAAAGCGATGACCTGCAGGCCCTGAGCACCACCCAAATATTGGCCTTGAGCAGCGCACAACTGGGAAATCTCAGTGAGTCACAAACCGCGCTTTTGCTCACCAGTCAAATCGCAGCACTGAGCAGTACGCAGGCCAGCCAAATGTCCAGCGACGCCATCGCCGCCATGGGCACAGCCCAAATCAGGGCCATGAACACGGCAGCTCTCAATGCACTCAGCAGCGACCAATTGAATGCCATCGAAACCGAGGATCTGGCAGCCTTGACCACAACCCAGGTCAACAGCCTGTCGACCACTCAAATCTCCAAATTGAGCACCGACCAAATCGTCGCCTTGACCACCGGGCAAGTTCGCGCCTTGAACAACACGCAAATTGCAGCACTGACTTCGGAGCAACTCAACAGCATGGGGACAGATGATCTCCAGGCACTCAGCACCAGCCAAATCCGAGCCCTGACCACCAGCCAGATCAGTGCCATGAGCAGTGACCAAGTCGCTGCCATGGAGACCGCAGACATTGCTGCGTTGAGCACTGCGCAAGTGGCCAAGCTGTCAACAGCGGCCATCGGTGCGCTGACCGCCGATCAAACTCAAGCCATGGGTACAGCCGCCATCAATGCCCTGACCTCTGAGCAACTGTCAGCAATCACTGCTGACAATATGGCAGCGTTGACATCGACGCAATTGGCTGCGCTGTCCACCCGCCAAGTCTCCAGGCTCTCGACCGAGCAGGTCGCGGCCTTGACCACCGAACAAGTCAAGTCCTTGACCGCCAATGCACTGAACGTGCTTTCCTCTGACCAATTGGCTGCCTTTGAGACGGAGGATTTAGCGGCCTTGACGACGGCCCAAATCGGCCGTCTGTCCACCGAACAAATCACCCGACTGAGTACCGAACAACTGGCGGCATTGACCACGGGTCAAATTCGCGCACTCGGAAACACCCAGGTTGCGGCACTGACATCTGAGCAACTCAATAACCTTGAAAGCGATGACCTGCAAGCACTCAGCAGCAGCCAAATTCGCGCCCTGACCACCACGCAAATCAGCACACTGAGCAGCGATCAATTCGCGGCCATGGAGACCGCCGACATCGCCGCATTGACCACGGCTCAGGTCGTTAAGCTGTCGTCTGGCGCCATTGGCGCGCTCACCACCGACCAAGCCAAAGCACTGACTACGGCGGCCATCAACGCCCTAGAGACCGCCCAACTGGCGGCGCTCAGCACCGAATCGGTTGCCGCACTGACCACCCAACAATTGAAGGCCATCTCGACAGCCCAGGTCGCCAAACTCAGCACAGCACACATTGAGGCGTTGAGCACCGAGCAAGTCAAGTCGTTGACCGCCAACGCCCTCAATGCCCTGACCACAGATCAACTGGCTGCCTTTGAAACCGAAGATCTTGCCGCCTTGACCACGGCGCAGCTGAGTCGACTGTCTACCGAACAACTCACCAAACTCAGCACTGAACAAATCGCGGCGCTGACCACCGCCCAAGTTCGCGGGTTGGGCGTTGCGCAAGTGGCGGCCTTGACCACCGAACAGCTCAACAACATGGAGAGTGAAGACCTGCAAGCACTGTCTGCCACACAGGTTCGCGCGCTCACCTCGCTGCAAATCAGCAACTTAGGCAGCGACCAAATTTCCACCATGGGCACCGCGGGAATTGCCGCCTTGACCACGACTCAAGTCACCCAGCTCTCCTCTGAGGCCATCGGCAATTTGACCTCAGATCAAGCCAAGTCCATCCATACGGCCGCCTTGAATGCCCTTTCATCTGTCCAGCTGGCGGCCTTGTCGACCGAAAACGTGGCGGCATTGACAACCGCACAACTGAGCCGACTGTCCACGGCACAAATTGCACGGTTGAGCACCGAACAAGTCAACGCGCTGACGTCCACCCAAACACCCGCACTGTTGGCGACCCAAGTGGCAGCTTTGACCTCCGCACAGCTCAATGGCCTGAGCAGTGAGATGCTGCAAAGCCTGGGCACCGGACAAATCAAATCACTGACCACCAATCAAATCACCGACTTGGTCAGCGACCAAATCAACCTGCTGACCACAGGTCAAATGCAAGCCCTCAGTAGCGCTCAGCTCAATGCCATGAGCGCCACCAAACTCAACAGCTTGACCAGCAGCAACCTGCAAGCCATTGACAGCGCACAACTGAACAAATTGACCACCACCTTGATGGCAGCGTTGAGCACAGAGCAAGTCGTTGCCTTGAGCTCGGTCCAAGTGAAAGCACTGAGCACAGACCAGATTGCCGCTTTGACTGCAGACCAGCTCAACAACATGGAAAGCGAAGACCTGCAAGCCCTGACCACTGCACAAGTGAAGGCCTTGACGACCACGCAGATCAGCGCGCTCAGCAGCGAGCAAGTCGCCCTGCTCGAAAGCGCCAGCATCGCCGCACTGAGCACCGCCCAAGTGGCCAAACTCTCCAGCGACGCGGTGGCCGCTTTGAGCTCAGAGCAGGCCAAAGCCCTGACCTCGGCCGCACTCAACGCCTTGACGAGCGAGCAACTCAACGCACTCACCACTGAAAATGTGGCTGCGCTGAGTACCGCTCAACTCAGCCGCATGGCCGCTGCCCAAGTGGCCAAACTCAGCACCGAACAGGTCGCAGCTTTGGGCACCGCCCAAGTGCAGGCTCTGAACGCCGTGCAAGTGGCCGCATTGACAGCCGACCAACTCAATGGCATGGAAAGCGACGACTTGCAGGCTCTGTCGACAAAGCAGATTCGAGCCCTGACGACCGGGCAAATCAGCGCACTCAGCAGTGAACAAGTCGCCCTGCTGGAAAGCGCCAACATCGCCGCACTGAGCACCGCCCAAGTGGCCAAACTCTCCACCGACGCCGTGGCCGCTTTGACCTCCGACCAAGCCAAAGCCCTGACCACGGCCGCGCTCAATGCGCTGACCAGTGACCAACTCGCCGCCTTCACCACTGAAAACCTGGCCGCCCTGAGCACATCACAAATCAACCGCATGACCACGGGTCAAATGGCCAAGCTCGACACCGACCAGATCGCTGCACTGAGTACCGGTCAAGTGCAGGCCCTGAGCACCGCCCAGGTTGCGGCCTTGACTTCGGATCAACTCAACAGCATGGAAAGCGAAGACCTGCAAGCCCTGACCACTGCACAAGTGAAGGCCTTGACGACCACGCAGATCAGCACGCTCAGCAGCGAGCAAGTCGCCCTGCTCGAAAGCGCCAGCATCGCCGCCATGAGCACCGCCCAAGTGGCCAAACTCTCCACCGACGCGGTGGCCGCTTTGACCTCCGACCAGGCCAAAGCCCTGACCACGGCCGCCCTCAATGCGCTGACCAGTGACCAACTCGCCGCCTTCACCACTGAAAACCTGGCCGCCTTGAGCACCGCCCAAATCAGCCGCTTGAGCACGGGCCAAGTGGCCAAGCTCAGCACCGACCAGTTCACTGCTTTGAGCTCAAGCCAAGTGCAGGCCCTGAGCACAGGCCAAGTTGCTGCTTTGACTTCAGATCAACTCAACAGCATGGAAAGCGAAGACCTGCAAGCCCTGACCAGCAAACAGGTTCAGGCCTTGACCACAGGTCAGATCAGCACACTGAGCAGCGATCAAGCCGCCTTGCTCGAAACAGCGGACATCGCCGCATTGAGCACAGCCCAAGTGGCCAAACTCTCGACCAGTGCAGTGGCAGCACTGAGTTCGCAGCAAGTTCAGTCGCTGAGCTCCAGCGCACTGAACGCGCTGACCAGCGGTCAAATTGCCGCACTGTCCAGTGATAACGTGGCTGCTTTGACGGTCGCCCAGCTCTCCAAGCTGTTTGACACGCAGATTGCCGAGTTCAGCACCGATCAGATCGTGGCCCTGACCACCGAGCAAGTGTCCTCGCTGAGCAGCAATCAAATTCGTGCCCTGAACTCCGAGCAACTCAACAGTTTGGCAAGTGACGATGTTGCTGTGTTGACCAGCGCGCAAATTCAAGCCTTGACCAGCGCCCAGATTGGAACGCTGTCTTCGGACCTGATCCAGCTGCTTTCGACAAGCCAGATCAATGCCTTGACCACGGACCAAACCCCTGCGCTGAGCTCGACGCAAATCGATGCGATGACCAGCGAGCAAATTGGGGCGCTGCGGTTCTGAGTGTCTGGCCATGGGGGTAAGCAGGTCGTTTGGCCTGCTCACCACTGATGCTGATTAAAAAATTGATCCCCAACACGCGAATTTTATTTATAAATTAAAGAATCTAACCGCAATGCCGATTCTCAATTGACTGCCCTCAATTCAAAAACGCCAAAGACTGCTGCTTAAAGCGGGAGTTGTTTTAAGCACCACCAAAGGTCTCACCATGTCATCCATCAGTTTTTTATCGGCCAGTCAAGTCCCCCACTTGACGACCGGACAGATCAAAAACTTGTCAACGACCGAAGTGAGCTTGCTGTCATCGACGCAAATTGCGGCATTGACAAGCACCCAGATTGGTGCGCTTGAATCACGTGATTTCGCGGTGCTGAGCAGCACACAGATCGCGGCTTTTGATGCCAGTAAATTTTCTGACGGACTTTTGGTGTACGGCAATAAAAGCTCATTGCTCAGTGCGACCCAGGTTCCTGGACTGACGACAGCCCAGCTGAACTCATTCACCAGCAAACACCTTGAATTTTTTGACACCAGGGACATGGCCAGCTTGTCAACCACCCAGTTGAACAGCTTCCAAACCAACGTCATCGCCAACCTGAAACCACAACAAGTTCAAGCCCTGACCAGCGGGCAACTTGCGGGCCTTACAACGAATCAGTTTTCTAGCCTTTCGACGGGCAGCATCAAAGCCTTGACCACGCAACAAATGAGTGCTTTGACAAGCGATCAATTGAACAGCCTGAACAGCGCCCAAATAACTGCGATAGAAACATCGGACATTCGTGCCTTGACCACGTTGCAGATCAGCACCTTGAACACCACGCAGATCACGCGTCTGAGCACCGCCCAAGTGGCCGCCCTGAGCACCGCGCAGGTCGCCTCCTTGACCACCGCGCAGCTCAACGCCATGGCCAGCGACGACCTCAAGGCCCTCACCACCGCCCAGGTCAAGGCCCTGACATCCACCCAACTCGGCGCGCTGACCAGCAGCCAAGTGGCCCTGATGGAGACCGCCGACATCGCGGCCCTGAACACCGACCAGATCAACAAACTCTCCTCCGGTGCCATCGCCGCCCTGTCCACCAGCCAAATCAAAGCCTTGAGCTCGGCACAGCTCAATGCGCTGACCTCGGCGCAACTGACCGCCATGGAAACCGCCGATGTGGCCGCCCTGAGCACCGCTCAGATCAGCAAACTCA
>NZ_JBIKIL010000023.1:0-35348 GCF_044361645.1 Limnohabitans sp. | reverse complement strand
CGGGCAAGCGGTTGAGCAAGTTGTAATAAGGCTGGCACACCACGGGGCCGGGCATGTTCAGCTGGCGCGCCATGTTGACCATCTCGGCAATGCGCCAGCCCCGAAAATTGGAGACGCCCCAGTAACGAATTTTGCCGTCACGCAGCAAAGCTTCGATGGCCCGCAAAGGCTCTTCCAAGTCCATGCCGTTGTAGTCGCGGTGCAGGTAATAAATGTCCAGGTGGTCGGTGTCCAAGCGTCGCAAGCTGTCCTCGCAGGCTTGCAACATCCAGCGACGCGAGTAGCCTTGGTGGTTGGTTTGGGCCGACATGGGGTTGCCCACTTTGCTGGCCAACACCCATTGCTGGCGTTGCCCCTTGAGGATTTGACCCAGCACTTCTTCGGATTTGCCCAAGGTGTAGATATCGGCCGTGTCCATGAAGTTACAGCCCTTGTCTTGGGCATCGGCCAAGATGGAGCGCGCCTCTTCGGTGCTGGTCTGGTCACCAAACATCATGGTGCCCAAACACAGGCGAGAAATTTTCAAAGGGCTTTTGCCCAGGGTGGTGGTTTTCATGGCAGGGTCCTTGGCATTGGAAACTTAGCCTGAGAGCCTAAACCCAACACAGGACTTGGGCTGTCACCCGTGTGGCGACTGGTGTCAAGGCTTGGACTTGGCAGCCGCCACTTGGCGGGCCTGTTCTTCACCGCTTTGGTAGTGCGGAACGCGCAAAATCAGGCGTTTGGTGCGCTGGATGAAGCTGTTGCGGCCCTTGACTTCTTCGGCCCAGTATTTGTCGGCCAAGGCGATGTTGGCCTTTTCATCGAGCAAAAAGGCCTCTTTGGAGCCTTGACCGCCAAACAGATAAAGCTTGCCGCCTGTCATCTTCCAGCTGTCCGCGTCGCCGCCCCAAGGGATGCCGAACATCACGCCATTGGCGCAGTAGCCGCCGTACTCGGGCAAGTAGCGCGTGGGCGACTGGTCAAACAGGGCTTGGCTTTGGGCGCTGGCAAAGCGAAAGTCAACGCCCTCATAGCGGCTGACAAATTCGGGCTTGCCCTGCACATAGGCCCCCTGGGTGAAATACGCGGTCACATCGGCCCCTTTGAGAAAGAGGTGCTGGTGCTGGCTGTCTGCCACAGCATTGACGGGCTTGTAGTTGCCCGACGGGTTTTGCGCTTGCATCGCGCTGCAGCCCGACAAGGCCACCAAAGACAAGGCCACGGCCAGCGCAGCCAGTGCTCTGGTCACGCAATGAGAAGGCTTCAAAGTCATTCCAACATCTCCACAGAAAAAGAGCCTCAGCATGCCTTAAACAGCCCACTGTTCGCTGGGCGTGTGCGCAAAGTCCGGCTGGGCGTCGGCATATGGCAGCGGCCAGCCCAGCAGGGCACTGGCGCATTCACAACGGGCACGCAGTTGCCGGGCATCGGCACCACCCAGGTGCAAGATGCCGTAGCGGTAACTGCCCAGCCATTTGAAATCGCGCTCGGTCTGGCTGGCGGTCTTGGCAAAACAAAACAGCAGCGCGTCGGGGAAAGCCCGTGCCAGGGCTTGCTTTTGGCTTGACCCCGGCATGTGCACCGGCTTGCCTGGCCTGAAGCTGCGGTAGACAAAGCTGGCAGCAGCACCGGCACTGGGCGCAGCGCGGGGCAGGTCTGCAGGGTCTTGGCCGCGCGCCAGCGCCAGCGCCAGGGCGTGCAAGTCCAGCCCCTGCACCCGCAGGTACAGGTCTGAAAACTGCGAGGCCATGCGCGGATTGAATTCGATCACACCCAGCCTGTCTTGCGCAGCGTCATAAAAAAACTCCATGTTGAACAGGCCATGGCTGAAACCGACCGCCGCTAAAAATCGCCTGGCCACTGCCAGTGCACGGGCCTGAATGTCGGCATTCAGGCGGCTGGGCATCTCAAAACGCATGAAGGCCTGGGTGTTGGGGTAATGCAGCGCGTCCACCACCCCAAGAGCGTGCACCTGCCCCTCAAAAACGTAACCATCCAGGTTGTATTGATGGCCGTGCATGGGCTGCTCCAGCAGCATGTTGTGGGCACTGGGCACGTTGGGCAGTCGCTTGCGCACCACCCGCTCAAAAGGCTCGACCAGATGGCGGATGACCCACAGCTCCCAGGCATCAAAACGGGTGTGGGCCTGCAGCTCTTCGCGGTTGTGCACGGTGCGCGCCAAAACAGAAAAAGCAGCTTTGACCGGTTTGACAAAAGCGGGATAGCGCAAGCCCTCGGGCACGGGCTGGTCATAGTCGATGTTCAGGCCCTCAAACTCACAGGAGGCCTCGGGGCACACCTCGGCCATCACCTGGCGGGCATACAGCTTGTGCTGGCAGGCCAGCACCGCTGCCACCGGGGTGCCGGGCCAGCCCATGCGTTCGGCCAGCAAGGCCGCGGCCAACACGCCAAATTGCTCATGGTTGGAGACCACGGCCTGCCAGCCACGGCGCTTGGCTTTGGCGGCCAGTCGTTGAACAAAGCCTTCGATGTCAAACCAAGCCAATTGGACGTTGCTGGGAAAACTGAACAAATCGAAACCCGCAGCGTCGACGGGGTAGCGCTGGGCGTTGCGGGCAAAGCCCAACTCATCCCAGTCGTAGTTGAAGAGCACCAGGGTTTTCATGCTTGCACGTCAGACCCGTTGCTGGCGAAGCCATGGCTTTGAAGGCGATCGCCCAAGCCGCACGGCGCTTGATTGGGGCCATTTTCTTTCATGGCGGCAATGTGCGGGCAATGGCTTGGGCCAATTGCCAAAGGGCCAAGCGGTGGGCAGCGACCAGTGCAGCAGCATCCGGCCCGGTGCTGGGCACGGTCAAACGGGTGGTGTGGGCCATGGGCTGGGCACCAGGCTGGCCAGCAGCGCCCTGCGGGTGGGTGCTCCAGCGGGCTTGCACACTCACGCTGCGCCCGCCCGCATCAACGTCCAGCGCCAGCAACTCTACCCGCAGTTGGCCTTGCACCGCCACGCCGCCCAGCGGCGCGGTCCACAGGCTGCCCGCACCGCGCAGTGCACGCAAATCCTGGCTCAGCACCCGGGGCACACTGCGCGACAAAGGTTCGGCCCACAGGTGTTGGGCAGCCCATTGCACGGCATGGGCCCCTTGGGGCAGCAGCAATTCATCGCGGTCCAGGTAGTCCGGCACACGCACGGGCAGCACCAACTGCCAAGGTGTTGCCGTCGGGCTGGGCTCGGGTGCCGCGACCGGGGGTTCGCTTTTGAGCACATAGACCGTGGGGTCAAGGGCCGGGCTGGCGCAAGCGGCCAAAAAAACGACAAAAGAACCCCAGGCAGCGGCCCGCAGACAAGCCAATGCACGGGCCATGGGTCTTTGGGAGCGGCATGAAAAGGTGTGAGGCATGAAGGTCTCCAAATGGGGGCGCTCAGGGCTGAGGCGCCCGGCCGCGCAAGAGCACATCAGGCTGGCGCTCCAGCAAACGCGTGAGCTGACTCAGATCGCGTGCAGCGCGCGCCACGTCCTGCGCTGCGCGGTCCAGGTTGTGCACCAGCTCAGCGTTGTCACCCACAGTGCTGCGCAAACTGGTGGCAGTGGTGGCGAGTTCTGTGGCGGCACGTTGAACCGCCTGGAGCGTCGGGGAGTCATTGGCCACCGCCGCATCCACGCGCTGCGCGGTTTGGGCAAAGCGCTCGGCTGCCCGCCCCAGGGCTTGCGCGGCGCGCTGGGTCTCGCTCAGGGTGTTCTGGGCCGCAGCAGACAAGGGCGTGACCTGGCTTTGCAGCTGCTGCGTGAGCGTGCGCACATCGGCGCTCAGTTGCGCAAGGTTTGCGACTGTGCTTTTGAGTTGCGGATCGGTCACGAACTGGCGCGTGGCTGCTGCAATGGCGGCCAGATCTTGCAGCGCAGCATTCAGGTCAATGCCTTCGATTTGGGACTGCAGGGCCTGGATGGTGGTGGGCAGCGTGGGGATATCGATCAAGCCCCCTGCAACGGGTGCAGGCGCGGCCAGCCCGGGGCGCAAATCCAGGTCGACATACAACAAACCGGTGAGCAAACTTTGGGTAGACAGCTTGGCGCTCAAGCCTTGCGCCACCAGGGCCTGCAGTGCCTGAGCACCAGCACCGCCCTGGCCGGACAAGGTGCTGACGGCCTCCTGATTGAGCGCGGCCATGACCGGAATCACCACCGCTGCATGGCTGTCGCGGGCCAGGCCCACGCTGACCACACGGCCAATGTTGACGCCCCTGAAAACCACAGGCGCGCCCACCTGCAGGCCATAGACCGAGCCGGCAAAACGCATCATCACCCGGTCTTGCGGGGTGAACACCTGGCCACCCAAGACCAGTGCGATGGCCATCACCATCAGCGCCAGGCCAGACACCACAAACAGGCCTACCCGAAAGGCTTGGGGATGGTTTTTCATGGGGTGCCTTGGCGGTGAAGAAAGGCACGCACGCGCTGCGGGCCGTGGTGCAACAGGGTCAAGGGGGCATCCAGTGCGGTCATGGTTTGGCGTTGTTCATCGAGAAAAAGGGCGCGGTCTGCCACCGCAAAAATGCTGTCCACCGCGTGCGTGACCATCACCACCGTGGTGCCCAGGCTGTCACGCAGCGCAAGGATGAGTTCATCGAGCCGCCGGGCGTTGATCGGGTCCAGCCCGGCCGTGGGTTCGTCCAGAAACAGCACGTCTGGGTCCAGCATGAGGCAGCGGGCCATGGCCACGCGCTTGCGCATGCCGCCACTCAAGGTCGCGGGCAGTGCATCAAAACATCTGTCCAGGCCCACCAAAGCCAGCTTGAAACGGGCCAGCTGTGCCATGGCCTCTTCGGAGTCGGGTGCAAACAAGCGCAGAGGCAGCATGAGGTTTTCACCCACCGTGAGCGAACTCCACAGCGCGCCCCCCTGAAACATCACCCCCAAACGGTGGCGCAAGGTGTTCACAGCGGTGTCCGATGCTTGGTACATGTCCAGCCCATGGAGCCAGACGCGGCCAAACACCGGCGGCTGCAGACCCACCAAGTGGCGCAGCAGCGTGCTTTTGCCGCTGCCGCTTGCGCCCATGATGGCCAACACCTCGCCCGCCTGCACGTCAAAGTTCAGACCGGTTTGCACCGTCTGCGCGCCCCAGGCCAGGCTCAGTTGTTCCACACGCAAAATGGCCGCCATTCAAAAACCCAAACTCTGCAGCACCACGGTGCTGCCACAAGCGGCCATCACGATCCAAACCAAGGCCTTGACCACGGCACGCGTCGTGGCCACACCAATGGCCTGGGCGGTGTGGCCCGTATAAAGGCCCTCGCGGCACCCGGCCAGGACCACCAGCAAGGTGTACATCGTGCCCTTGAAAAGGCCGATCCACAAATGGGTCCAGGTCATGGCCTGCAGGCATTTGTGCAGGTACTCGGCGGCGGGCACACCATACACCCACAGCGCGGCCGGCAGGCCCGCCAGCACCCCCACCAGCATGGCCAAGGCAATCAGCAAGGGTGCCACCAGCAGCATGGCCAGCAGTCGCGGCAACACCAAATGCACCAAGGGGTCGATGCCCAGCACGCGCAAGGCATCGATTTCTTCGTTCACCGCCATGGTGCCCAGCTGCGCGGCCATGGCCGCGCCAACGCGGCCCGCCAAAATCACGCCCGTCATCAGCGCCGCCAACTCGCGCACCACGCCCACCGTCACCACATCGGCAATGAAACTCTGAGCCCCCATGCGACCGAGCTGGGCACCGCCCATGTAGGCCAGCATCAAGCCCACCAAAAAAACCGTGAGGCTGACAATGGGCAAGCTGCCCGGGCCCATGTGGTCCATGTGTTGCAGCACGTCGGCCCACCGGAACACGCGCGGGCGCTGGCGCACCCGGCCCACGGCCAGCACCACTTCACCCACAAAGCCCAGGGTGGTGCGCGCCTGTGCCCATGCCGAAGGCGACAGCGCCACCGCACGCTCGGAGCCTGTCGCCAAGCCATCGGTTGTCGCCAAGCCAGACGGGTCATGCCTGCCCGGTTGGCGCAGAGCCAGCGCCAAGGGGGCCGCCAGCGCAGCGGGCAAGGCACTGAGGTCCAGTGTCCACCGGCTGCTGGACAGCGGCTGCAACAAGGCCCACAAGGCTGGGGCCTGCTTGGCGTCCTTGGGCAGACTGGCGGGCAGCGCATCGGGCAGGACAATCCGCACCCGGCCCGCCGCCGCGCCAGCGGGTGCACAGACCGCGCCCAGCGCACGCCACTGCGCGGGCAAACGCAAAACCCAGCCTTGGGCCTCTTGCGCCCAATGGACAGTGCTTGTGCTGGGGTCTGGGGTGGTCGGCATGAACGCAGTTTAAACCGCAGGATTCGGGCGCGCGAGCCGAGTCAGCTTGAATGCTGGATACGCTCAACAAATGGGGACAAGCGTGCCATCAGGCACTGACGCGAGAGGCCGAATGCAGCCCCATGACGCCCAACACAATGAGGCCAATGCTGACCAACTTGACTGCAGTGGCAGGCTCTTTGAAGCAGTAAACACCGATCAGTGCCGTGAGCACCGTGCCCACGCCCGACCACACGCCATAGACCACGCTGAGCCCCAAGACGCGAACCACCAAGGTATTGAGCCCGAAAGATGCCGCATAAAAAACAAAAATGAGCACCGATGGCAGCAGCCGCGTGAAGCCCTCAGACAGGCGCATGCTGGTGGTGCCCGCGACCTCCAGCAAAATGGCCACGGACAACACAGCCCAAGCTTGAGAAACGGTCAAGGTCAACATGGCAGGGTGAGATAAAAGCTAAATAAGAAACTCTTTATGCCAAAAAATGAGGCCTAAAGAAATTGAGTGTGCCACAGGCAAAAGGACGCAGCAGCGCAGTGAAGACAGCCCATGGAGCCGACTGTTTGCCTGAAACGCAAGACAATAAGCCGACACCTGCGCCCTCATCTTTGGACTTCTGAACGCCAGATGCCGGCCGAACTTGCGCCCACGGATAGAACGTTTGCAAGCCCCAAGCCTGTGACATATTTTCTTGGATCACCGAGCGTCTGGGTTGGATCGCGATCTTGTTCCTCCAATCTTTGCCCTATTGGGCAGCACTGATCTGCCGCCTGATTGAGTACCGCCACGCAAATGGCCAAGCCCCAAAGACCTTGTCAGCGAAAACAAACTGAGACCAGACCGCCTGCGTTGACCCTGCGCTGGCGGTGGGGCTTCTGGGCCGACACACTGTGCTGTTTGGCTCAGCGGCCAAGCGCTCGGCCCTGCCCGCTTTGTCAGGCCTTTGCAGCACAGCTGCCCACGGCTTCGTGGGACTTGGCGACTGCCGGGTTCTGACCCAGCAATGGCATTGGGCTTTGAGCACTTGGCCGACGATCTCTTCGGATTTGCCCAGGGCGCAGGTATCGACCGTGTCCCATTTGGCCAGCCAGTCTGTCACCTGCGATGGCGGTCTGTGGTGTGGGGCAACGAAGGGGACGTGGCGCACCCAAGCTGCACCGGCACGCTGCGCTTGAGGGGGGCCAGACGGCCTGGCTCGGCGCTCAACGGCCGGGCAAAGGCCAGTTCAGCTGCAGCATCAAACCCGCATCGTTGAGGATGTTGATCTGGGCAGAGAAGTTTTGGCTTTGGTAACCCACAGCAGGAATGAAGCCGGGCGAAAAGCCATTGTTGTTAAACGGCACTTTGTTGTTGAAGGGCTCTAAGTAGCCGTAGATCAGACCTGCCGACCACTTCACAAACAGGCCGTTGATGTCCAACACATTTCTGTACACCCCACCAAAGGGGTAGATGTAGGTGCTCGGTTGCCCAAAGGAGTTGGAGAAGAACGTGGCCCCGATCAGCGCATTGCCTGGGCTTTCTTTCTCTAAGCCCACCAGCCACACGTACTCGTGAAATTCGCTCTTGGAAAAATGCTTTGTATAGGGGGCATAAAGAAAATTCAAGGGCTTGTCGCTGGACCAGGCTGCGACTGTGTGTTTAAAAATGCCCCCAGTCCCGTCGGCCCAAGCGGCGATGGGGGCAGTCAGCAGCAAAGTGGCCAGGCATGGGGCCCCAAACATCGAGCGCATGATCAACACACGGAATTATTTCAGTTTGAATTCAACCGACGCACCAAACAGATTGACCCCGTTGTTGGGCAGTTTGATGCTGGCGTTGCTCAAGTGCCTGAAGGCAAAGCCGACACGCCAGTCGTGGTTGGGGCTTGAAATTCCAAACCCAAAGTGGTCTGTGAATTGGAAATGGGTGGATTTTTGGCGCTCGCCGATGTTGACCTCGCTGACATAGGACGCGCCCACACCCATTTCGAAGTCCAACAAATGGGGGGTGAAATCGAATGTCTTTTCCCAGCGAATCATGGGGATGACGGCCACATCGTAAGCAGAACGGGCAAATCGCGAAGCGCCGTCGACTTGCCAATGGGACAGGTTGAGCATGGGCTTGTAAGACAAGCGCCAAGTCTCCAGTTGTTGCAAGGTGCATTCGTGCTGGAAGAAACCCACCGTTTTCAAGCTCAACTCTTCGTCCTCGCCGTACTCCAAGCGCAGCTTGTTGCCAAGCTTCGCACAATCGGTGAAGGGCGCACCAATGACTGCGGCGTAAACCCAAGTGAAGACCGAGCCAAAAATGGCCGATTGTTTATACGGAATGTGCCGTTTCGGTTGCGCCTGGGCCAGACTGGCGGACAGGACCAAGAGCAGCACCAAGGCTGAGCGCAATGCGGTGGAGGTGTGTTTCATCAAAGGCAACTGGGAGAAGGTGGGCATCAACGCAGGGTGTGGGTGTACATCACCCCCACACTGTTTCGGTCAATGAGGGGCGAGAAAAAAGACTGCGCTGCCGGCCCACGCGACCCGCTCAGGGTGCTGGTGGCTTGTTTGGCGAAATACCAACCCAGCACAATTTGAGACAGGTAGTGCTTGTCATCGTTCAAGCGAGACAAGGGTGTGGCCAGCGACGCCGCCATGGCGGTGTAATAAATCCAAGGCTGGTCTTGGTGCATCTCGGCCAGGGTCAAAAAGGGAATGGCACCCACAAACGCGTGCCCACTGACACCGTTGTTGTCTTTGAAAGGACGCCAATCGGCGCCGTGGGCGCGGTTTTCACTGGGTCGCGACCCACCCGTCAGCACCTGCGCCGTCAAGACTGCGGGTGCACCGACCACCAAAGCCCGAAATGTGCGGTTGCCCCACTCTCCCATGCCCAAATCACCCGATGTGTCCAGGTAAGTGGCCGCCACGGACAGGGGCAGCAGGTAGGTCCATTCGCCAAACAATTTGGCGGTTTTAGACCAATCGTCGGTGGTTTGACTGCGCTGGTGTTTTTGGTAATGGGTCGAGACGTCCTCGTCTATGGTGTGTGCAGACACTGCACCCAAGCCCATCGCCAAGCCCAATCGGTACAAATTGGGTTTGCTGTAAAAAAGCGCGTAATCACTCGCGATGTCTTGTTTGCGAAGGGCGTGGGTGTGCGGCTTGTCTTGTGCCTGAGCAGAGCCCCAGGCCAACAGGGCCATGAGCAGGACGACCGTGGTTTTTTGGAGGCGTTTCATCGGTTGACCGGGTTGAGTGCAAAATGACAAAATTATCAAATCAAGATTTGAAGGTGATTTTACCGGATGCCTGTTCTGTCCAGGCTGCGCAGCAAGTCATTTTCAGCGCCGCTTGTCGAACCGCTTGCGCCAAACTTCTGGCAATTCGCTGTAGGGCGTGGTGCGGCCATCGGACCACTGCACACTGTTTTGCGTGAAGTCCACCTCGTGCGACTGGCGGTCGGGCAAAACAATGGCGGCTTTGGGGTCGTTGTGCAGCGTGATCATGTAAGGCGAAACGACTCGGATTCTATCGGCGGGCACTGGGCTGCGCAAACTCAGTCCATCCAAAGCTGCCGCCGGCTGGACGCCCATCAAGTCGAGGATGGTTGGCAAGATGTCGGCTTGTGAGACAGGCGCAGACGGCTGCTCGGGCCAGGCTGCCACGCCTGTTTTGGGCGGAAAAACCAGCAAGGGAATGTGGATCACCGCATCGCTCAAGTCGCCATGAAAACGGGTCTCTTGGTCGCCCACATACTGCCCATGGTCTGAGGTGAAAAACACCCAGGTGTTGGGGCTTTTCTCATGCACGAATTTCACCAATTTTTTGAGGTAGAGATCGGTGTACCACACCGTGTTGTCGTAAGCATTGACGCTGTTGGGCGAGCTTTCTGGCAAAAATTGCTTCAGCTCGCTGGGAACTTGCGATGCAAATGGCGGATGGCTGCCACTCATTTGCGTCACCAACATGATGGGGGCTGGGTTGCTTTTCAAGGCCCGCGTCCAAAAAGGGAACACCCCCTTTTCCAAGACCCGGTGGTCATCTGCGCCCACCGACACATTCACCGACGATGAAAAATCCGTTCCCTGCTGAAAGTGGTTCAGGTCTTTGTCCACAAACAAGCGGTCAATGTTGCGCCACTGGAAGTCTTGCGCCGTGATGAGCGCGGTTTGGTAACCCGCACTTTGGGCGTAGTTGAAGACGCTGGGGGTTTTGTAAATCACACCCTTGGGGTCAATGCCTTCCAGGCCATGCAGCATGTAAGGCACGGAGACCATGGTCCGGGTCCCGATAGCCACGGCATTTTCGTAAAGCCAAAGCTCGCCCAGGTCGCGCATCCGGCTCAGCTCTGGCGTGGTGGGCCGTTCGTAGCCTTGGATGCCCATGTGCCGGGGTGACAGGCTCTCGCCAATGACCCAAATGATGTGGGCTGCGTTGGCTGCGGGAGAACTGGTGGCCAATGACGGCCGCGCAATCACCGCATCGCTGTTTTTGCCTGCGCGCAAATCCAAAGCCCTGACCACATTGCCCATGTAGGCAACCGGGGCGATCTGAAAGGCGGGCGCGCTGTACCAGTTGGCACTCAAAATAGCAAAAAACAAGGTGGCCAGCAGGCGCGCGCTCCAGTGCCACCAACGGCTGGGTTGAATGGCCCAGCCCATGACCCCGACCACCACCGCGACTGAAGCAAGCGCTGCCAACAAGGGCTTGAGCACCGAGCCATTTTCCGCATACAGCGACAAGGCCATGACCGGGTCGGCCACAAAAAAGCGCAAGTCGAACACACCGATGAATTTTTGGTAAACCCCAAAGTAAGCCGCCTGAGCGAAATAAACCAAACCCGTGGTGGCGCACACCAAGCCAAAAAATACACGGCTGCGGTGACGCAATCCCCTGAGCCATTGGAGCAACACCCACAAGACAAACAAGCTCAAGCCAAAGTTGACTTGAAAGCGCAGGCCATTGATGTTTTCAAGCAACCAGCGAAGGTCGCGCACCAAAAACAAATCCACCAGACCTAAAAAGGCAGTGGCCAGGGCCAGGGGCGCAAAGCCTTGCATCGTGGTCGGCGCAGGGGGTATGGGGTTGGGCACAGCGTGGGCCTCGGGGCTTGTTACCCGCCCAGAGGCGAGATGAGATTGAAAAAATGCGGCTCAGTATGGCACAGGATGGTCGCGCCGAATACGCTGGCGGCCAGAGCCCAACTTGGCCCCGCCAAAGTGCCCCAAGGGCCCTTTGCAGGCCCTCAAGGAGCGGCGCAAATGCGAACAGCAAAGTGCGCCAAGGTGCGCCGCAGGTGCGCCAAGGTGCGCCGCAGAGGTCGAGGCTGGCGGCTCAAAACCCAAGCCGCATCAGCCTTGCAAGGCGGCTTGGCAGATGGCCGAATCGTTCGCGCTGACCTCGCTCACCTCTTTGTGGGCGTAGTCAATTTGCGCCAACACATGACGCACCACCGCCAAGCGGGCACGGTATTTGTCGTCGGCACGCACGAAGGTCCAAGGCGCCACGACGCTGTGGCTTTTGGCCAATGTTTCTTGGATCGCGCGGGAAAAGGCATCCCAGCGGTTGAGCCCCTCCACATCGATCCAACTGAGTTTCCAATGCTTCAACGGGTCACTTTCGCGCGCCAGCAAGCGGCGCAATTGTTCGGCCCGGCCCACGTCAAGCCAAAATTTGACCAACACAATGCCCTCGTCCACCAAGCTTGCTTCAAAACTCGGCAGTTGACGGAAAAAAGCTGCACGTTGGTCTTCGGTGCAAAACTCGAAAACCGGCTCCACAACGCCCCGGTTGTACCAACTTCGGTCAAAAATCGTCATCTCTCCAGCGGCGGGCAACCAGTCAACATAGCGCTGAAAATACCACTGCGTCGCTTCGCGGTCCGAGGGTTTGGGCAAAGCCACAACCGTGGCATAACGCGGGTTGAGGTTTTGCGTCAGCCACGAAATCGCGCCCCCCTTGCCCGCCGCATCACGCCCCTCAAAGACCAAGCACAGCCTCTGCCCAGAGGCTCGGATGTGGCTTTGCAGCTTGACCAGTTCAATCTGCAGCGGCTTCATTTGGTTTTGAAACTCGTCTTTGCCCATCCAAACTTTGTAAGGGTAGTCGTCGGACAAAATGTCGCGCTTTTTGCCTTCTTTGACCGCAGCGCGAATGTCAGCGGGGGCAGATTCTGCGAAATAACGGCTGATGGCGCCTTCAAAAGGCAAGTCAAAGGCTGTGGTCATCGGGTTCTTGGCATCGGGTCGGGTTGAAGAAAAGAAAGCCTGTGTTCAGTTTTCGGCGCGCAATTCAACCCGGCGAATTTTCCCGGAGATGGTTTTGGGCAGGGCCTCTCTGAACACGATTTCTCTGGGGTATTTGTAAGGTGCGGTTTGTTCTTTGACAAAGTTTTGTATCTCTGCAGCCAGGGCCTCAGAGGCGACAAAGCCTTTGGCCAAAATGATGAAGGCCTTGACAATCTCACCGCGCAATTCGTCGGGCTTGCCCACAACGGCCGCCTCAGCCACAGCCGGGTGTTCGATGAGCGTGGATTCGACTTCAAAGGGGCTGATGCGGTAGCCCGAGGAAGAAATGATGTCGTCAGACCTGCCCACAAACCAGATGTAGCCCTCTTCGTCGCGCTTGGCGGTATCGCCTGTGTAGTACCAACCGTGGCGAAAAGCCTGAGCGGTGGTTTGCGGGTCGCCGAAATAGCCCCGAAAGAGCCCGGGCGGATAGGGATCGGTGACTTTGACGGCGATGTGCCCCACCTCATGGTGGGGCAAGACACGCCCGTCATCGTCGACGATGTCAACGTGCATTCCAGGGCAAGGCTTGCCCATGGAGCCGGGCCGAATGGCCATGCCCGGAAAATTGGCCACGATGTTGATGGTCTCTGTTTGCCCGTAGCCGTCGTAGATGTCACACCCAGTGGCCAGCTTCCAAGCCCGCATGGCTTCGGGATTGAGCGGTTCACCAGCGCCAAAACAGTGGCGCAGCGAGCTGAAATCGGCTTGCGACAAATCGGCTTTGGCCATGGCTCGGTAAATGGTTGGGGGCGCACAAAAGGTGCTGACCTTGAAACGGGCGATGATGTCCAAATGCATCTGCAGGTCAAACCCCTCACCGTCGTACAACACGATGGTGGAGCCAGCGGTCAATGGCGGGTACAAAAGCCCCCATGCCGCTTTGGCCCAACCGGTGTCGGTCAAGGTCCAGTGCACATCGCTTTCGCGCAAGTCTTGCCAGTAACGGCCCGTGATGGCATGCGCCAAGGCATAGGCATGGTCTCTTTCAACCATCTTGGGCAAGGACGTGGTGCCAGAGGTGAAGTAGATCAGCATGGGCTCTTGCGAGCGGGTCGGCTCAATCCTTTGACGGTCGATCAGTGGGGCCTGCGCCGCGCAGATGCGCTCAAAAGAGTGCCACCCCGCCCTGTCTTCACCCACCAAGATGGTGTGCTGCAAAGCGGGACACAGTGGCCCAATCGCTTCAATCGCTGGGGCATGCGACGGACCGACCACCGCCACAGATGCGCCCGATCGCTGGAGTCTGTACGCCAGGTCTTTGGCTTTGAGTTGGTTGGTGCCGGGCATGGCGATGGCCCCAATCTTGGTGCAAGCCAACAGCACAAAGTACCACTGCGCAATGCGAGGGAGCACCACCAAAACGCTGTCGCCTTTGCGCACCCCCAAATCCAACAGGGCATTGGCGAAGCGGTTGGACTCGCGCTCGAGATCGCTGTAGCGGTAGTGCGTCACGTGTTCGCCTGAGCGGTCAATCGCGATCAAAGCCAGTTTGTCGTTTTCTTGGGCGCGTCGGTCGACCACGTCAAAACCGAAATTGAAAAATTCTGGAACGCTGTAAGAAAAGCGGGCCCGTTCGCTGTCGTAATCAAAGTCTGCAAATGGCGTTTTCATCCGATCGGCTTTCGTCTTTGGGGTTGTCAGTGGCTGTTGGACGCGCACCAAGCACAGGCCCTGCCACAGCACCAGATACAGGGCGTGCAGCGCAATGCAGGGGACCCAACTGCGCGCATGAAAATAAAGTATGACACAGCTCTTGCTCAGCCCAGCGCAGTGGACCAGTGAACGCCTGGCCCATTAACCCGGCCGCACAAAGTGCGACCCGATCGGGTGCGCAGCGCGTCACAAGGAGTCGCCGCACAATTGGCCTTTTGACCTTGCCACGGTCGTCCCACCCTCAACCGATGCAGCAGCGCTGTGGAGTCACGCGTTTTGTCTTTGGATTCACCCACCCTTCCTGCGGTTTTGGTCGGCCCCATCTTGCGGCAATGTGGCCCCCTTCGCCTGCGCTTGTGGCTGGCTGTGAGCCAGCCCCTGGCTTTTCGCTTGCAACTGCACGCCCCCAACGCAGCGCCCCGCGAGGTGATTTTTCAACCTGGTGAACCGGGGTGCCAGTCGCTCAAAGCGGGTGCACGCTTGCACCATGTGCTGCTGGATTGGCGTCTAGACAGCCCATTGCCCTTGGACGTGTGGGTGGGCTATTCGCTGTCGACCCGCGCACTGGGGCTTGCCAATGCCCCCTGGCAAAACGTTTTGAGCGAAGGCGCGCAGCGCTGTTACCCCGGCAAGACAACGCTGGGTTTTGTCTTGGGGTCTCGGATTCGCAGCTTGCTGCACGGCTCTTGTAGAAAGCCACACCACCCGGGCGGCGATGGCTTGGCGCAAGCAGATCGCTTGTTGAGCCAACTGCTGGCGCAAAAGCTCAGCGACAGCACCTGTGCCCAAACCGCTCAGCAAGCCCTGGCCGATTGGCCCTCCCTGTTGATGCTCACGGGTGACCAGATCTATGCCGACGATGTGGCAGGGCCGATGCTGCGAGCCATTCACCAAGTGGTGGGCTTGCTGGGCTTGCCCGACGAGCGCCTGCCCTTGTGCGCATTGCCCAACATCTTGACCGCGCAAGCGCTCTATGCAGACACAAGCGTTTTGTACCGCCGAGAGACTTTGCTGCCCCAACACCCCGACAACCAAGCCTTGCTGGACGTGCTGTTTGGCGGTGTCAAAAAACCCATCTTCACCACCGACAGCGCACACAACCACCTGATCACCTTGGCTGAGGTGTTGGCCATGTACGCTTTGGTGTGGTCGCCGACGCTGTGGCCCTTGTTGGACCTCTCACCGCCGGCCTCGCTGCCGGCTCAGTTCCGGCAAAAGTACACCGATGAGCAACAAGCTTTGGCTGCGTTTTGTCAGGATTTGAGCGCGGTTCAACGCTTGATGGCGCACCTGCCAACGGCCATGATCTTTGATGACCACGACATCACCGACGACTGGAATTTGAGCCGCGAATGGGAAGAAGTGGCCTACGGTCACCCATTTTCACGGCGCGTGATTGGCAATGCTTTGCTGGGCTATTGGCTGCACCAAGGCTGGGGCAACAACAGCGACGCATTTGACGCCCCTTGGGTGGCGCAAGCCCAAGCGGCTTTGGACGCTGGCGGGGAATCGCCGCTAGACGACTTCATTGACAAACTGCTGCGGTTTGACCAATGGCACTTTGCTTGGCCCACCCGACCAGCTTTGGTGGTGCTGGATGGCAGAACCCACCGCTGGCGCTCTGAACTCGCGGCTCGACAGCCCTCAGGCCTGATGGATTGGGAGTCTTTGTCTGAGCTTCAGCAATCCTTAAAGGGCTTGCCCAGCGTGGTCTTGGTATCGCCCACGCCGATTTTTGGGGTCAAACTCATCGAAAGCATTCAACGCCTGTTCACTTGGTGGGGACAGCCGCTGATGGTGGATGCAGAAAACTGGATGGCCCATCGGGGTGCTGCGCATGCCATCATGAATCTGTTTCGGCAGCCCAAAACACCGCAACGCTTTGTGATTTTATCGGGCGATGTCCACTACGCCTTTGTCTACGACGTCGAGATGCGGGGCCGTTTGGGCGGCCCCGACATCTGGCAAATTTGCAGCAGCGGTTTGCGCAACAGCTTCCCAGACCGCTTGTTGCACGTGCTGGATGTGGCCAACCGTTGGCTGTATGCGCCGAATTCACCGCTCAATGGGTTCACACGCCGACGCCGCATGAAAATCACCCCCAGAAAACCCGAGGGCATGGCCCACGGCAGGCGTTTGCTCAATGGCTCGGGCATCGGTTGGGTGGAATTGGACGAACAGGGTGCGCCCTGGCGCATCCGTCAGTGCTTGGCCGATGGGCGCACGGTGGTGTTTTCGCGCCAAGAAACCGATTCGCGCTGGGAATGATCCTTGCGCGCCAACTGCTAAGGCAGCACGCGGTCGATCACCAGCTTCACATCCTGCGTCCCAACCGCCACACCCACGAGCCGACCCTCCAGATCGCCAGACTGAGCGATGGGGTTGCCCGACGCAGAAACGCGCGCCAACAGCACCACTTCCTTGTGTTTGGAAAGCGTGTTGGCAGGGTTCATGGCCATGCTGTCGTCCAATCGGAACTGCAGCGGAAACACCCCCCCTGCGACCCGCGCTGCGGCCACTGGCGGGCCACTCTCGCCAGCGCGCGCGATCAGGTAGATGGTGCTTTGCACGCCCACCCGAGATTGGAGCGCTTGCGCCACCTCCACCATGCCTGACACACTGACCTGGGTGTTGGCCTGGGGGTTGGCCAAAGGAGCGGCAAGCTGTGCCGTCACCCCCTGGCTGTTGCCGCGGTCGGTGGCGGGCTGGGCACCGGTCACCTGGGCCGCCCCGCCGAGTTCGGCCAATCGCTGGGCCTCGTTGCGCATTTTCAAGATCTCTTGGGCGTAGGGCATCTCGGGCGGCATCAGCCGCTGCAACCGGTCCAGAAACACCACGGCTTGGGCATACTGCTCGATTTGAAAGGCATGGATGCCCGACAGCTCCAGGCCTTTTTTGTCATCCGGGTCAGCTTGAAGGGCCTTGTTGACCATCTCCATGGGCTTGCCCGTCAGCTGCATGCCGCTGTTCATCGCCAGCGCTTCGGCGTAAGCGCTCATCACGGCGGGTTTGTTGGGTGACAGCGCCAAAGACTTTTCAGACGCCTGCAGCGCCTCGGGCCAGCGCGCCATCATGGCGTTGGCATTGGCCAGCGCTTCCCAAATCTCGGTATCGGTCGGGTTGGCCTGGGCACGTTCCTGCATGCGCTGAATCATTTGCAAAATGTCGGCTTCGGTCGGTTGCGCGGCCTGTGCGTTGGTGCTCTGCCCAGCTTGCGACATGGCGCTCAGCGCCCCCGGGTTGCCCAGCACGCTGTACAAGGCAATGGCAACAACAGGCAGCGTCGCGGCCAAGACCAAGCCCAGCCTGCGGCTGGCCACAGGCACGGCGGCACGGTCTTCGTGGGCCAAGGCGTCTTCTACGGCGCGGGTCTCCAGCTCCAGCTTGCTGTCCAAGAACTGTGCTTGTGACAGCTGGGTGTTGGCCAGCTCGGTGTGCAAATCCTTCATCTGATCGCGGTAAACGGCCAAATTGATATCGCGGCGCGCAGCTTTGCTGTGCGCCGCGTTGCGGCTGCGCATGAGGAAGGGCAACACAAAAGCCAAGGCAAGGGCCACGGCAGCGGCGACAGCAGCCCAAAAAAGGGTGACGGACCAAAACAAATTCATGGCTTATCTTCTAACAGGCGGGCAGCAGCCGCGATTTGAGCACTGGAAACCGGAGCGCCTTTGAAAGTGCGCCGCGCGCGCAGCGCCATGAACCAGACCAAGGCACCAAAGCCCAGAAACACAAAAGGACCGATCCACAAAAGATAAGTCAATGGCTTAAAGGGTGGACGAAACAACACAAAGTCACCGTAGCGGGCTGTCAAAAAGCCGATCACCTCCTGATCGGTCTTGCCAGCCTTCATCAGTTCGCGAATCTCTTGGCGCATGTCATTTGCCAACTCGGCCGGCGACTCCGACAAAGCTTCGTTTTGGCAGACCACGCAGCGCAGTTCGCGCGACAGCAAGCTCAAACGGGCTTCGAGCGCAGCATCGGCAAACAAGGGTTGCGCAGTCGGTGCCGTGCTCACCGCTGGTGAGGCTGTCAGGGCTGTTGGGGCTGGCTCGGCGAGCGCAGCAGGCAGGGCATATTCATTGGCCAACGACAACAAAGGCAGGAATAAAGTCAACACCAGGCTCAAGCCGCAGCGTTTCATGCAACTGGCCCTCATGTGCCCAGCTCCTTGAGTTTGGGTACAAACTTATTGCGCCACACATCGATGTCAATCGGCCCCACGTGTTTGAGCCGGACGGTGCCGGTGCCGTCGATGAGGTAGGTCTCCGGGGCTCCGGTGACACCCCAGTCCATGCCCACGCGGCCCGACAAGTCGTCTGGCACGGCCACGTAGGGGTTGCCGGTTTGCAAGAGCAGCTGTTCGGCATCGCGGCTCTTGTCCTTCCAGTTGAGCCCCACAATGGGCGGTGCTGTTCGGCTGTCGGCCAAGGCCATCAAAAGTGGGTGCTCAACCCGGCACGACACGCACCAGGGGGCCCAGACATTGAGCAGCCACACTTGGCCTTTCATGTCGGCGGAGCTGAAGGCCTTGTCGCTTTGGCCGACCACAGGCAGGGTGAACAAGGGCGCTGCTTTGCCAATGAAGGGTGAAGGGACTTCGCGTGGGTTGAGAAACAAGCCTTTGGCAAAAAAGCCCACCAACACGAAGAAAAAAACCAGTGGAAACCATCTTTTCATAACTCAAGCTCCCTGTGGCTTGGGTGCGTTGGGCGCACTCGGTGGCTTGGGTGTGTTCACGGCAATCGGCGCGTCAACTGGGGTCAGAGTGCCCGATGCCAATGGCGCACGCGCCTTGACACCGATCCGATAGCGCCGGTCAGACGCTGCCAAAAAGCCGCCCACCACCATGAACAAGGCGCCTAGCCACAACCAGTTGATGAAGGGCTTGTAGTACAAGCGAACGGCCCAACTGGTGAGCTCGTTGTTCAGGGGCTCCCCCAGCGAAACATACAGGTCGCTGAACAAACTGGGCCGAACCGAGGCCTCTGTCATCACCGAGCCTGAGCGGTTGTAGACGCGCTTGGCCGGGTACAGCGTGAACCGGTCTTCCCCGTCCTTGGACACAATGACGGTGCCACGGGTGGCCTCGTAGTTGGGGCCCGAGTAGTTTTCAATGCCTTTGAAAGTCAGGGTGTAACCCGCCATCTGGGCTTGCTCGCCGACGTTCATCCGCACGTCCAGCTCCTGTTCGTAGTTGACCACCATGGTGATGCCCGCCACGCCGATGGCCAAGCCCAGGTGCGCCAAATGCATGCCCCAAAATGCGCGCGGCAGGCTGAGCAGCTGGTTGGCGGTTTTGACGCGCTCGCGAAAGGCGATCAGCACCGACAGCGCGATCCAGGTCGACAGCCCCAGGCCCAGCACCGCCCAGGGCTTGTAGCCGTCCAGCGTCAGGGGCAGCAACAAGCCAGTGGCCATGGCCACCGCCAAGGCCCACTTCAGCCGTTGCAATACGTCAGGCACACTGTCGCCCTTCCAACGCATCAACGGGCCCACGCCCATCAAAAACAGCGCCGGCGTGATCAGGGGCACAAACACCGCATTGAAGTACGGCGGACCCACCGACAGCTTGCCCATGCCCAGCGCATCGATGAACAAGGGGTAAAGCGTGCCCAGCAGCACGGCGGCCACCGAGGCCACCATCACCACATTGTTGGCCAGCAGCATGGATTCGCGCGAAAACCAAGTGAAGGCCCCCCCGGCCACCATGCGGGGCGAACGCCAAGCAAACAAGGCCAGCGAGCCGCCCACCACCACCAGCATGAAGCCCAAGATGTAAGCCCCGCGCTGCGGATCGACGGCAAACGCGTGCACCGAAGACAACACGCCCGAGCGCACCAAGAAGGTGCCCAGCAGCGAGATCGAAAAGGTCATGAGCGCCAAAAGCACGGTCCACGCCTTGAAAGCACCGCGCTTTTCGGCCACCGCCAGCGAATGGATCAAGGCCGTGCCCGCCAGCCAAGGCATCAGAGAAGCATTTTCGACAGGGTCCCAAAACCACCAGCCGCCCCAGCCCAGTTCACGGTAGGCCCACCAACTGCCCAAGGCCACGCCCAAGGTGAGGAAAGCCCAGGCCACCGTGGCCCAAGGCCGAGACCAACGCGCCCAAGCCGCATCAAGCCGCCCCGACAACAAGGCCGCCACCGCAAAAGCAAACGCCACCGCAAAGCCAACATAGCCCATGTAAAGCATAGGGGGGTGGATGATCATGCCCCAGTCTTGCAGCAGCGGGTTCAGGTCGCTGCCCTCGGCAGGGCCGGGAAATTGACGCAAAAATGGGCTCGAAGTGATCAGCATCATGGACAAAAAGCCAACCGACACCAGGCCCAAAACACCCAGCACTCGGGCCACCATTTCTTCGGGTAAGGTGCGCGAAAAAACAGCGACTGCGATGGTCCAAACAGCCAATATGAGCGACCAAAACAGCAAGGACCCCTCGTGCGAGCCCCAAGTGGCCGTCCACTGGAAGAACATGGGCAAGTTGGAGTACGAGTTGCGCGCCACATTGATGACGGTGAAGTCATTGGTCAAAAACGCATAGACCAAGCACAAGTAGGCGATCAGGACAAAGGTGAACTGCCCGAAGGCCGCAGGCCGCGCCACCGCCATCCAAGTGAGGTTGCCGCGCTGAGCACCCCACAGCGGCAGCACCGATTGGATGACAGCCAGCAGCAAAGCCAAAATAAGAGCAAAGGTGCCAATTTCGGGAATCATGTCAAAACTTTCAAGAAGGTCCGCGTAGCCGCTGGGTGGGTCAGTAGGAATTCAGGGTTTTCCCTGCTTCCTTGGCCTGCTCCAAAGCATGGGCGGCCTCGGGGGGCATGTAGTTTTCATCGTGTTTGGCCAGTACCCGGTTGGCGGTGAACGTGCCATCGGCCCCCAGCTTGCCGTCGGCGACCACGCCTTTGCCCTCAGCAAACAGATCGGGCAAGATGCCGGTGTAAACGGCAGGGATGATCCGAGCCGTGTCGGTGACCACAAAACGCGTGGTCAGACCATCGGCCTGTCGTTGGACGCTGCCCTGCTGCACCAGACCGCCAATGCGAAACACCCGGTCAACCGGTGCTTTGCCTTGGTGCACATCGGTGGGCGAAAAGAAAAACACCAGGTTCGACTGAAAAGCATTGAGCACCAACGCAGTCGCGCCGCCCAGACCCAGCAAAGCGACCGCGATGATGGAGAGTTTTTTGTACCGAGATTTCATGCTTGTGATTCCTCTTGTGATGCATCCCATTGCTGCATGCGCGCCAGACGGCGGCGAGATTGACCGACCGAGCGCCTGAGCCAAACAACTTCGGCCAGGACACAAATCGCCGTGACACCAAAGGCGCTCCAGACGAAAAAGCCCCGCCCCCCCATGTTCCAAAAATCTGACCAACTGGCCCATTCCATATCAAGACTCCTTCACCAGCATGTCATTGACCCATTCGGTTTTGCGCTCGCGCTCCAAAATGATGCGGCGCACCCGCACCAAACTCACCGCGATGGTGTAAGCCCAAGCGGCGAAGGTCATGGTCATCATGCCCTGCAGCATGGTAGCGGCCATTTTGGGGGCGTGCGTAAAACCAACCGTAGAACCCTGATGCAGGGTGTTCCACCAGATCACCGAAAAATAGATGATAGGCACATTGACCACGCCAATCAGGGTCAACAAGGCCCCGGCGCGGTCGCTGCGCTTGACGTCGTCGATCGCTGACCACAGCGCCAGCGTGCCGATGTACAGGAAAAGCAAAATCAAAGTCGAGGTCAGGCGCGCGTCCCAAACCCACCAAGTGCCCCACATGGGCTTGCCCCAGACCGCCCCCGTCCACAGCGCGACAAAGGTCAGCATGGCCCCGGTGGGTGCCAGGGCCCGCATCATCAAAAATGGCAAGCGTGCATTGAAGGCCAAACCGATGGCCCCCCAAAACGCCATGACCAAATAGATCACCATGCCCATCCAGGCTGCGGGCACGTGGATGAAGATGATGCGGTAGGCCTCGCCCTGCTGGAAATCGGTGGGGGCCACAAAAAAGCCGATGTACAAGCCCAGCAAAGACAAAATGCCCGCCACCCATGCGGCCCAGGGGATGAGCTTGCCCGCCAGAGGGTAGAAGGTGGCGGGGGATGCGTAGTGAAAAAATTTCATTCCAAAGACACTCTCAAGGAAGCGGCTGCGATCCAAGGGGCAACCAACAAGGACACCAACAAAAAAGCACCCAGCAGCGACAGGTGCGCCTGGGCACCCGTGCCCGCCAGAACGCCATCCACGGCACCTGAGCCAAAAATCAATGCAGGCACGTACAGGGGCAAAATCAGCAAGGTCAGCAACACGCCACCGCCGCGCAAACCCAGCGTCAGCGCCGCACCCGCAGCGCCCAACAAAGACAAAATCGGCGTACCCAAGAGCAAAGAAAACACCAGCACCCCAATAGCCTCCCAAGGCAAGTTGAACTGAATGCCCAGCACGGGCGTGATCAACAACAAGGGAATGCCGTAAACCAACCAATGGGCCGCGGCCTTGCCCAGCACCAAAAGCACACAAGAGGCGGGCGAGAGCACCATCTGCTCCAAGCTGCCGTCGCGGTGGTCGTCTTCAAACAGTCGGGTCAAAGACAGCAAAGAAGCCAAGCTGGCAGCCACCCACAAAACGCCCGGGCCGATGCGCTGGAGCAACTCGGGCTCGGGCCCCACGCCCAGTGGAAACAGGCTGGCGACCATGACAAAGAAAAACACCGCCAACAGCCAGTCGCTGCGCCGCCTTGCGGCCAAGGTGAGGTCGCGCAGCAGAACGCTCCAAAAAAAGTAAACCATCACACTAGCTTTCTGCTGCAAAGCCATGCGGTGTGGCCGCTTGACCTAGCAGCAGGCGCTGTACGTTAAAGCCGTCCAAATTCATCATCTGGTGGGTGGTGGTCACCACCATGCCGCCAGCGTTGAGGTGCTCACGGATCAGGCCCTCCACCAAAGCCACGGCGTGCACGTCCAGGCCCGTGAGGGGTTCGTCCAAAATCCAAAGGCTGGCACCTGCGAGCAACAAAGCGGTCAAGGCGACGCGGCGGCGTTGACCGAACGACAGGGCGCGGCAAGGCATGTCCAAGCAGCGGGACAGGCCCAAGCGCTGGAGCGTTTCCACCGCCTGGCCATGCGCAAAGGGTCGGTTGTGCAATGCGCCATGGAAACGCAGGTTCTCCACCGGATTGAGTTCGTCTTTGATGCCATTGGCATGGGCCAAGTAGGCCATTTCGCGGTAGTAACTGTTGCGGCACTGGGCAATGGGCTGACCGCGCCAACGCACCTCACCCTCGTCCGGCCTGCCAAGGCCTGTCAACAAGCGCAGCAAACTGGTTTTGCCCTGACCGTTACCGCCTTGGACCAGCAACAGTTGCGCTTGGCTCAGGTTAAAGTTCAAGCCCTTGAACAGCAAACGCTCACTGCGTTCGCATGCCAAATCATGGACAGAAAGAGGCGGGGCCAGCAAAGGGGCGGTCATCAAAAGTGCTTCGTCAGCGTGGGGCTTAAAAAAATACCCTAGGGACTACGTGAGAACCCGGGCAGCTCGAAAGACGCTATTTTAGATTTTCTTCACAATCAACTGTCGCATCCCGCATTAACCCTTCACCGAATCGGCCCAGCATGGACTGCATGCGCCTGGCCATTTGTTTTTTTGTTCGAGACCCAAGCCCATGACAAGCGCGCAACAACCAGGACTTCTCCGCTGGCACAAATGGCTGATTTACACAGCCATCACGGTTGGCGTGCTGGCGCTGGTTTGGAGCCAATTGCCACGCAGCCCTTACTCAACCGACTTGACACGCATTGGCCAAGGACAACCGGCGCTGGTGTTGGCCTACGACATCCAATCCATGGGGGGCATGGCGGTGATGGCCATGATGGATGACTTGCGGGAAGAATACGCCGATCGCATCGCCTTTTTGGTCGCCCCATTGGGTGCCCCGCATGGCCAGGCCTTTGGCCGTCGCTTTGAGGCGGACAATGGCTCGGTGGTGTTGTTTTCAGCCACGGGAGCTGCCACTGAGACGGTTCATTTGCCTCAAAACACCGCCGAACTGAAGAAAGAACTGGACAAATTGCTGGCACGGCCAGTTGAATAAGCGGGGCTCCAGCGACCAGCTGCACAGCGCAGCCGATCAGGCGGCAAGCCTGCATCAAACGCTGTTTTTGGCTTCGCGTTGGCGAATGCGTTGGCGTCGGCTCCAACGGGTTTTGAGCACCCAGATCACGCTCACCAGCAGGTAAACCAAGACCCCAAACACACAGGCCAAAATCAGCAAGCCCACAGCCAAAGGCTTGCCAACGGTGGTCATTTTCTTGAACCACCTCGAAACGCCCTCGGTCCAGGTGCGATCGGCCACACTGTCCTTGGCCTCCACAGCCTGGAGCGCCTCAGGCAGTTTTGCCGAATCTTGCCCCAAAACCCACACGCCCAAGTGGTAAGCACCGTAGTACACCGGTCCAAAAGTCACGGGATTGGTGACCAAGGTGCTGGCCACGGCCATGGGCACATTGGCGCGCAAAACAACCGCCATCGTGGCCGAAAATGGGATCTGCGCGATGGGGATGAGCAAACCGAAGAACACGCCCAAAGCCATGCCCAAAGCAATGCCCTTGCGACTGAAGTGCCAAAGCCGAGGGTGATTGAGAACAGGACCCATCCACCGCAGCCAACGATTTTGGCGAACGGTGTCGGCAGAGGGCAACCAGGCTTTGATTCGATTTTTCATCGATGGCGATTGTCTTCGATAAACAGGCCGCGCAGCGAAACAGTCGCCATATCGGCCCCAGGAGCCGCATGAATAACCGCTGCTTGTCGCGGTGCCTTGCGCGTCAAGCCAATCTCAGCCGGTTTGGCGCAGCTGGTTGGCCATGGACAGCTGCAGCAGCAGTGCGCGAAAGACGATGCGGTTGATGTCCGACTCTTTGGACAGCACTTGCTGCAAGCCAGTGGCCGTCAGCGCCATGCAGACCGTGGGCTCTTTGGCCCGTGCGGTGGCACTGCGCACGCCACCGGCCAACACCGCCTGCTCGCCAAAGGGCTGGCCAGCCGTCAAGGTGGCAAACACCTGGCCGGTTTTGCTGTCCAGCAACTCCACCGTGCCTTGCTTGATGATGTAGAACTTGTCTGCCTTTTGGCCTGCCTCAAACAAATGGGCGCCTGCCGCAAAACTGGTTTCAACAAAGCCGCTCATTTCAAGGACTCCGGTACCGCGTTGAGGTTGAGGATGCGCATCACGGTGTTGCGGTTGATGCCGCGCAAACCCGGGTGAAAACTGCCTATGCCCTTGAGGGCTTTGAAAACTGGAATCACGCTGGCGGTGACCACCGTGACTGCCGTGGCCGTCATGTTGTGCGGCACACCGGCCAGGCCAGCGGCCAGCCCCAGCACAGCGCCTGGCCCCACCCGGTAACGCACGCCCTCGGTCTGTAACTCCAACTCGCCCTGGCGCACCACATAAGCCTCACTCGCTGGTTGGCCCGCCACACACAGATTGCGGCCCGGCATGAAGGCGGCCGAGTCCAAAGACAACTCACTGACCAGCTGGTAGTACAGGCGGTCCTCGCTGCTCAAACCGTGGCGCACATAGGCGTCCATGGCCTCATGGGAATAGGGCGACAAAGTGCCCATGGCCGCCACTTTGGCCAGGTTCACAGAAAAATTCATGGGTTGCTCTCTCAAAACAATCAACTGAAAAGCTCAAGGCCAGGCAATCAAGGCCACACATTTAAAACAACTGCTGCTGCACTTGCTCGGGCAGGCCCAAGGCCAGCGCAGCAGGGCTGGAAAACCGCACCGAACGCAAAAACTGAAGCCGCCCCGCCGGGCTGGCCACCACCGCATGGGCGGCCACGCCCGCACGCTGCCACTCTTGGGCCAAAGCCTGGCTCAGCCCAGGGCCAAAGCGCGTGCTGGCGCTGAGCAAAATGTCGGCCTCGTTGAGCAGCACCTGGCACCACGGCAAGGTCCAGTCAAAGGCCTGGCTGGCCACACGCAGGTGGTTGGCCTGCACGGTCAGAGGGTCGGTGTGCAAGATCAGCGACTCGATGCGCCCGCGCCAAGGCTGTGGCAAGGCGCTGGTGTGCTCGGCCAGCGCTTGCCAAGACCGGCTCTCCAGCTCAAAGGGCTGCGAGTTGGTGCCGCCCGGGTGGCCAAAATCATGCGCCACGGCAGCCGCCAAACAGGCCGCCGCCCAAGGTCTGGCCGCCGGCTGAGCAGTAGCCTGCTGGCCATGCAGCAAGGCCGTGACCGTGAGCATCACGTCGGCCGTGTGCAGGCGGTTGTGGTAGGCCGGCTCCAGGCCTTCAGGCCAGTTGAGCCCCAAGGCCTCCATGTCTTGGGCCACCGCCTGAACAAAGCGCAGCATGGCGGCCACATCCTCATGGACAGGCCCTTGCACTTCAAGCTGTGCAAGTCCCAGGCTTTGGCTGCAGGCCTGGGCAATGACGGGCAGCCCGGGCCAGCTCGCCCGCGCCTGCGCGCAAGCTTGGGCCAGGCTGTCAAAGCCGACTGGGGGTGTCAAACTAAAAGCGTTCATTGCAAGCTGGCCGCAGGGGCCTCCATGTCTTCTGGGGGGGTATGCACAAAAAAAGTTTCCAGCTCGCCAATGCCCTTGACACTCACACTGCCTCTGGCCTCGAGCGCAAAACGCTGGCCCAAGAGCAGCGCGGTCGAGGGCGAGACGTGAATTCGCCCCGGCGTGCCGGTGGACTCCATGCGGCTGGCAATGTTGACCGTGTTGCCCCACAGGTCGTAGGTGAACTTGTGCATGCCAATCACGCCGGCCACCACCGGCCCGCTGTTCACACCCACCCGAATTTGCAGCTGCGTGCCGTGCTGGCGGTTGATCTCCTCCATGGCCTCGAGCATGGCAAAACCGGCCTGGACCACGGCCACCGCATGGTCTGCGCGCGGCTCGGGCACGCCGCCCACCAGCATGTAGCAGTCGCCAATGGTTTTGATTTTTTCCACGCCGATTTCACCCACGATGGCGTCAAAACTTGAAAAAATTTTGTCCAAGATCTCCACCAAGTGCGGCGCCGACAGCCCCTTGGACAGCTGGGTGAAACCCACCAAATCGGCAAACAGCACCGAGACCTCGGCATGCGCATCGGCGATGCGTTTTTCGCCCGCCTTCAGACGCTGCGAGACCGAGCGGGGCAAGATGTTGAGCAGCAGGTTTTCGGTTTTTTCCTGCTCTTGCTCGAGCTGCGCGTGCTGGGCTTGGAGCTGCTGGCGGCGCAGTTGCTCCATGTCGCGCAGGCGCTTTTTTTCTATAGAAGAAGTCAAGCGCGCTTTGAGCAGCACTTGGCTGAAGGGTTTGGGCAGGTAATCGTCGGCGCCCATTTCAATGCAGCGCACCACGTCGTCAATGTCTTGCCCGCCTGAAATCACAATGACTGGAAAGCCCCTGAGCTGCGGGTGTTGCTGCATTTGTGCGAGCACCTCCAGGCCGGTCATCTCGGGCATTTCCACGTCCAGCAGCATCAAATCAAAGGGCTCGGCCTGCAGCCGCTCCAGCGCTTGACGGCCGTGGCTGGCCTCCTCAATGAAGCGCACACCAATTTGTTTGAGTGAACGTGAGATGCCCATGCGCATCATTTTGCTGTCGTCCACCACCAGCAAGCGGGCGTCTTGCAGCATCTGGGCCACCCGCTCTTGCGCCAGCAAGGCGTTGGCGGGCTCGCTGTTCAGCGCCAAGGTGTCTGTAGGTGTCATGGTCTCAAGCTCCCACCAGGCTCAGGTGTTCCATCACGGCCTGCGGCATGCGCTCAATCGGCACCGATTGATCGACCACGCCCAGCTGCACCGCCGCGCGCGGCATGCCGTAAATCACGCAGCTGTCTTCATGCTCAGCCAGGTTGATGCCACCGGCCCGCCGCACGGCCTGCATGCCCAAAGCGCCGTCGCTGCCCATGCCGGTGAGCAGCACCGCCAGGGTGTGTTTGCCCGCCAGCTCGGCGGCCGAGCGAAACAACAAGTCCACCGCCGGCCGGCAGTAGTGCACCGGCGGGCTTTGCACCAAGCGTGTGCGGTAGCTGCCGGGCACGCCCGCCACCAGCAGGTGAAAGTTGCCAGGCGCCATCAGACACTGGCCGGGCAAGATGGGCTCGTCATGCACCGCCTCGCGCACCTGGTAGCCGCACAGTTGGTTCAGCCGGTCGGCCACGGCCTTGGAGAAAAAGGCCGGGATGTGCTGCACCACCAAAATGGGCGGCAAGCCTGCAGGCAAACCGGGCAAGAGCTGGCTCAAGGCTTCCACGCCGCCGGTAGAAGCCCCCACCACAATCAAGCGTTTGTCGTGGCGGCCCAGCATGGCCACAGGGGCGGGCCCCTGGGACACAGCGCGCGCCACGGGCGCACTGGCCGCCGGCCGAAAGCGCTTTTTGGCGGCGTGCGCGGCCTTGATGTGAAAGGCCAGCTTGCCCGCCAGCGCGCCAATGGACATGCTGCCGTCGGGCTTGGCCAGCACCTCAGAGGCGCCAGCGTCCATGGCGTCGAGCGCAATTTGCGAGCCTTGCTGCGTGAGCGAGCTGACCACCACCACGGCCACGGGCGAGCGCTCTTTTTGCAGCTGACGCAAATAGGTCAGCCCGTCCATGCGCGGCATCTCCATGTCCAGCGTCATCACGTCGGGCTGCAAGCGGGCCACCTTGTCCATGGCGATCAGCGGGTCGTTGGCCACGCCCACCACCTCAATGTCGGGGTCGTGCGCGAGCGTGTCGCTGATGGTTTTTCGCACCATCGCGGAGTCGTCCACCACAAGTACTTTGATTGGCAAGGCGTGCTCCAAGAATTTCAAGCCGATAGGGGTTTTTGAAAAATGCCGTTGCCCAGACTGCGCAAGGGGTGCTGGATGCGCAGCAAACTGTCGGAGTGGCCGGCCACCAAATAGCCGCCGGGCTCCAGTGTGTCGTGCAGGCGCTGCACCAGTTGCGCCTGCGAGGCGGGCTCGAAATAAATCATCACGTTGCGGCAAAACACCACATGCTGCGGCTGCGCAATGGGGTGCAGCTGGCCAAACAAGTTCAGGCGCTGAAAGTGCACCTTGTCCGTCAGCTCGGGCTTGACCTTGCAAAAGCCCTCGTAGGGACCGCTGCCTTTTTGAAAGTACTTCTCCAGCAGCCCCGCTTGCGGCAGGTTCAAGCGCTCGTGCTCGTAAATGGCTTGCGCCGCTGTGCGCAAGGCGCGGTGCGAAATGTCGGTGCCCTCGATCTGCCAGCGCAAATCGGCCTGGTGGCGCTGGGCATACTCGGCCAACACAATGGCCAGCGTGAAGACCTCTTCGCCACTGGAGCAACCGGCCGACCAGCAGCGCAGCCCACGCTTGGCCGTGGGGCTGCGGGCCAGCAAAGCGCCCAGCAGATCGGCCTGCAAAATTTCAAACTGAACGGCCTCGCGAAAAAAATGCGTGTGGTTGGTGGCCACCAGGTCGATCAACATGTCCATCTCGTCCGGCCCTTGCTGCGTCAGCCAGGCGAGGTAATCGTCCCAGCTGCTGAGTTCCAACTCCCGGCGGCGTTTGCCCAAGCGGCTGCTCAGCATGTTGAGCTTGTTGGGCGTGAGGTGAATGCGGCTGTGCTGATGGATCAAGGCGCACAGGCGGTCGAACACCTCAGCCGACATCGGCCGGTCTGCTGGCGCGTGGACAGGGACTGTGGCCTGGTTCACTGCTTAAAAGTCCTTGAAGTGGCGCTCGGCACCCGCCTCGGGTGCACCCAGCTGGGGCTTGCCGCTTGGCGACGCGTCGTGGTTGCTGTAGGACCGGTCCATGCTGACCTGGCCCACCGGGCCGCGCGGCTGGCGGTGAACCCGGCGCGCGGCCGTCGGGGCAGCGCCGCCATTGTCCTCGTGCTCGCGCTCGGCGGCGTTGCGCTGCAGTTTAAAGCCCACCACCTTGATGCCGCGCTCCACCAAGGCCTCGGCCTCGCGGGCCTGGTCATAGGTTTGCTCTGCAGCGAGTGCAATTTGCCCAGCGCTGTCGGCCGCGTCTTGCGCCACCTTGCTCATTTGCTCAATGGCAATGCCCACATGCTCAATGCCTTGGGCCTGCTCGCGCGAGGCCATGGTGATTTCAGCGACCAAGGCATCGGTGCGGGCAATTTTGCTTTCAATCTGGCTGAGCGACTCCTGCACCCGCTGCAAGGACGCTGCACCCGTGCGGCTGCTGCGCAGGGAAGCCTCGATTTTTTCGGCCGACTCGTGCGCCGCCGTGGCGCTGCGCTGGGCCAGCGAGCGCACCTCGTCGGCCACCACAGCGAAACCGGCGCCTGCCTCGCCAGCGCGGGCGGCTTCCACCGCCGCATTGAGCGCCAAAATGTTGGTTTGAAAGGCGATCTCGTCGATGCTTTTGACGATCTTGGCCACATCGCTGCTGGAGCGCTCGATCGCGTCCATGGCCACCGTCATTTGCGTCATGTTGCTCACGCCCTCTTGCGCCGAGGCCCGGGTTTCTGAGGCCAGCTGCTTGGCCTGCTCGGCGTTGTTGGCCGTGGAGTGGATCATGCTGGAGACTTCTTCGAGCGATGCGCTGGTCTCCTCAATGGCGGCGGCTTGCTCGTTGGCGCCTTGCGCCAGTTTTTGGCTGGCCAGCGTGAGTTGGCTGGAAGCCCGGCGGCTTTTTTCTGTACCCTCATGAATGAGTCGGGCCACGCTGGTCAGGGGCTTGATGGACACCCGGTAAGCGACCCAGGCCAAGAGCAGTCCTATCACCAGACCGCCGATGGCCAAGGCCACGATGCTCCAGACCACCTGACTTTGAATCTGCTCGGCTTTTTCCAGCGTCTCCCGGGTGCTCTCATTGGTCTTGGCCACCAAAATATCGACGGCACTGCGATGCTCTTCGTAGGCCTTGACCATCTGGTCGTACTCATTGCGAATCTTGGTCGGATCGCCGGCATCGAGAATGGGCAGGAAGTTCTGTGTGAGGATGCTGAAGTAGCGGCGAACCGGCTTGTCCGAGGCCTCCAGCAGAGGCAACAGGCGCGGGTCAGTCAGCGCGCCCTTGGCAAACTGTGCATAGGTTTCGTTGTACTCCTTCATCAGTCGTGGTGCGCTTTCGACCAGGCGCTTGCCCTCGCCTTCGCTGCTGATCTTGGTGGAGCCATTGGTCTGAAATACAGTGACCATGGCACTGGTCACCATGTAGTGGGTCTCAATCAGGTAAGCAGGCGGCGGCAGCACGGCGGCCAGCAGGTCTTTTTCGTGCGCAATCTGGTTGTAGAGCTGGCCGCCAATGCGGATGGGCTCGGTCAGCACATAACTCAAGCTTGGGATACCGGCCAGGCTGCCTAGAAACAGCACAGCAAAGCCGGCGACGAGTTTTTTCAAGTTCAACATGGTTCAGGCCCTTTAAAGAGTCGTGTTCAAAGTTCAGCTGAGCGTGTGTGCAGAGCGCGCACGTCGATCTGCCCCACAAAACCCAGCAGACGGTCGATGTCGAGCAGCGTTTTGACCTGCCCCCGGGTTTTGGCCATGCCCACAATGAAACGCGCGTCCACGGCATCGCCAAAGTCGGGCGGGGGCTCGAGGTCGTCGCTTTGAAACTGCGAGACCTCCTCCACCACGTCCACAATCATCCCGGTCAGGCGGCTGGCGCCGTCGGGCTCTTCGACCTGCACCACGACGATGCAGATGCGCTCGGTGTCCTCGGCTGCGCCCAAGCCAAAGCGCTCGCGCAAATCCACCACGGGTACGATCTTGCCGCGCAGGTTGATGACACCTTTGATGTAGGCGGGCATGCGCGGCACCGGCGTGACCGGGCACAGCCGCATGATTTCTCTGACCTTGAGCACCGGCACGCTGTAGCGCTCTTGGGCCACGGCAAAGGTCAGGTACTTGCCTGCGCGGGGCAGGCTTTGGGTGAGCGTCATGGTGAAGAGGCCTTTGACTGAATGTGAAGGAAGGCGTTCATGGCACCGCCTCGGCAACGCTGCCCAACTGGCTGATCGCCTCGGGGTCGATGATGAGGGCCACCCGGCCGTCGCCCAAGATGGCCGCGCCCGACATGCCCCGCTGGTGCTTGAAGGTCTGGCCCAGCGACTTGATGACCACCTCTTGCTTGCCAATGAGGCTGTCCACCAACAAGGCGCGGCTGCGCACGCCCGAGTCCACCACCATCACGATGCCCTCGCAGGGGTCGCGCACCTGGCTGACCAGGCCCAGCTTGTCCGACAGGCGGACCAAGGGAATGAGCTTGTCGCGCACCCGGATCAGCTCGCCCTTGCCTTGCACGGTGCTGACCATGTTCGGCTGGGGCCGCAAAGACTCGCGGATGGTCAGCGTGGGCACAATAAAACGCTCTTGGCCCACGCCCACCAGCATGCCGTCGATGATGGCCAGGGTCAGGGGCAAGAAAATCTCAAAAGTGGTGCCCGCACCGGGTGCCGAGGTGATGTCAATGCGCCCGCGCAGCCGGGCGATGTTGCCGCGCACCACGTCCATGCCCACGCCCCGGCCTGAGATGTCGGTGACCGCCTCGGCTGTAGAGAAACCAGGTAAAAAAATCAGGTTGAAAATGCTCTTGTCGGTGGGCGCGTCGTCGGCGGTGATCAGGCCTTTTTGCAAGGCTTTTTTCAAAATGCGCTGCGTGTCCAGGCCCCGGCCGTCGTCGCGCATGCGGATCAAAATGCCGCCGCCTTGGTGGGTGGCATGCAACTCAATACTGCCTTGCGCGCTTTTGCCCGCCGCCAGCCGGTCGGCAGGCGACTCAATGCCGTGGTCCACGGCGTTGCGCATCATGTGCAGCAGCGGGTCGGCCAGCTCTTCGACGATGTTGCGGTCCAGCTCGGTGTCTTCGCCGCTCAAGATCAGCTGCACTTGTTTGTGCTGCGCTGCGGCCAAATCGCGCACCAGGCGGTTCATTTTTTGGAAGGTCGAGCGAATCGGCACCATGCGCAAAGACATGGCATTGCGCTGCAAGTCGGTGGTGATGCGCGAGAGCTGGCGCAAATGGCGGTCCAGCTCGCGGTCGCGCAGCTGCTGCACCAAGCTGTGCTGCACCACCATGGACTGCGCAATCACCAACTCGCCCATGAGGTCCACCAGCGCATCGAGCTTGTGGGTGTCGAGCTTGACGAAATTGGCCAGCGCCTCGTTGCGTGCCGCCTTGCCGGTGCTGGCCATTTGGGCTGGTCGGCCTGCTGCGGCTGCTTTGTCGGGTCCTGCGGCTGGCACAGGTTTGGCAAGCGCAGGCACCGCCAACACCGGGTTTTCCGCCACGGCGGGCAGCGCTTCGGCCACTTCGGGCGGCTGCGGCAAGGCCACAGGCTCGGCCTGGGCCAGCTGAGGCGACAACTCGGGCGGCGCCGTGAGGGTCGGCTGCCCGGGCAGCGCAAGCCCGGTGGCGGCAAAGACCGTGGGTGGCGCAGTGGGTGTGGTGCTCGCCACCGAGGCCAAAGCTGCCGGTGCAGCTTCGCCCGCCAAGCAAGCCTCAATGCGCTGCAGCAGCTCGGCGGTGGCCACAAAAATGGCCTGCCCCCGGTCTTCGCCTGCCAGCTGCCGGGCGATGGCGCTGACGTATTTTTGCAAGGCGTCGCCGCCCGCCAATATGACGTCGATCACCGTTTGATCGATGGGCAGCTGGTCTTTGCGGGCCGCGTCCAGCAGGGACTCCAAATGGTGGGCCAGCAGCTGAATGGGCGCAATGCCTAAAAAACCCGCCCCGCCCTTGAAGGTGTGAAAGGCCCGGAACACCTGGTTGAGCGTGTCTTTGTGGCGGGGCTTGTCCTCCAACACCAGCACACCTTGCTCCACCTGAATGAGCAGGTCGCGGCCTTCGTTGCAAAACTCGTTGAGCAACTCCAAGTCGTCGTCAGGGCCTATGAAAAAGCGGCCCACATCGTCTTCGGTTGCGGCTTGAGCTGCAGCCTGAGCGGCTGGCGCAGCTTGGACCGACGCTGTGTGCACGCTCGGCTGAGCCAAAGCGCTGGCCTCTGGCGCAGACTGGACGCCGTACAAAGCATTGGCCATGCGCTCGAAAGCCGTTTGCAGCTTCTCCAGCTGCGGCGGGGCCAAGCCCGCGCCCCCCGCAGGCTGGCACAGCGCCAGGCACTGCGCCAGCGCTTGCATGGCATCGGCCGACGCCGTGACCGACGGCAGCTGCTGGAGCTGGCCCAATGCAGCCGCCATCACCACCAAGCCTCGGGCGCTGTCGGGCGACAAAAAGGCCATTTCGGTGGCCAATTCCTGCAGCAATGCGTCGACATGTAAATTTGTCATAAGTAACTATTATATAGATTTTTTCGCTTAAAATCTTAAATTTGACAATATTTGAACGTTAATGAGGACGTTTTTTCCACAAAATGCCCTGAAACCTAGCCAATTGAGGTTTTTTGACCACAAGAAAGCCCGATCAGTCGTTCTAAATTTGTTGTTTTTTGTGATTTTTCATACCAAACCCATCACTTCAAATGCAGGCACTTGTCAAAGGCCACACATCTGCGCTCTCCATTCAAATAGGAGCGGCCTCCGGCCGCGATGGGTTTGCCGGGGCTCTTTCGCGGTCAGAGACCGCTCCCACCCAGCTTCGAGCCAAGAGCGGCAACCCACAGCAATGGCTCTTGGTAGGATCGGCCTTTGGCCGCGATAGATTTGCCGGGGCCCTTTCGCGGTCAGAGACCGCTCCCACCCAGCTTCGAGCTAGGAGCGGCAACCCACAGCAATGGCTCTTGACAGGATCGGCCTCCGGCCGCGATGGGTTTGCTGGGGCGCTTTAGCGGTCAGAGACCGCTCCTCAGCTTCTCTCTTGGAGCGTCACCCCCCAATCGGTTCATCACTTGCAAACCAGTGCTGTCACACACGCAGAAATTTTGACAGTAACGCCCTTTTGCCTGCTGGAAAACGCCACCAAGCCATGACGCTCGCAGCCAGCCAATTTTTGAAGAAGACTTCGTTGGCCGTGTGTTGACTTCGGCGGTCTTGCTGTGACGCAATACGCCATGGTCAGAGCACAAAGCCAGTTGGCAGGCAGACCCATAGACACAGCTAAAGCGCAAATCGCCGCTATTGCTTTGGCCGTCAACTTGACCCTTGTTACGCGTAAAACCAAAGACTGTGAAGGTATCGATGGTTTGACTGGGCGGATTCAAAAGTGAAGTGCAACACCTGCAAACCCTGTAAGGTCCGAAGATGCAAATCACTCCATTGAAACACTACAAACAGATCCAACCCGAAGAGCGCGTGACTCTC
>NZ_JBIKIL010000185.1:0-4405 GCF_044361645.1 Limnohabitans sp. | reverse complement strand
TGCCCGCTTCGCTGTCGGTGATGACCAAGCTGGGCGCGGTGGTGTCGGCCACCGGCGCGGGGTTGTTGGCATCAAAGACGGTGTTGACCGCTTGGCTGACCGACACCGTGCCCGCCAAGGCGTTGCCCTGCAGGTCGCGCACGCTGCCTGCGGCCACGCTGAGCGTGATCGGGGTGGTGCTGTTGGCGTTGGGCGTGACCACCAGGCTGAACTGGGTGGCGCTGGTCTGGTTGAGCGCGCCGGCCGTGCCGCCGGTGATGGTGATCTTGCTCAGCTCAAAGTCGGCCACGGCTTCGCTGAAGCTGAAGTTAAACAGCACCGGCGCGTTGGCCGTGCCCGCTTCGCTGTCGGTGATGACCAAGCTGGGCGCGGTGGTGTCAATGACCGGCAAGGCGATGCTGTCAATGTTGGCAATATTGCCGCTGTAGCTGAAGGGGTTACCTGCGACATCAGTGATGACCGCTTCTAAGGCCGCTTTGAGCGCTGCTTCGTCAATCGCAGCTTGGCCGTTTTGTCCGGCCTGCACGGTATAGGTCAGCGTGCGGGTGTTGCTGCCGTTTGTGCCGCCCCAGGTGGCGTCAACGCCCGTGCCAGCCACCGTGAAGACAGTGCTGTTGCTGCCGCTGGTCAAACCTTGCACCGGTTCGCCAAAGGTGATGGTCAGCGTGATGGCCTCGCCTGCGCTGTTGCCCGCATTGCCCGCCAATGTGGTCAACGAGGTGCTGGGTGCTGTGCTGCTGAGCGTGGGCGCTGTGGTGTCGATGTTGACAATGAAAACCGGGCTGGGCGTGCCTTGCATCAAGGTCGCACCTTCCACAATGGCTTTGAGCTGCACCACTTGTCCACTGGTGAAAGGGCTGGTGTTGGAGTAAGTCCAAGTTCTGTTGCCAGTGTCTAAAGTGACTGGGCCCAATCGCGTTGCGCCGCTGTACAAGACCACCTTGGCACCCGCAAGCAAGTCGGCGGAATAAGTACCGGTGATTTGCAGCAAGGTGTCGTCTGTGTCCGAACCACTGATCAAGGCGCCGGTTTTGGTCCCCACATCATCGAGCACCGAGGTGATGGTGGCCGTTTGTGTAGGCGCCGCTAACACCTGAGTGATTTGATTGACACTGGTGGCTGTGGCCAAGGCGGCGAGCACGGCATCCAAATTTTCAGAGGTCACACCGGGAATACCCAGGCTTTCCAGTTCTGCTTTGCTGGCGCTCCCGTTCAAGACTTTTTGTACAAGCAAGGCAAGCGCCTGAATTTTGGGCACCGTGTCAACGTCACCCCTTGATTTACCGTCTATGACCAAGCCCAGCAATTTTTCAACTGCAGGTGTCTCCACCCCATTGATGCCCAGCAAGGCGTAGTGCGCGCGCGTAGGCAGGGCAGCGCCGTTGTTGGCCGTGCCATCGGCGCTGGTGAGCACTGCGGCATAGGCATCTACGATGGCTTGCACGTCCACTCGATGGCTGGCCATGATGCCAAGGACATCAGGGTCGGCCAATGCGGTGTTGAGCATGGCCACCGTGGGCTGGTTGGCCCCTCCAAGGCCGACAACGCCCAAGGCCATGTAATCGACAAGCACCGGGGTTTTGCTGGCATCTGTCAAAGCTGCCGCACCATTGTCTTGGGCGTAGTTGGCTATCTTGACGGATGCGGTGGCGTAAGCGCTCATCCGACCAGCATCCAAAACCATCAAAACTGCGGGAGAAAGAGTTTGTCCCGAATTGCGCACCTCGGTCGCTTGATCTTCTGTCAGGTTGGCGGCGAGGGTCGGCGTCAGTTCTTGAATGGCTTGAGGGCTTGCGACAAAGCTTTGCGCCGAATCGCTAGAACCAGGTTGCAAGACATTGGTGATCTCTTCACGCGAAATACCTGAACGCACAGCGCCCAAAATCACCATGGCCTGGGCCTCATCACTCAGCTTGGGCCCAGTGCTGCTGGTTTGGATGCCGATGGCAAATGCCGCAATGGCATCGCCCGTCGTGGGGGTGAGCAAGGCCATGCCGGACATTGATGCCAAAAACATGCCCAGCATGTTCATTTGGCCATTGAGCGATCCATCCGCGTTGTAGAGGGGCTGGGCATCTGCAGCCGTCAAGGAGCCTGTGACTTGAACCACATTGGCCACTTTGGCATTGGCCAACTCGATGGTGGCCAGGGGATCTGCCCCCCCGACAAAGCCCGAGCCATCATTGGGGTTGTACCCACTCAATTGAGCGGCTGCGGTGGTGGCTTCGTTGACGTTCAAAATCACGCGCGCGTTGGTGCTTCTGACCACCTCCACGGCCATCAGCACGGCGTCAAGGTCTTTGCCGGCGCGCATGCCTTCATCGAAATAGTCAAGAACGTTGTTGATGCCGCCATCGCTGACCATGGCGACAATGCCGCCCAGGTAAGAACCGATGTTGATGGCGTAAAAACCTTGCTCATCAAGACGCTGCGTGCCCAAAACATTGCCAGCCAAGTCGTAGAGTGTCATTTGCAGGTCATGGCCCTGCACGACGGGTCCAGCCACCAAACGCCCTGAGACCACCGTGCCGCTGCCGGGATTTGACTCGCCCCCAGCATCATCAGCCGCAGCGCTTGCCCTGGCAGCGGCACCGATGGCGGCAAAACTGGCGATGCCAGGCATCAAGCCCAAGCTTGGAACCAATGCCAAGCTTGCTTCACCAGCGGTCGGCACGTCTGGCGGCAGTGGCATGTAAAAACACATGCGCGCTGCGGCACCATCGGCGGCCCACAACACTTCGGAGGTATTGCCCGCAGAAGCCGCACTGGCTGGCACATCCAAAGTTGTTTCGATGACCACGTAGGGGCACTCGGGGGCATTGAGGTACAGCACAAACTCCGCAGATGGGCCATGCTCAGACTCAAAAAAGTCAAGCAAATCTAAGGTATCACCCTCCTCGAAAATCACTTGCAAATGCTTGCCCGCTCGGATCACCTTGAGGGGCTTGACCGGTTCTTTGGTGTCTGAACGAACGATTTTGTAGCTGTGACCACGCTCGGCCAGCACCACCGTGACCTGTTTGCCCTCGGCTCCATTCAGCTCAGCAATCGCTTGACTTGGTGCTTTTGCACCATGGCTGGCCTTGAATGAAATGTTGCTTTTCTCAAGAATGTAGGAAGTCATGACTTTGATACTTTAGGAGAATTTTTAGATAAAAACTAACTAACGACAAATTTTCTTAAAAGTGAATCACTCAAATGTTAAATAATGTTAAGAGGGTCATTCAATTTACAAAGAAAACTACACGTTAAATTAAAAAATGTCTTCGAACTGCATCCAAGGAATGCAGTTGATCTGTAAGTTTTTTGAATTTCACGAATTTAGGGCAAGCTTGGTACCCATGATCCAAGGACATCGTAAATTCAAGCTTAAAACACCTTTCATAAGACAACTAAAATGACCGAATTTAACATCAATTAACAATTTGACATGCCAAGAATAGATAGATTAAATATGTGTTTGTGATCAAACTGTACGAGCGCTGCCAGATTGGCAGCGCTCGTACAGTTTCATTTCAGATTGAGATGGCCCGCAGGGGCTTGGTCGGCGAGGACACACCCGCCACAAGCATTCATTTTTTTCTAACCCAGATCCCCAAAAACATGTACATCGCAGTCCTTGAAGACGAAGAGAACATTGCCGCCCACACTGAAGGGTTTCTCACAGCCGCCGGGCACTCGGTCATGGTTTACAACTCTGGTCGCGCTTTGCTCAAGTCATTGGCCCAAGAAACCTTTGATTTGTTCATTTTGGATTGGAACGTTGCCGACCTGAGCGGCATCAAGGTGCTGCATGAGTTGCGCCAGCAAGCTCGCCTGTCAACCCCCATCATTTTTTTGACCAACCGCCAGTTCGAACAAGACATCGTCGAGGCGTTTGAGTCGGGTGCTGACGACTATTGCGCCAAACCGGTAAGAGAAAAAGAGCTGTTGGCACGCATCAATGTGTTGCATCGCCGCAACAGCCAGGTGCCTGCCAATGCTTTGAACCCTGTTTTGCAAGGTTATGCCTTCAACACCCAGAGCAACACCGTTAAATGGACCAAGTCAGAGCAAGCCCAATCTGTCCGTTTGTCGGAAAAAGAGTTCAAGCTTGCGCATTACCTGTTTGAACAAACCAACCGTTCCATCTCAAGAAAACGCTTGATGCAAGAGATTTGGGGGAACGAGGACAAAGCCTTGTCGCGCACACTTGATGTGCACATCTGCCGCATCCGCCTGCGCCTTGATTTGGTGAGCACATCTGGCCATTTGCAGCTCAAAGCCATCCATGGTTTTGGCTATAAACTGGTCAACCTCAGTGATCAACCCGCAAATCTGGAAGCCGACGCAACGCACTGACTTCATGCGAAACATTAACGCCCCTTTCTGGTTTGCTGGTCTCTTTCATGGACTTTTCGGGCTC
>NZ_JBIKIL010000035.1:0-31151 GCF_044361645.1 Limnohabitans sp. | reverse complement strand
CGATGAGCCCACCAATCTGGAAGCCGGCGCAACACACTGATCTCATGCGAAACATTCTCTTACCCCCTATCAAGTTTGCTGGCCTCGTTCATGGGCTTTTCGGGCTCGTGCTTTTGTCGGTCATGGCACCGGCATCGAGTCAAAAAGCGCCCTCTGAAAGCTTGTTCGATTACAAAATACCACCGGGAGACCAGCTCAGCAATTTGGTCGTATTTTTGCTGAAGTTGCCAAACGATGCCAACAGCGCCTTGCTTCACCTGAAGCAAATCAACCCCGATGTTGATTTGCTCCAGTTAAAAACGGGACAAACAGTGCAAGTCCCCTTGGCCTGGCTCAGGTCACAGAGCCAAAGCGCCAAGGTCAGCCAAGTGTTATGCAAAGGGGCTTTTTGGCCGGATACAACACACCCTGTGTCCAAAGCCCTTCAAGTCGGCGATGGGGTGGGTGAAGGTGCCGTATTGCGAGTGCCAGCCGGTTGTCAATTGACACTCAGCATGCCGGACGGGTCGCGCGTTCACCTGCCCTCTGGCGCGAGCGTAAAAATCGAGCGCTTGCGGATTCCAAATGTTTCTGGCTTGCCGCAGGTTCGCTTCAAACTATTGCAAGGACGCATGGGTGTGGATGTGCTGAAAAAAAGGCCGTCCGGCTCAAACTTTGAAGTGCAAACGCCCCAAGCAATTGCAGGGGTTCGAGGCACACAGTTTCGCGTGGGCTTTGACGACACCCAGATCAGCCGATTCGAGGTGATTGAAGGTGAAGTGCAGCAACAAGGCCTGAACGACAACACCACCAGTCAGCTGCAAACTGGCATCGGTCAGTGGGTGGACGCCCGAGGGACCAGCGCAATGCCGACTGCGCTGCCCGCTGCGCCCCAATTCCAACAGTTTCTGCCTCAAAACCCTTCAGGCTCAGGCAACCTGTTGTTTGCACAAGAGCCCAAGGCCGTCGCCTACAGCTGGCGGCAAAACCCAAGCGTCAACCACTTCTCGATGAACGGCGAGCTGAGCGCACAGCCTTTGAAATTGCCCACACGCATGCTGAGCACCATGGCACAAGTTTGGTTTGTCTCCAGCATCGATTCTGCAGGCTTACAAGGACTTGAGCACACGTACGCCATGTGCCATGAAAGTGCTGGAATCCAAGGCGGATTTTGCAGCGCAGCATTTGACACCAGCTTTTTCAACGGTCGGCCTATGCGCCTGACACTCTCCCTTGAAAACAGGGGTGCGTCAAACACCACAGACATGCGGTTCTTCGTGACAGCGCCTGACAACGGGACCTTGTGGGTCGGTGGCCTGAAACCCGGGGCATACCGCTACCACTTGAGCCATTTACCAGAGCACGGAGAATCTGGAAATCCTGAGCATTGGGTATCCCAAACGGGGCAGTTCCAGCTTGTCAATGTCTACACCGGTAAACCTTGAGCCCAAAAGCCTGACCCAGAATGCGCGTCAACTGATTGACCGCATCTTGGCGGTGGCACTGCCCCTGCTGGTGTTGAGCTTTTTGACTTGGTCCCAGCTGGGCCAGTCCTTGGTCTACAAATTAGACGATCAGGTTTTTAAGTGGGCCGAAATCACCCATTCGAGCGATATTGTGGTGATTACGCTCGATGAACTCAGCATTGCCGAATTGGGCGGGTGGCCAATTTCGCGCAGCCACTATGCGCAATTGCTGCATCGTTTAGCGCACCCAGAGCATAGGCCCAGGGTGGTGGGCATGGACATCCTCTTTTTGGATGCAAGACCAGAGGATGCCGAAATGTCCCTGGCCATGCAACAACTGCCGGTGGTGCTGGCGACACGCCAAACGGATCCAACAGAGACAGCGAAAATCGCCGGTGCTGCGCCTGAACATTTGTGGCAAAGGCCGACGGCTTCTTTGTCCGGTGCCGCTGCACTGGGACATATTCACTTGCGCTTTCACAGCGACGGCGTGGTCCGAGGCATGCAGCCTTGGCTTGATGGCATGCCCCACATGGCGGTGGCCATGGCCTTGGTGGGTCAACAAAGAATACGCCGCCCACCCCCTGCGCAAACCGAAGTGTTGACGCGCAGGATGAATCCGGATGGTGGTTTTCCCAGCTTGTCTTTGTCTCAAGCACTGGACCCCAATTTTTCTCTGGCCATGATGCGGGACAAATGGGTGCTGGTCGGGGCCACAGCCAGCAGCTTGGGAGACATGCATGTCACCCCCCAAACAGGCCTGACCGGGATGCCGATTCCAGGGGTCTATCTGTTGGCCGGTGACTTGAACAACGTGTTAAATGACAAGTGGGTGAACGCAGCACCACGCCTGCACGTGTTTGCACTCAGCGCCGGCATGCTGATGGTTTTGATACTGCTCACTTGCGCCTGGCGCAGTGGCGTGATGCTGCGCTTGCATGCGGTTTGCATTGGCTTGGTCATGGCCTTGATGAGCTTGAGTTTGGCCGAATTTAACTGGTGGTTGGGGGCCATCCCGTTTTGTTTGGCCCTGCCCTTTGGGTGGCTTTACTTGGTTTCACGCAAGCTCGAACACGCCTTGAGCTTCATGAAACTGCAACTCAGACTGTTGTCACAAACGTCCTTTAAATTGGGCGCAACGCAAAATCCACCCAGATCGCCGCCACAGCAAGACAAGCCCAGCATGTGGCGAGACCCAATTGACCAAGTCAGTTCGCAGCTTCTTTCGCGCACCACCGAATTGAATGACCACTTGCGCTTGCTCGATGCCATCGTTTTGCAAATGCCAGATGCCTTGGCTGTTTTCGACGGTCAAGGCCACCTGGTCACCGCCAACCCCAGCATGACGCGCTGGCTGTTGTGGCATAAGCAAATTTCGGACGATGAGATTTCAAGCATGACCCTGGCTGATGTGCGTCAAGCACTGGGCTTTGATCCGATGCAGCCCATATCACCCGCAAGCTTGATACACATAACTTCCCCCAAAAGCACCCTGTATTGCTTGTGCACAGAAAGCAGCCTTTTGGGCCCTGCTGCTTTACCGCTGCACATGCTGCGCATTCACGACATCACCCCCCTGCGTCAGCAAGAGGAACAGCGACAAAAGACTTTGGCATTTTTGTCGCATGACATGCGCACGCCCGTAGCGGCCATTGCGGCTGTGGCCGAGCGCTTGGCGCGACAGCCGGTGGAGGCACGGCAAATCATCCGCTCAGCGAGCGACATTGTGGCTTACACCGAACGCCTGATGGCGATGATGGACGGCTTCATTGACTACAGCCAAGCCACATTGGCCGAATTGAACAAAGACGTGCATTTGCTTAGCAACCTGCTCGACGATGCCTTGGCCCAAGTCAAGGACTTGGCAGAACAACAAAACACCCGCTTTGTTCTGGAGGAAACCGACTACCCACTGGCCATCGAGTGCGATGCCCACTTGGTGGTTCGGGCACTGGTCAACACCCTTGTGAATGCTTTGCACCACGGACAAACCGGTGGCCAAATTTGGGTGAACACGTCCAGAGTCGAGAGACAAACACAAGGGTTCGCGGTCGTTCAAATTCGCAACACCGTGGGCGAGGAGCCCAGAGACCCCATGGTGCGAGGCTTTGGCCTTGGACTGGAGTTTGTCCGCATGGTCATGGCGCGACACGGTGGGACCATGCAGGCGAGTTGGTGGGATGACTTAGAAGACCCGCGCGCCTCAACCCAGGGCTGCGCGACATTGTTGTTGGAGTTGCCCAACGTCCAACTCGACCCAGAGATCGAGGGCTGAGTGACTCAATGCAATTGCCCTGATGCGGGCATTGCCGGGTAAAAAGCAAATGTCAAAGCGCTCGCGCACAAGGCATTTGTGGTGCGCAAAAAACTTGAAAACTGAACAAGGCCCTCAGCGGGCCGCTGGGCGGCGCGGCGCCATCGGTGCACGTCCAGCCAAGTGACGGAAGCTGATGCGCCCTTTGCTCAGGTCGTAGGGCGAGAGCTCCAGCGTCACGCGGTCACCCGCCAAAATGCGGATGTGGTTTTTGCGCATCTTGCCGGCCGAATACGCGATCAATTGATGGCCATTGTCCAAAGTCACGCGAAAACGCGTGTCGGGCAAGACCTCGTTGACCACACCCATCAGTTCAATCAGTTCTTCTTTAGCCATTTAAAACGTCTTTCTCAAAGCAGGATCGGTTTCGTCGTCTGGCGCTCCACCCACAACATGCCTTCGTTGAGGGCGTATTGGCTGGCGGCGGCCGGTGTGGCGAATTCGGGAACAAACCGCATCACACGGTCGGTGCTGGCGCTGCCACGGCCACTGGCCACGGACACTTGCGCGCCAAATGCGCCATTGGGCAAAGCCCTGGAGCAGGGCTGAATTCGGAATTTTCCCATGTTGATGGGTTGGTGTGAACAATAGAAAAGAGTCATGTATTTTAACGAAGGGGGTCGAACCGCACACAAGGCCCTCGAGGGGGCTGTTTGGCGGAACGGTTTTGGCATGTCCTGCTGCCAAAAAGCTCCCTCGAATGCCAGCTGCAAAGCTTGGCGAACAACCGCACCGTGCAGAGGTGCATGAAAGGGAAGCAAAAAAATCGTCTGAGCCCAGCTTTTAAAAGCATGGCGGGCGATGAGCACAGTGGAGGACAAGACTGGCATCCCTCTGCCGGGATGCGCTATCGGCTCGGGTAAGAGCGAGATGGGCATAAGTCGCCAATGGCGTGACGCACTGTAACACGTCTGGGTTGAAGGCCCTCAACCCAGGGCTCACACAGGCATCAGACCCACCGTGCAATGCCCGCAGCCACCATGCTCAACAGCAAGGTGCTGGTGATGGGAATGAAAAATTCGCGGCCGAACAGGCGAAAGCGGAAGTCACCCAGCAGGCGGCCGATGCCGATTTTTTGCAGCCATTTTTGCAGGCCGCTGAAAATGATCAGCGCCAAAAACACCACGATGAGCCAACGCAACATAGCCAGCCTTGATGCCGTTCAGAGGCGGTGCGAGCGGTCGCCCTGGGCAAAGCCCTGAGCGGCCCAGTCGGCCGAGGTTGCAAAACCGACCACTTTGAACAACTCGCCCATTTCGTGCTCGTTGATGAGGCGCTGCGCTTGGCTGCGTTCGGCCAAGTTGGCACTGGCCATGCGTTCGGCCAGGCCCAAATTCAGCAAAAACCAGGCTTGGCTGGCGTAGCCCAGCACCTGCAGCCCGGCGTTTTGCGCGGCCAGCGCCACCCCGGTGAAGTTCACGTGGGCCGTGATGTCTTTTTGACCCACCGACACCAAAGGGTTGCCGTCGGCCTGGTGCAGCTGGTGGCACATCACGGTGCCCATGAGGCGCTGGGGGTGAAAGTATTCAGCCTCGGGAAAGCCGTAATCGAGGAAAAACGCCGCCCCACCCCGCCCAGCCAGCAAGCGCTCGGCCAGGCTGGCGATGAAGGCTTCGGCTTGGGGGTGGATTTCGGTCAAATAGTCGTGCTCGCCTTCGATGTGCACAGGCGGGCGCAGATCGGTGACCCGGTCTTGCCAGGCAAAGCCAAGGCCATCAGCTTCGGCCACGCTGACCACACCGCGCTCATGCCAGACGCCTTGCGTACGCTGCAAGAGCTGCACCGGCATGGCGTCGAGCAACTCGTTGCCCAGCACCACGCCCTCGATGGCATCGGGCCAGGCGTCGCGCCAGCCCACTTTGTCGGCGTGTTTCAACAAGGTATCGGCCTGACGGGCGCGCAAAGTGCCTGACAAATCGATGATGGTGTAACGGCGCACCGCATCGCCCAAGTTGTCCAGCAGTTGCAGGGCCAAAGCCCCGGTGCCCGCGCCAAACTCCCACACTTCGTTGGACCCCGTGGCCTGCAAGGCTTGGCGTACCTGCGCGGCCAAGGTTTGGCCAAACAGCGGGGACATGCCCGGCGCGGTCACAAAGTCGCTGCCCGAAGACGGCATGGTGCCGAACTTTTGCAAGGCATTGGTGTAGTAGCCCAGCCCCGGCTGGTACAAGGCCATGGCCATGAAACGGTCAAACCCGATCCAGCCGCCGGCTCGGGCAATGGCCTGGTGGATCAGCGAGGTCAATTCAAAAGGGGGATGGAAATTCGACATGGGCAGCTGCTGATTGTCGCCCAAGGCGTGCAGGGCTTAGCCGGGGTACTGTGACGGGGTACTGTGACGGGGTAGTGGGTTTGAATCCATGGCTTGGCCGATAATTGGCGTTTGGCTTGACCCGGCATCCATGCTTGAGCAAGCATGGCCCCCCGGACCAAGTTCGGGGTGACAAACTTTTTGAACCAAACTTCGCTGGCCAGTCATCCCCTTGAACGCAAGCTGCTCACATTCATGAAACAAGTTCTGGTCACTGGAGGCGCTCACCGCCTGGGCGCCGAGATCGTCCGCCAATTTGCGGCGGCGGGCTGGCGCGTGTGGTGCCATTACCAACGCTCGGCCGATGCGGCCAAGGCGCTGCAGGCTGAACTGCAGGCCGCAGGGAGCCATGTGGAATGTGTGCAAGCCGATCTGGCCCAGAGCGACCAAGTCGAACAGATGATGGCGCACATCATGCAATGCCACGGCCCGCTCGACTGCTTGGTGAACAACGCCTCGCTGTTCGAGCCGGACGAGGGCACCGACATGGACCTGCCCGGTGCCCGCCTGCAGCTGGAAGTGAATTTGATCGCGCCCATGACGCTGGCTTCGCTGATGGCCCAACAAGCCGCTCCTGAAACTCGTCCCGGTCAGCGCAGCGTGGTCCACATCTTGGACCAAAAGGTGTTCAACCTGAACCCCGACTATTTTTCGTACACCGTCTCCAAGCTCGCACTGGAGCGCGCCGTGGCTTTGCAGGCGCAAGCCTTGGCCCCCTTGCGGGTGTGTGGCGTGGCCCCGGGCCTGATGTTTTTGAGCGGCCCGCAAACCCAAGAAAACTTTGACCGCAACAGCCGCGTGAACCTGCTGCGCCACCCGATCGACCCGGCACAAGTGGCCGCCACTTGCCTGTTTTTGGCACAAAACCCCTGCATCACCGGCACCACCGTGTGTGTGGACAACGGCCAGCACCTGGTGCCTTTGGCACGCGACGTGATGTTTTTGGCTGACCCGAAAGGCGCTGCATGAGCGAGCTGATGACCCAGTTGGCGCTGAATTGCCGCCGCCTGTTTTTACGCAACCACACGGTGGACGTGCGCATCGGCGCGCACGACTTTGAAAAGCTTGGCCCCCAGCGCATCGTCTTCAATGTCGAGTTGTTTGTGCCTTTCAGCGCATCCACCCCCACGCAGGACGACTTGGCCGAGGTGGTGGACTACGACTTCATCCGCGAGGTGATCGCCAAGCGTATCGCCATCGGGCATGTTGTGCTGCAGGAAACCTTGTGCGACGACCTGATGCGCGAGTTGATCGCCCACCCGCAGGTGCAGGCGGTGCGCCTGTCCAGCTGCAAACCCGATGTGTACCCCGACTGCGAGGCCGTGGGGGTAGAGATTTTTCAAACCAAAGCCGCGACATGAAAACCCCTGCTGGCCAACAAACCCTGGAGCTGACTGGTCTGCGCTTTGACGCGAATCTGGGCATTCTGGAGCACGAAAAAACCGAGCCGCAACCGATACAGGTGGACGCCGAATTGAATTTGGGCACGCAGCCCTTGCTGCCCAGCGACGACGACATCCACGCGGTGCTGGATTACCGCAAGGTGCGCAAAATCATCATCGACGAATGCACAGCCGAACACATCAACCTGCTGGAAACGCTGATCGGCAAAGTCTCGAACCGCCTGATGCAGTTGCCCGGCGTGCTGGGTGTGCGCGTCAAGATTGCCAAACTTGAAATTTTTGAAGACTGCGAAGTGGCCATTCGCATGGAAACCGGACAGTGGTGAAGCTCATGAACACAACAATTGAAAACACTTGGGTAGACGCTGAGGCCCAAGCCAGCGATGCGGCGGCCAAGGCCATCAAAATCGAGCGCGAAACCCACAAGCTCGAAAAACGCCTGTGCCGCCAAATGGGCCAGGCCATCAGTGACTTCAACCTGATCGAGGCGGGTGACCGCATCATGGTCTGCATGTCGGGCGGCAAAGACAGCTACGGCATGCTCGACATCCTGCTCAAGATGAAGGCCCGCGCCCCGGTCGACTTTGAGTTGGTGGCGGTCAACTTGGACCAAAAGCAGCCAGGCTTTCCTGAGCACATCCTGCCGGCCTACCTCAAAGCGCTGGGTGTCGAGTTCCACATCGAGACGCAAGACACCTACTCGATCGTGAAGGACAAGATCCCCGAGGGCAAGACCATGTGCAGCCTGTGCTCGCGCCTGCGCCGGGGCATTTTGTACCGCGTGGCGCGCGAGCTCAAATGCAACAAGTTGGCGCTGGGCCACCACCGCGACGACATGCTGCAGACCTTCTTTTTGAACATGTTTTTTGGCGGCAAGCTCAAGGGCATGCCGCCCAAGTTGGTCAGCGACAACGGCGAGTTCATGGTGATCCGCCCGCTGGCTTATGTGGCCGAGACGGATTTGATCCGTTGGGCGGCGCACCGACAGTTCCCCATCATCCCCTGCACACTGTGTGGCAGCCAAGAGAATTTGCAACGCCTGCAGGTGGGCAACATGCTGCGCGAGTGGCAAAAAAAGCACCCCGGTCGCATTGAAAACATGTTTGCGGCTTTGCAAAATGTGGTGCCCTCGCATTTGATGGACGCCAAACTTCACGGCTTCAAGGACCTGAAAATCACCGGCATCGAATCGGACGACGGCGACAAAGCTTTTGACGAGGATGAATTCAAAGAAGCCTCTTTGCCCGGCATACAGCTCATTTCAATGTGAACCCGCAGGAGAGCAGCTTTATGAACACCATCGTTCGACGTTTTACCTTGGCCTTGGCCTTGGCCACTGCGGCCCTGGGTCTGCTGTCGGCTTGTGCTTCGATGCGCTTGATCGACAGCGATGTGGTCTCGGTCCCGGCTGTGCCCGCGGGCATGAGCCTGCAAGGCGCCAAGTACCGATTTGAGCGCCTGCCTTCACAAATCCACAACCCCGAAGCCGGACTGGCCGAACAACAAGCCCAAGCCGCCATGACCGCCGTGGGCCTGGTGCGCGACGATGCTGCGGCCCAACTGAGTGTGATGGTGGGCTTCAGTGGTGACCACTACTTGGCCGACCCTTGGGGACGGCCCTTGGGGCCGGGCTGGACGCCCTACGGCAGCATCACCATCGGCTCAGGTTTTGGCTCACACATCGGGCTAGGACTGGGCATGCGCTTTCCGCCGCCCACACATTACCGCCGTGAAGTCAGCGTCGTCATGCGCGACCTGACATCGGGCCAAGTGGTGTACGAAACCCGCGCCAGCCACGCAGGCCCTTGGAGCGACAGCGTGCCGATTTTTGCCACGCTGTTTCAAGCCGCGCTGGCCAATTTTCCCAACCCGCCGCCCGGGTTGCGCCGGGTCAATATTGAACTGCCGCGTTGAACCGCTTGGCCCCATATGTCTGAACCCACCCGAATTTTGGCGATTCGCCACGGCGAAACCGCTTGGAACCTGGATACCCGGCTACAAGGCCATTTGGACATCCCGCTCAACGCGTCGGGCCTACGCCAAGCGCAGCTTTTGGCCCAAGCGCTGGTGAAGGGCGACGACATCGATGCGATTTATGCCAGCGATCTGGTTCGCGCGCACGCCACAGCCCAAGAGATTGCAAAGGCTGTGGGTCAAACGGTGACGGCGCATGTCGGTTTGCGCGAGCGGCATTTTGGTGCGTTTCAGGGGCACACCTATGCAGAGATCGAAGCCACCCAAGCCGAACACGCATGGCACTGGCGCAAACGCACCCCTGAATGGGCACCGCCTGAAGGTGGCGAATCTTTGGTGGCGCTGCATGCCCGCATCGTGCACACGGTAGACGACCTGGCTGCAAAGCACCCGGGCCAGCAAATCGTGTTGGTGGCGCATGGTGGTGTGTTGGACATCTTGTACCGCGCGGCCACCCGCTTGGATTTACAAGCGCCGCGCACCTGGCAGCTGACCAACACGGCTGTGAACCGCTTGCTGTGGACGCCACAGGGCCTGTCCATGGTGGGATGGGGTGACATATCCCACCTGGACTCGTTGGCTAAAGACGAATCGTCTTTATAAGGCGCTGTTTTGCAGCGCGGCGATGCGCTCTTCAATCGGCGGGTGCGTGCTGAACAGCTGACCGATGCCACCGGCAATGCCCATGGCGGCCATGGTTTTGGGCAACTCGGCGGTGTGCACACCGCCCAGGCGGGCCAAGGCGTTGATCATGGGCTGCTTGCGGCCCATCAGCTGGGCCGCACCGGCATCAGCGCGGAATTCGCGTTGGCGGCTGAACCAGGCCACGATGATGGCGGCGACAAAGCCCAAGACAATGTCCATCACGATGGTGGTGATGTAGTAGCCCATGCCGGGGCCGGTGCTTTGGCTGTCGCCCTTGCGCAAGAAGCTGTCCACGGCATAACCCACAACCCGCGAGATGAAGACCACGAAGGTGTTCATGACGCCCTGGATCAGGGTCATGGTGACCATGTCACCGTTGGCAATGTGCGCCACTTCGTGGGCAATCACGGCCTCGATTTCTTCGTGCGTCATGTTTTGCAGCAAACCGGTGGACACAGCCACCAAAGCCGAATCGCGGAAGGCGCCGGTGGCAAAGGCGTTGGGATCGCCCGGAAAGATGCCGACTTCGGGCATGCCGATGCCGGATTTGTCTGCGAACTTGCGCACGGTGTCCACGATCCAGGCCTCGTCGGCATTGGCGGGCTGCTGAATGATCTGAACCTTGGAGGTCCACTTGGCCATGGGCTTGCTGATGAGCAAAGAGATGATGGCGCCACCAAAGCCAAAGATCAGCGCAAAACCGAGCAAGGCACCCAAGTCCAGGCCGTTGGGCGTCAGGAATCGGTTCACACCCAGCAAGCTGGCCACAATGCCCAACACAACCACAACGGCCAAGTTGGTCATGACAAAAAGAAAAATGCGTTTCATGTTGAGATTCACTTTCAGCCCGAAAAAAGCGGGCACGTTGGTGGGGATATTAGGGTGTCGGATTGCAAATTCAAGCCCCCGAAACGAATTCCGGATTGGCGTACGGTTTTTGAACCTCAGGGCGTGTGCGCTGCGGCCTGAAAACGCTGGCATCGGCGTAAAACCCCGGGTCTTCATTGGCAGGCCACCAGCCGGGTACGCCCAACAATGGCAAGGGGCTGAAGGGTTTGCGGGCCAGTTTGTCGGGCGTCAGGTCTTGTGCCAGCCAGGCGTCGATGTGCTCGGGTGGCACATCCTCGGGCACGCGCCACAGGTGCACGGTGATGGACTTGTAGGGCTGCACGGCTTTTTCGAGCGCTGCATGGCCAAAGGCCCACAGCCGGGTGTGTGCCCACTGGCCACGCCAGCCCACCAGGGCATCGGCCCAGCGGTGCTCGGTGAGTGCCGACCACAGGGTGTCCGAAGCTTGAATCAAGAGCGCGTTTTCGTCGAACACGGTGGCCGTATCGCGCACCGCGCCCCGCACCTGACCCACCCCAGCGCGGGCGATTTCCTGCGCTTGCAACTGGTTCAAGCGCTGCTTGGCCAAGGGAAAGTGCATCCAGCACAGGGCGTTGAAAAAGTCGTGCAAACCTTCTCGGGTGGGCACCTGACCGGTGGCAAAGATGAAGTCTTCATAGGCTTGGCCTTCGGGCAAGTCGCTTTGCGGCACAAAACGCACCGGGGCCAAACCCGCCTGACTGAGCGCCTGCGGCTGGGGACAGCCTGCAGCCACTTGCTGCGCCAGCGGCTCGCCCACAGCACGCCATTGGGCCAGCCAGGGGGCGGCCCAATCAATGTCGCGCACGGCCAAAGTCGTGGCCGTTTCGCAGCGGCGTCCCGGCAAGTTCAGATTCAAGCCCTCACCAGCCGCCAAGGCAAACTTTCGCCCGAGCGCAGGGGCTTGAGTTCGGCCTCGCCAAACGCGTAACTCTCGGGCGGCGTCCAGTTTTCGCGGCGCAGCGTGATGCGGTCGGTGTTGCGCGGCAGTGCGTAAAAATCGGCCCCAAAGAAGCTGGCAAAACCCTCGAGCTTGTCGAGCGCGCCTGCATGGTCAAAAACCTCGGCGTACATCTCCAGAGCCGCGTGTGCGGTGTAGCAGCCTGCGCAACCGGTGGCGTGCTCTTTGAGGTGCGCGGGGTGCGGCGCACTGTCGGTGCCCAAAAAGAAGCGCGGGTCGCCCGAGGTGGCGGCCTGCACCAAGGCTTGGCGGTGCGTCTCGCGCTTGAGCACCGGCAGGCAGTAGTAATGCGGGCGAATGCCGCCCGTGAAGATGGCGTTGCGGTTGTACAGCAGGTGGTGCGCGGTGATGGTGGCACCCAGGTTGGCGTCACCCGCGGCCACATAGTCGGCGGCCTCTTTCGTGGTGATGTGTTCCATCACAATTTTCAGGCCCGGGAAGTCGCGGCGCAAAGGCATCAAATGCCGCTCAATGAACACCGCTTCACGGTCAAACAGGTCGATGTCGGACGAAGTCACTTCGCCGTGCACCAAGAGCAGCACGCCTTCGCGCTGCATGGCTTCGAGCACCGGGTAAATTTTGCGCAGATCGGTCACGCCTGCATCGCTGTTGGTGGTGGCACCGGCCGGGTACAACTTGCAAGCCACCACACCTGCGGCCTTGGCACGGGCAATCTCAGCCGGGTCCAGTTTGTCGGTGAGGTACAGGGTCATGAGCGGCTCAAAAGCCATGCCCGCTGGCACGGCGGCCAGGATGCGCTGCTTGTAGGCCATCGCCTGCTCGGCCGTGGTCACCGGCGGTTTGAGGTTGGGCATGATGATGGCGCGGGCAAATTGCGCAGCGGTGTGCGGCACCACCACATTCAAGGCGGCGCCATCGCGCACATGCAAGTGCCAGTCGTCTGGGCGGATGAGGGTGAGTTCTTGGGTCATGGCGCGTATTGTCGCAAACCTGTGGCTTTCGTTTTGGCCTTTGTTGACGCAGATGCGCTGGCCTTGACGTTGCACGAGGCCGGGCTGAGCAGCGCCGCAGCGGGCGGATCAGGGCGGCTGCTTGTTTGAGCGAAGCGCGTTGACAGCCGATACCGCCCGTCGCCAGCCACGCAAGGAAATCGAAGGACCCTGACTGCTACTCGCCTTTCTTGGCTTGCTTGGCTTGGCTTGCTTGGCTTGCTTGGCTTGCTTGGCTTGCTTGGCTTGCTTGGCTTGCTTGGCTTGCTTTGACGAAGCAAAGAAAGCAAGTGCGTCGCCGGGTGCAATCCCAGTCAACGCACCTCAAAAAGAACTCAGCATTTAATTGGGATCTGACCCCGATTAATGACCCCGATTAACTGCTCAACCGCAAGCGATGGGCGTAGGAGGAAAATCTCCTCAGTGCCCTAGGATCTTGGACAAAAAGTCTTGTGCCCGATCGGTTTGCGGCGCGTCAAAGAACTGCTGGGGAGGGGCTTGCTCCACCACCTGGCCTTGGTCCATGAAGATGACTCGGTCAGCCACCGCCTTGGCAAAGCCCATCTCGTGCGTCACGCACAGCATGGTCATGCCCTGGCTGGTCAGCTCGATCATCACGTCGAGCACCTCCTTGATCATCTCGGGGTCGAGGGCCGAGGTGGGCTCATCGAACAGCATGATCTTGGGCGTCAGGCACAGCGCACGCGCAATCGCCACGCGCTGCTGCTGACCGCCGGACAACTGCAAGGGGTACTTGTTGGCGTGCTCAGCAATGCGCACACGCTCCAGCTGCACCATGGCTTTGTCGATGGCTTCTTTGCGCGGCATCTTGGCCACCCAGGTGGGTGACAAGATCAGGTTTTCCATCACCGTCAGGTGCGGGAAGAGGTTGAACTGCTGGAAAACCATGCCGACTTCGCGGCGCACTTGGTCGATGCCTTTGAGGTCATCGCCCAGCACAGTGCCATCCACGGTGAGGGTTCCTTCTTGGTATTCCTCCAAGGCATTGATGCAGCGAATCAACGTGGACTTGCCCGAGCCCGAGGGGCCGCAGATGACGACTTTTTCGCCTTTGGCGAATTGCAGGTTGACGTCGCGCAGCACGTGGTAGCCATTGCTGGCATACCACTTGTTCACGCCTTTGAACTCGATGATGGGGTTAGCGTTGGAGGTCATAAAGGTCTTTCGATCAGCGGACTTTGCTCACGGCCGTGCGTTCTTCGATCCACAGGCTGTAGCGCGACATGGCAAAGCAAAACGCGAAATAAATGAAGGTGATGAAGAGGTAGGCTTCGATCTTGAAGGGGCGCCAGTCGGCGTCCGAGTTGAGCGCCAAGCCCAAGGCACCTGTCAGCTCGTACAGCGACACGATGGTCACCAGCGAGGTGTCTTTGAACAAACCAATGAAGGTGTTCATGATGGAGGGCACCACGGTGGTCAGGGCCTGGGGTAAGACGATCATGCGCTGGGTTTGCCAATAGCTCAGGCCTAGGGTGGCTGCCGCCTCGGTCTGGCCCTTGGGCAAGGCCTGCAGACCGCCTCGAATCACCTCGGCCATATAGGCCCCAGAAAACAACGTGATGCCCACCACCACCCGCACCAGCACGTCGATCTTCACACCTTCGGGCATGAACAAAGGCAGCATGAACGAGGCCATGAACAACACGGTGATCAGCGGCACGCCGCGAACCAGCTCGACGTAGAGCGTGCAAAGTGTTTTGATGGCGGGCATGTTGGAGCGCCGCCCCAAGGCCACGAAGATGGCCAACGGGAAGGCCAGCGTCATGGAGATCACGGTCAGCATGACTGTGAGCGGCAAACCGCCCCATTGGTCGGTATCGACCTCGGTCAGTCCAAAGAAGCCGCCTTTCATAAGCACGAAGTACACGGTCAGCATGAGTAGCCAGACCAAGGGCAAGGCCTTGTTCCAAAAACGCGGCATGCAGCTGATGACGACCACACCCAACATGAGGGCGGTGGCGATCACCGGACGCCAGTGCTCGGCCTGAGGGTAGCGGCCCATCACGATCAAGCGGCCTTTTTCGGTGATCACGCCCCAGCAGGCCCCTGCGCCGCGCACGTCGTTGCAGGCTTGCAAGTTGCTGCCAAAAACAGCTTGCAACACAGCCCAGTCGAGCGAGGAAACCAACGCCCACAGGCACACGGCCAGCAGCGCCAACGACATCAGGCTGTTGCCCGGGGTGGAAAACAGATTGCCGCGCAACCAGGCCACGGGGCCTGTGCTGCGGCCCGGCATGGGCCGGGCTTCTGTGGATTTGAAAACATTCATGTCAGCGCTCCTGGATGGCGGCACTGGCGTTGAACCAGTTCATGAGGGCCGAGGTGAGAAGAGACAGCGTCAGGTACACCAACATCACGATGGACAAGGCCTCAATGGCGCGGCCCGTTTGGTTGAGAGTAGTGTTGGCAATCGAGACCAGTTCGGGGTAGCCAATGGCCACAGCCAGCGAGGAGTTTTTGGTCAAGTTCAGGTACTGGCTGGTCAGCGGCGGGATGATCACGCGCAAGGCCTGCGGGAGCACCACCAGGCGCATGGATTGGCTTTTGCTCAGGCCCAAAGAGGCCGAAGCCTCGTGCTGGCCCAGCGAAACCGAAGCGATACCCGAACGGACCACCTCGGCAATGAACGCAGCCGTGTAAAACACGAGGCCAAACAACAAGGCCATGAACTCGGGGCTGAAGGCGCCACCGTCTTCTATCTGGAAGTCGCCCTTTTTGGGCAAGTCCCATTCGCTGGGCGCGCCACCGATCAACCAGCCAAGCACGGCCAGCACCAGGGTGACCGCCACAGATACGGCCCAGACCGGGCGGATCTGACCGGTCCGGTCAAAATATGCCCGTGCCATGCGGCGGTAAAACCACGCAAAAACCAAGCCCAAACCCACACCGATCAGGGCCAGCGTCTGGCCCAAATGCCACACGGGCCAAGGGAAGGAAATGCCGTTTTTACTCAAGAAGAAATGGCCCGCATTCCAAGCATTGTCAAGGTCGGGCAGCATCTCGGTGAAGACCAGATACCAGATGAGCAACTGCAGGTAGACTGGCACGTTGCGGAAAAATTCGACGTAGGCGTAACAAATTTTACGCACCAAAAAGTTGGCCGAAAATCGCCCGACACCCAAGAGCACGCCCAAAACGGTGGCCAGCACGATACCAATCACGGCCACCTTGAGCGTATTGAGCATGCCGATGGCAAAGGCCATAAAGTAGGTGCTGTTGTGCGCGTACTCGATCACTGTTTCGCTGATGTCAAAGCCAAACGGTTGAAACAGGAAATCGTAGCCGCTCTGTATGCCACGCAGGCGCATGTTGATGAGCGTGTTGCGCACCAACAGGGCCACCAGCGCCAAAGCCGACAAGATGGCGACGATCTGGTAGATGACCGAACGCCCTTCGCGGCTGTGCCACGAAATCGATCGGCTTTTCTTGCCGGGCAAAGGCCTGGCTTCGATCATGGAAAAATGAGACATGTGATCTGCCTGAAAAATGACGGGATGGTAAAAAATACGCCCCATGAAGGGGCGTATTGAGAACCTTCAAAAGCAGGCAATCAACGCAGCGGTGCTGCGTACATCAGGCCGCCCTTGTTCCACTGGTTGTTCAAGCCACGTGGCAAGTTGATGGAGGTTTTGGGGCCGACGTTGCGCTCGAACATTTCGCCGTAGTTACCGGTCGTCTGGATGGCGCGGGCCAACCACTCCTTGTCCAGACCCAGGTGCTTGCCCAAGTCTTCGGTGGCACCCAGCAAACGGCCAACTTGGGGGTTGTCGCTGGTTTTCATTTGGTCCACATTGGCTTGGGTGATGCCGTACTCTTCAGCTTCAATGAGACCAGCGTGTACCCATTTGTTGATGGCAAACCACTCATCGTCACCCCGACGCACCATGGGGCCCAGGGGTTCTTTGGAAATCAGGTCGGGCAAGATGACGTGGGCTGCAGGGTCTTTGGCTTCCTTGGCGCGCACAGAGGCCAGGCCCGATGCGTCGGTGGTGTAAGCCTGGCAACGGCCAGCGAAGTAAGCGCCTGTGGCAGCTTCAACTTTTTCAAACACCACGGGCTTCAAGTTGAGCTTGTTGGCGCGGGAGAAGTCGGTCAGGTTCTTTTCGGTGGTGGTGCCGGACTGCACGCACACGGTGGCGCCCTGGAGCTGCTTGGCGCTGGTGATTTTGCCTTTTGGCACCATGAAGCCTTGGCCGTCGTAGTAGTTGACACCGACGAAGTGCAGGCCCAAGGAGCCGTCGCGGTTCAGAGTGTTGGTGGTGTTGCGGGCCAGCACATCAACTTCACCGGATTGCAAGGCGGTAAAGCGCTGCTGAGCGGTCAAAGGCACGTATTTGACTTTGGTGGCGTCGCTCAGGACAGCTGCAGCCACGGCACGGCAGTGGTCCACATCCAGGCCCGACCAGTTGCCGCTGGAGTCAGCGGCTGAGAAACCCGCAAGACCGGTGTTGACACCGCAGACGATTTGGCCGCGTTGTTTGATCTGGTCCAAAGTTTTACCGGCCATGGCCGATGTCGCGGCCATCAAACCCGCCGCCGCCAGCAAAGCGCCAATCACTGAGCTTGTGTTTGTTTTCATGAATTAAATCCTCTTCTTCATTTTTGAGTAGCAAAAACGCCACCCGTTCATTAAATGTCAAATGTCTGAAACCACGGCCTAGGAGCATCCCTTAGCTGGGCTCAGACGGGGGGGTTTATCTTGCCTTTGCACCACCTGGGTGCGCCTCGGCAAGATCAACAAGGTCGGTTTGCACAAATTGTGCCCACCAGAAACAGCAAGCCAAATATAGTCAGTTTGTTGTCAGTCATTGCTCAGGGTGTTCCCTGAGACCCATGCCATAAACGCATGACTCGATACGGCAGAGCGTTCATCGCGCCGAATGCACCGATGAATTGCTTGCGGTCAGATGCCGCCATAAATTCTGTGCCGAGCTTTTGTTGTTGGGTTTGTCGCCTGCTTTTTCACGGTAAGCGCGCACCTCCATGCTCAGGGCCAAACTTTGCCCATCGGGCAAGCCGACCTCTAGCAAAGTGACATTTTGAATTTCTTTCTTGACGGCACTGCGAGGCAAGAAAGCGATTCCATGCCCTTCCAAGGCCATGACCTTCAGGCCTTCGGCCATGTCGGTTTCATAGACCCTGTCCAAATGAATGGGTGTGCCAGCTTGTTTCAAAATCCAATCGGTCACGCCCCCTAAGTAAGTGCCCGGGGCATAACCCAAGTAGGGCAAGGGCCGCATCGGATGACCCGGCAAGTTGAAAACAGGCCGACCATCCAAGCCCGGCTGAGCACAGGGCGCAATCACCTCGTTGCCCAAAACCACCATATCGTAGCGTTCTGGGTCTATTTGCAAGGGCTGCGAAGGGTGGTGGTACGCGATCAACACATCGCACCCGCCTTCGACCAAACGCAAGGCCGCATCGTGCACATTCAGAGCGATCAAACGGCTTTTGATGGGGCCAAAACTTTCGCGCAAACTGGCCACCCATGAAGGGAAAAAGGTGAATGCCAGGGTGTGCGGCAATGCAAATTGGATGAAGTCTTCACCCGCTGCGTTGTGGCCCCGCAGCATCGCCCGGGTGTTTTGCAAGGCCTGCAGCACCTCAAGGGCTTGCGCATACAAAGTGGTTCCTGCGGGTGTGAGTTTGGTCGGGTAGGAGCTGCGGTCCACCAAATCGGCCCCAGCCCAAGCCTCCAAAGATTGAATGCGCCTGGAAAACGCGGGCTGCGTGACATGCCGCAGCTGCGCCGATCGGCTGAAACTGCGGGTCTCAGCCAAGCTGACAAAATCTTCAAGCCATTTGGTTTCCATGATCGAATTATCGTTTCAGCTTTTAAAAAGCCCAAAACATCCAAGTGGCATGTCCGTGTCGTGCCCAACTCATCAGATTCGGGTCCTGCGCACTGCGCAGATTGCAAACCCAGTCGTGCCCTTCAAAAACGCTCGCCAAAGGATTTGGACGGCGTCACCCCCAAATGCTTGAAGGCGGCCAGTGTGGCGATGCGCCCGCGAGGTGTGCGCTGCAAATAGCCTTGCTGAATCAAATACGGCTCGATCACGTCTTCGATGGTGCCCGGCTCCTCGCCAATGCTGGCCGCGATATTGTCAAGACCCACTGGGCCGCCGTCAAAGCGGTGGATCACGGCTTCGAGCAGTTTGCGGTCCATCAGGTCAAAGCCCTCCGGGTCCACATCGAGCATGACCAAGGCCTTTTGCGCCAGACCTTTGTCGATGGTGCCGTCACCCTTCACATCCGCGTAGTCGCGCACCCGGCGCAGCAAGCGGTTGGCGATGCGCGGCGTGCCGCGTGAACGGCGGGCGATCTCGAACGAGCCTTCCGGATCGATCGGCACCTTGAGCAAGCCTGCACTGCGGGTGACGATGCAGGTCAGCTCTTCGGGGGTGTAGAACTCCAGGCGCGAGACGATGCCAAAGCGGTCGCGCAAAGGGTTGGTGAGCATGCCGGCCCGGGTGGTGGCCCCCACCAAGGTGAAGGGCTGCAAGTCGAGCTTGATGCTGCGCGCAGCAGGCCCTTCGCCGATCATGATGTCGATCTGGTAGTCCTCCAGCGCGGGGTACAAAATTTCTTCGACCACGGGCGAGAGGCGGTGGATCTCGTCGATGAACAGCACATCGTTGCGCTCCAAATTGGTCAGCAATGCCGCCAGGTCTTTGGGCTTTTCGAGTACCGGGCCGCTGGTCTGGCGCAGGTTCACGCCCAGCTCGGCCGCGATGATGTGGGAAAGCGTGGTTTTGCCCAAACCGGGTGGGCCAAACAGCAGCACATGGTCCAGCGGTTCTTCGCGCATCTTGGCCGCGCTGATGAAAATTTCCAACTGCTCGCGCACCTTGACCTGGCCGACGTATTCATCGAGCAGTTTGGGACGCAGTGCGCGTTCAATGGCCTCTTCTTGGTGCGACACAGGTGCCGCCGATATGACCCGGGGTTCGGGCTGCGGGGCAAAGTCGTCGGTGCGGATGCTCATGGGGTGACCAACTCGATGATGTCGTTGAGCTCAAGGCGAGCGGTTTGAAAAATGGCGTCGCTGACCCGCTTCCAGGGGTGCGGTGTCGCGCCACGCTGGCGCCAGTCAAAGCTCTTGGGCTGGTTGCAAAGGATGTAACTGGGCTGTTTCGCCGTTTTGCTGTTGTTGATCGCAAACGGGTTGGTGGCGTTGTACGCCGCCGTGGACATGGGAAAGCCAATGACGATAGAGGTTCTGTCGTTGAAGGCTTTGGGTGACAGGACCAACATCGGGTGCATGTCGCGCATCTCGCGGCCCACCTGCGGGTTGAAGTTGATCCAGATGATGTCTTGCCGCTCGGGCACCCAAACGGCTGGGCTCACTTGACGCCCTCGGCGCCAGCACCGAACTCCACGCCTTGCGGCGCATCGGGCATGAGCTCACCCCCGTGCAGCTGCGGGTCAAAAGCAGCGAGCTTGTCTTGCAGGCTGGGGCGCTGGGGCACGGCGCGCAGCTCCAGACAGCCCTTGGCCAGCACCGTGGCCTGCAAGGGCGTGCCGGGCGTGATGCCCAGCGACTGCATCAGCTCGCGGCTGAGCCGGATGCCATGGCTGTTGCCCCAGGTGGAAATCGTCAAGGCTGTGGTTTTCATGACCTTAGTATATCCATTGGATATCCAAATGCAAGCACCCCCTGCTTATTTGTTCAAGGCTTTGAGCGCCAGCTTGATGCCCTCGCTCACGCCCACATCGGCGGGCAGGCTCTTGAGGGCGGCAGCGGCTTCCTTGTCGTTGTAGCCCAGCGCCAGCAAGGCTTGCTGGATGTCGTTTTGCGCGTCGCTGGTGTTCACCGCAAACAGACCGCCCAAGTCGCCACCCAATTTGCCTTTGAGTTCCAGCAGCAAGCGCTCTGCGGTTTTTTTGCCGATGCCGGGCACTTTGACCAAGCGGCCGACTTCTTGGGTCGTGATGGCTTGGGCCAGATCGGTCACGCTCATGCCCGACAGCACGCTCAGGGCCGTGCGGGGGCCTACGCCCGAAATTTTGATGAGCTGGCGAAAGGCTTCGCGCTCGGCCAAGGTGGCAAAGCCGTACAAAATTTGCGCGTCTTCGCGCACCACAAAGTGCGTGACCAGACTGACTTTGTCGCCAGTAGCGGGCAGGTTGTAAAAGGTGCTCATGGGCACATTCACCTCGTAGCCCACGCCATGGCAGTCCACGATCACCTCGGGTGGGTTTTTGTCGCTCAAGATGCCTGTGAGTTTGCCAATCATGGGGAGGGGACGCCTTAAATGCCGGTGATGGGTGAAAATGCATTTTGCCCTGTCCATCAGGTCCACACACGCGCTCATTCGGGATTATCAACTTGATCGTCAGACACAGCTTCATTCCGCACAACAACAACCGCTTGTCGCACCTGTGCGGCCCCATGGATGCACACCTGCGCACCATCGAAGCCGGCCTGCAGGTGAGCATCGCGCACCGCCACGAGCAGTTCAAGGTGGACGGACCCAAGGCCGTGGCCATGCGGGCCATGGAAATTTTGCAAGCGGTCTATGAGCGGGCTGACCGCCCGATTGCCCCCGACATGGTGCAACTCATGCTGGTGGGCGACAGCGGCGGCGAAGAGGCCAACCTGCCCGCCTTGCAAACCCGCCGCGCCGACCTGAAAGCGCGCACGCCGGTGCAAGCCGCATATTTGGAAAGCATCGCCAGCCACGACATCAGCTTTGGCATCGGCCCTGCGGGCACGGGCAAGACCTATCTGGCCGTGGCCTGCGCGGTGGACGCGCTGGAGCGCGCCAGCGTGCAGCGCATCGTGCTGACGCGCCCAGCGGTGGAAGCCGGTGAACGCCTGGGCTTTTTGCCGGGTGACTTGTCGCAAAAGGTCGACCCCTACTTGCGCCCGCTCTACGACGCCTTGTACGACTTGATGGGCCACGACAAAGTGCAAAAAGCCTTTGAGCGCAACGCCATTGAAGTCGCGCCACTGGCTTTCATGCGCGGACGCACGCTGAACAACGCGTTTGTGATTTTGGATGAGGCGCAAAACACCAGCACCGAACAGATGAAAATGTTCCTGACCCGCATCGGCTTTGGGGCCAAGGCCGTGGTCACGGGCGATGTGAGCCAGATCGACCTGCCCAAGGGGCAGCTTTCAGGCCTGATTGATGCTGAACGCGTGCTCAAGCGCGTCAAAGGCATTGCCTTCACGCGCTTTAGCAGCGCCGACGTGGTGCGCCACCCCTTGGTGGCCCGCATTGTGGACGCCTACGACGCGCAAGGCAGTGCCCCCATGCGGGCGGGGATCAGCACCCGGCGCAAAGCCCTGGACAACGACGACTGAACCGCCAGCAAAGCCCAAAGTGCTGAAGCGCCGCGCACCCCACAAGCTCCACACACCGATTTTTCTTTTTGCCCATGCCCTTGCAACAACTTCAACTGTCCCTGCAGTTTGGTGACATGCCCGATGCAGCGCGCCACCGCGCCGCCCTGCCCCGCCATGCGGTCATCCGAGCCATTCGCCACGCCTTGGCCGATGACGCCGAAATCACGGTGCGCATCGTGGGTGAAGAGGAAGGACGCGCGCTGAACCAGAGTTACCGCAAAAAAGACTACGCCACCAACGTGCTGACCTTTGATTACGCGCAAGAGCCCGTGGTGGTGGCCGATTTGGTGCTTTGCGCACCCGTTGTGGCCCGAGAGGCCAAGGAGCAGGGCAAGACGCTGGCGGCCCATTACGCGCATTTGTTGGTGCACGGCACTTTGCACGCTCAAGGTTGGGACCATGAGACCAGCGAGGCCGATGCCGAGGAGATGGAGGCCTATGAGATCGATATTTTGGCGGGCTTGGGTTTGAAGAACCCTTACCTCTGATTTCCAGCTGGGTGGGCCACGAATGGGCTGGGGCCGGGCTCCTCAGGCCGAGGCACCGAACATCGTCACCCGGCCCCAGCCCATTCGTGGCCATGGTGCAGTTTTTTAACCCGCTGAGAATCTGTTGATCCGGAACAATGAAATTTTAATGGCCCATGTTTTGTCGGTCATCGGATATTTTTGTCTTTGTCGGAGTCCAACCCTGTGAGCGATGGCTTGCAGGGCGTGTTCCACGCCCATCGCCCACAGGGGTGGGCTCCTACAAAAAGAATGACCACTCAGGTGTGTGAGGGGATGCGGCGGGTGACGATTTTCGGTACCCCGGTATGAGGAACCCGCCGCATCCCCTCACACACCGCCCCCGCAAAAGTCACACACCACCAAAAAAAGGCCAAGGATCAGAGCAACCGAACCTTCACACTCTTGCCCTTGATCTTGCCGTGTGACAACTGCGCCTCCACCTTCTTGGCCAGTTCGGCCAGCACCGCCACGTAGGTCGAAAACTCGTTCACATTGATCTTGCCCACCTGCTCACGGGTCAAACCATATTCACCCGCCAACGCGCCCATGACGTCGCCCGCACGAATTTTTTCTTTGCGCCCGCCCACAATTTGCAGGGTGCGCATGGGCGGCTGCAAGGGCCCGCCCGCAGCGGGCACCAAGTCGGCCAAGGCTGCCCAAGTGGATTCGCGAGCTTGCATCAGCTCGATCTTGCCCACCGATCCCATCTCGTCCATGCTCGCCAGGGTGAGCGCCAGGCCCTCAGCGTCACCCCGGCCGGTTCGACCAATGCGGTGGATGTGGATTTCGGCGTCCGGCGTGACATCCACGTTGATCACGGCCTCCAAGCCTTCCACGTCCAAGCCGCGCGAGGCCACGTCGGTGGCCACCAGCACCGAACAACTGCGGTTGGCAAACTGCACCAGCACCTGGTCGCGCTCGCGTTGCTCCAGCTCGCCAAACAGCGCCAGTGCGCTGTAACCTTGGGCTTGCAACACCGCCACCAAATCACGGCATTGTTGTTTGGTGTTGCAAAAGGCCAGCGTGCGCTCGGGGCGAAAGTGCGCCAGCAACTTGGACACGCCATCCAGACGCTGGTGCTCGCTCACCTCGTAGAACACTTGGCGGATTTTGTGCGCGCTGTGCTGCGCCTGGACCGTGACGGTTTGCGGCGCGCGCATGAACTGGGCCGCCAGTTTGGCAATGCCTTCAGGGTAAGTGGCCGAAAACAGCAGGGTTTGGCGGTCTTTGGCGCACTGGCGCACGACTTTGGCGATGTCGTCGAAAAAGCCCATGTCCAGCATGCGGTCGGCCTCGTCCAGCACCAGCGTGTTGACGCCCGACAAACTCAGCGAACCGCGCTCCAGGTGGTCCAAAATTCGGCCGGGCGTGCCCACCACCACATCGGCGCCGTGCGCCAGGCTCAGGGTTTGGCCCCGCAGCGCCACGCCGCCGCACAAGGTGACCACTTTCACGTTTTGACGGGCGCGGGCCAAACGGCGAATCTCTAGCGTGACCTGCTCGGCCAGCTCGCGGGTGGGGCACAAAACCACGGCCTGAATGGCTGCGCTGGGTGAACCCGTGGTTTGCAAACGCTCGATCAGGGGCAGGCCAAAGGCGGCGGTTTTGCCGCTGCCGGTGCTGGCTTGGGCGATCAGGTCTTGCCCGGCCAAGGTCAGCGGCAGGCTGGCCGCTTGGATGGGCGTCATCTGGGTGTAGCCCAGTTGTTCGAGGTTTTGCAAGGTGGCAGGGGCCAGCGCAAGCTGATCAAAGCGCACAGGTGTCGCGTCAGGGGGTTTTACAGTCATGCGCCGATTATCGGTGGCAGGGATGCCCTCTTGGGCTCAAGCCGTCATGCGCATCGGGATCGTGATCGGCCCGTCGTTGACCAGCGCCACTTGCATGTCAGCTGCAAAGCGGCCGGTTTGCACCACCGGGTGGGCTTGTTGGGCTTGGGCCACAAAATGGCCATAAAGGCGAAGGGCATCGGCCGGCGCAGCGGCCTTCGAAAACCCCGGTCGGCTGCCTGAAGACACGTCGGCCGCCAAGCTGAACTGGCTCACCACCAACAGCCCGCCTGCCACATCCTGCACGCTCAGGTTCATCTTGCCTGCGGCATCGCCAAAAATACGCAACTTGAGCATCTTGGCCAAGATCTTGTCGGCCACCGCCTCGGTATCGCCTTTTTCAGCGCACAGCAGCACCAACAGGCCTGCGCCGATTTGGCCTACCACTTCGCCCTCGACCCGCACGCTGGCCTGACTCACCCGCTGCAGCACGGCGATCATTTCAAGGCCTTGTTTTCATCAAAATAAACTTCTACATCGCTGGGCAAAAGCTCAATGGTGGCCCGCACGCCGGGCAGTTCACGCATCAAAGCTTGCTCCACCTTGCCACGCATAGCCGCAGCACGGCCCAGTGTCCAATTCGCTGGCAAGTGCATGTGCACATCCACAAAACGCCTTTGCCCCGCTTTGCGGGTGTACAGGTGATCAAAGCGAATGGCCTCGCTGCCAAGCTGCTGAGTTGCGAATCCGTCCAGCACCTGGCGCACGACCGCCAACACCTCGGGCTCCAGCGCTTCGTCCATCAAGCCTTGCGAGGATCTCCAAATCAAACGCCAGCCCTCTTTGAGGATGTTCAAAGCCACCCCAATGGCAACGAGCGCGTCCAACCACAACCAACCGGTCACGCTGACCAAGGCAATGCCGACCACCACGCCGGCCGATGTCCAAACATCGCTCACGAGGTGACGGGCATCGGCTTCCAGGGCCAGCGATCGGTGCTGGTCAGCGGCCCGAAACATGAACCAAGCGAGCAAACCATTCAACACCGAACTGCCCACCGACAAAGCCAAACCCCAACCCACTTGCGCGATGGGTTGCGGGTCAAACAAGCGCTGAACAGCCAGCACAATGATGCCCAAAGCGGCCGCCACAATCAGAATGCCTTCAAAGCCCGAGGAGAAATACTCGGCTTTGTGATAACCATAAGGGTGGTCTTGATCGGCCGGACGCGCCGCAATGGTCACCATCATCAGACCAAACACCGCGCTGGCCAAATTGACCAAAGACTCCATCGCATCGGACAACAAGCCGACCGAGCCGGTCAACCACCAGGCCCCCGTTTTAAGGGCAATGGTGACCAAAGCCACAATCGCCGAAGCCAGCAGCATGCGCTTGGGTACCATCCAGTGGTCGAGGTTTTTCACAGAAAAAAACATGGGCTTGAATGTGGTGCCTGCAAAGCGGCAACGGATCAGCTCAAACTCACCTTGGCAAATTTGCGCTTGCCCACTTGCACAATGTAAGTGCCCGCTTCGAGTTTCAACCCCTTGTCACCGACCACGCTGCCATCCACGCGCACACCGCCGCCGTCCACCAAACGCCCCGCCTCGGTGGTCGAGGGGGCCAAACCGGCCGATTTGAGCACCGCGCCTATGCCCAATGGTGCACCCGACAAGCGCACATCGGGGATGTCGGCAGGCACACCGCCTTTGCTGCGGTTGATGAAATCTTGCTCAGCCGCCTCGGATGCAGCTGCGCTGTGAAACCGGGTGGTGATCTCCTTGGCCAGCATGACTTTGGCTTCCTTGGGGTTGCGCCCGCCTGCCACTTCTTGTTTCAACGCCCCGATCTCGGCCATCGACTTGAAGGACAACAAGGTGTACCAGCGCCACATCAACTCGTCCGAGATGCTGAGGACCTTGGCAAACATGCTGTTGGGCTCTTCAGAGATACCGATGTAATTGTTTTTCGATTTGGACATCTTGTCCACGCCGTCCAAACCTTCGAGCAAGGGCATGGTCAAGATGCACTGTGGCTCTTGGCCGTACTCGGCCTGCAAGTGGCGGCCCATGAGCAGGTTGAATTTTTGGTCTGTGCCGCCCAACTCCAAGTCCGACTTGAGGGCGACAGAGTCGTAGCCCTGCATCAGCGGGTACAAAAACTCATGGACGCTGATGGGCGTACCGGCTTTGAAGCGGTCATGGAAGTCGTTGCGCTCCATCATGCGGGCCACCGTGTATTTGGCTGCCAACTGGATCAAGCCCATTGAGCCCAATGGAAGCGACCACTCGCTGTTGTAGCGGATCTCGGTCTTGGAAGGGTCCAGCACCAAGCTGGCTTGCTTGTAATAAGTCTCTGCATTGAGCTTGATTTGCTCAGGGGTGAGCGGTGGTCGGGTGCTGTTGCGACCCGATGGGTCGCCAATCAGACTGGTGAAATCGCCAATCAAGAAAATGACCTGGTGCCCCAAATTTTGCAACTGGCGCATCTTGTTGAGCACCACCGTGTGGCCAATGTGGATGTCGGGCGCGGTCGGGTCTAAGCCCAATTTGATGCGCAGCGGTGTGCCCGTTGACTCGGACTTGGTCAGTTTTTGCAACCACTCGTCTTTCGGGATCAACTCTTCACACCCACGCAAAGTGATTTCCAAAGAATTCAAAACTTGCTCTGTGACGGCGGATTTTGTAACAATTTTTTCGTTCATAGGGGTTTTTCTCTGGTCAAAAATGCACAGACCGCTACAATCCAACGTCTTTGCAATGCGTCATTTTAGGTCCGCATTGGCGCAAACCCGACCGCCCCCCCCCCCGCACGCACCCGTGTTTGGTGGCAAATGTTCAATCGATGATTATTTTTTCTTTTCTTCAGTCCAAACTGACCTCTTTGTTGCTGGCGCTCTTGTTTCTGTGCACTGCTGTGCTTGGGGCTTTGCTGATCGCGACACAACGTTTGCTCATTTGGCTGGATGGAGACCACCCTCAGCTGAGCAGCATCTCAGAGTCCATCGGCAGATGGCTGAGACGTCACCCCAAATCCATCAGCACAGGTCTGGCAAGTGTTTTACTGGTCGGTGGTGGCGGGGCTTTTGCGATCGCCAACTTGGCCCCCGATATCAGAGACCTGCCAGTGGTCAGCATCACTGTGCCTGTCGAGATTGCAGCGCTTGAAACACAAGCTCAAAAACTAGATCTTTTTGATGTCACCTTGAGCCGTTCAGACACCACGGTGCGTGCTGACACGCCTGACAAGCTTCTCTCACGGCTCGGCTTGGCGGACGCAGAGGCCGCCAAATTTTTGCGCAACCATCCACTTGCACGCCAAGCGCTGCAACAGGCGGGCCGCTCGGTCACCGCCGAAGCTGACCAACACCACACACTGAGCAAACTCAGTGTGCGATGGTTGAAAAACGAAACAGACGATTTTTTCCAACGTTTGGTGGTGCAGCGCACCCCCCAAGGCCTGCAAGCGTCGCTCGAGACCTCGCCCATGCAGACCAGCGTTCGGATGACCAGCGGCACTGTGCTCCGATCACTTTACGATGCAGCAGATGAAGCCCGTTTGCCCGATCCCGTTGTCCACCAACTGACGCAGATTTTTTCTAACCAAATCGACTTTCACCGCACACTTCGCAAAGGCGCACGTTTTTCTGTGGTTTACGAAGTTCTGGAAGCCGATGGCGAACCTATCCGAACAGGCCGCGTTTTGAGCGCGGAACTGCAAAACGACAACCAACAATACCAAGCCGTTTGGTTTGAACCCCCTGGCCAAAAGGGCAACTACTTTGACATGAATGGCAACAGTCTGAGTCGTTCTTACTTGGCCTCGCCGGTGCCTTTTTCCAGACAAACAAGCGGTTTTGCCATGCGCTTGCATCCGATTTTCAAAACCCAAAAGGCCCACAGAGGGGTTGATTACGCCGCCCCCACTGGCACGCCTGCTCTGGTGGTGGGCGATGGTGTGGTGAGCTTTGCCGGGGTGCAAGGTGGGTATGGCAATGTGGTTGAAGTGAACCATGGCTCTGGTCACAGAACCTTGTATGCCCACTTAAGCAGAATCCATGTGCGCGCGGGCCAATCGGTTCAAAAAGGTCAAAAAATAGGCGCTGTTGGCTCTACAGGCTGGTCTACCGGACCCCATCTCCATTTCGAATTTTTGGTCAACGGCGAGCACGTAGACCCTCTGAAGATCATCCAACAAGCCCGCGACAAGTCGATCGATCCATCGGCCCTGGCACAGTTCAAAGCCTTGACTTCAGAGTCTCGAAGCCAACTGCTTGCCGCTGCACAAATGCGCGACAGCGGCAGCCAATGAACAAGGGCCGACAGGCCCTTTTTTTCATACGCCCTGCTTGCCAAGCGCTAGGCCTTGAGCGCACACCCCTCACCCCAGCTTGAATCCCATTCAACGGAATGACCTCCTCCCATTTCATTGGCCTCATGTCGGGCACTTCTTTGGATGGGGTGGATGGCGTTCTGGCCCAAATAGACGCGGATGGTCGTTTGCAAGTCAAGGCCCATGCGTTTGTGCCGTTTCATGCCGCTTTTCGCGACGCACTGCTGCAGCTCAACCAAAGCGGCTCAGACGAACTGCACCGAAGCGCTTTAGCAGGCAATGAGATTGCTCGCCATTACGCCCGTGTTGTTGCCGCTTTGTTGCTTCAAACAGGGCTCCATGCTCGGCAAATTGCAGCCATTGGCGCGCACGGACAAACCGTCAGACACCGCCCCTTGGAGTTTGATAGCGACAGCGCTCGCCAGCAAGCTGCCGTCGGCTACACCTGCCAGTTGATCAACCCAGCCTTGCTGGCTGAGTTGACTGAGGTGGATGTGGTGGCCGACTTTCGAAACCGCGATCTGGCCGCCGGCGGACAAGGTGCGCCTTTGGTGCCCGCTTTTCACCAAGGTGTATTTGCCAGGGCCGGTGAGAGCGTGGCGGTGCTCAACATCGGCGGCATTGCCAACCTGAGCCTTCTTGGTGCAAATGGCTCGGTTTCGGGTTGGGACTGCGGACCTGGCAATGCTTTGATGGATTTTTGGTCACTCACCCACACTGACGCTGCATATGACAGCGATGGCGCATGGGCCGCATCGGGCCTTCCACACGCCCGATTGCTTGCCGCGCTGGCAAGTGATCCGTTTTTGCTCAAACTGCCGCCTAAGAGCACGGGTCGCGACCTGTTCAACCCCGCATGGTTGATGCAACACCTTGGTGCATTTGAACCTATTGAACCCGCCGATGTTCAAGCCACCCTTTGCGCTTACACGGCACTGGTTTGTGGGCAAGACATCTTGCGCTTTGCCCCCGACTTCGGCACGGTGATTGTTTGTGGCGGTGGTGCCTATAACGGTCATCTGATGCAAAGCTTGGCCGCGCAGTTGCCCGCTCGTCAAGTGCTCTCCAGCGACAAGCTGGGTCTGCCCCCCCTGCAGGTGGAAGCCGCTGCTTTTGCTTGGCTGGCTTTCAAGACCTTGCGGCGCGAAACATCGAGCCTGCCAAGCGTCACGGGCGCCAAAGGCGCCCGCGTATTGGGGGCCATCTACCCCCGCTGATGGTGGCGGGTCAGGCAGACTGACCCGGACTGCGGCTCAAGCAGAGAAAGACGACCCGCACCCGCAAGTGGATGTGGCATTGGGGTTTTTGATGACAAACTGAGCGCCTTGCAAATCTTCTTTGTAGTCGATTTCAGCCCCTGTCAGGTACTGGTAGCTCATGGCGTCGATCAGCAATGACACGCCATTTTTGCTCATGGTGGTGTCGTCTTCATTGGTGATTTCGTCAAAGGTAAAGCCATACGAAAAACCCGAGCAACCGCCGCCTTGAACAAACACACGGAGTTTCAAATCAGGGTTACCCTCCTCGGCGATCAAGTCGGCCACCTTGGCAGCCGCACTGTCGGTGAAGACAATCGGGTCGGGCATGGCAGTAGGGATGGTTTCGGCAAGAGCGCTCATGGTGTTTCTCCGTTTCAATGCCAAATAGTATAGCGCGTTGGTCGGGAATTACCTGCACCCCCAAGACAGTAACGCTACTGCGCTCATGGGCTTTTGCCGCCAATTGGGCGGCGCGTTTTGAGTCACAAAAAAAGCCGCTGCGGCGAACCGAAGCGGCTTTTTGACCAAACAGGCGAAGCGGGTTAACGCTTGGAGAACTGCTTGCGGCGACGAGCGGAGTGCAAGCCAACCTTTTTACGTTCAACTTCACGGGCGTCGCGGGTGACAAAACCAGCTTGGCTCAGCATGGGCTTGAGCGTTGCGTCGTAGTCCATCAGGGCGCGGGTGATGCCGTGGCGCGAAGCGCCGGCTTGACCGGATTCGCCACCGCCGTGCACGTTGATCATGATGTCGAAAGTTTCGGCATGGTTGGTCAACATGAGGGGTTGCTTGGCGATCATGATCGAAGTCTCTCGGCCAAAGTAGGCTTGGATGTCCTTGCCATTGACCGTGATCTTGCCAGTGCCTTTTTTCAGAAACACGCGGGCGACGCTGGATTTGCGACGGCCTGTGCCATTGTTCCATTCACCAATCATCTCAAGACTCCTTAGATGTCCAGCACTTTAGGCTGTTGGGCGGTGTGTGGGTGCTCTGCGCCGCCATACACCTTGAGTTTCTTAATCATGGCGTAACCCAGGGG
>NZ_JBIKIL010000131.1:0-10519 GCF_044361645.1 Limnohabitans sp. | reverse complement strand
GCGGTTGATGCGCACCACGATCTCAAAAATCTCTTTGGTCAATTTGGGCGACAGGCCCAAGCTGGGCTCGTCCAGCAAGATCAAATCGGGGTTGGCCATGAGGGCGCGGCTGATCGCCAACATTTGCTGTTGCCCCCCCGAGAGCAAGCCTGCGTCTTGCGCCGCCCGTTCACGCAAGATGGGAAAGTAGTTGAACACCGCTTCCATGTCGCGGGCCACGCCGTCGCGGTCTTGGCGGGTGTAGGCGCCCATGAGCAAGTTGTCACGGATGGACAGCAGCGGAAACACCTCGCGCCCTTCGGGCACGTGCATCAGGCCGCGTTGCACGATCAGGGCCGGATCTTGCGCCGTGATGCTTTGGCCCTTGAATTCGATCGAACCCTTGCGCGGGTCGATGATGCCGCTGATGGTTTTAAGGATGGTGGTCTTGCCCGCCCCGTTGGAGCCCAGCACGGTGGCAATTTCGCCCTGACGCACTTGCAGGCTGACGCCGCGAATGGCTTTGATCGGGCCGTAGGCGCTTTCCACGTTGAGCAGCTTGAGCAAGGTCTTGTCGGCTGCGGCATCGGTAGCCGGGTTCAGGCTTTGGATGACAGCAGTCATGCGGCACCTCTGGGCAGGTAGTTTTCACGGCGCAGGTTGGACACATCGTCCGTCGAGCCCAGATAGGCCTCTATCACCCCCGGGTCGCTTTGCACTTCGCTGGGTGTGCCGGTGGCCAACTCTTCACCCTGACTCATGGCCAACACGCGGTCAGACACTTTGGAGACCAAACTCATGTCGTGCTCCACCATGAGCACGCTGATGCCCAGCTCGTTTTGGATGTCCGAAATCCAGAACGCCATGTCTTCGGTTTCCTCGACATTCAGGCCCGAAGAGGGTTCGTCCAACAACAACAGTTTGGGCTCGGTGCACAAGGCCCGCGCCAACTCGACCACTTTGCGCACGCCGTAGGGCAAGCCCGCGACCATTGAATCGCGGTGGTGTTGCAGGTCCAGAAAATCGATGACCTCTTCGACCTTTTCACGCGCCTCGATCTCGGCCGCGCGGGTTTTGGCGCTGAAGAACATCTCGCTCCAGACCCCCGTCTTGCGGTGGGTGTGACGGCCAATCAGCAGGTTTTGCAGCACGGTGGCGTGCTCGAACAATTCAATGTTTTGGAAGGTACGGGCAATGCCCAAGCTGGCAATTTGGTGCGGCGGCTGCTCGGTCAGGCGCAGCGTGCCCTGTGGCCCAGCGTAGTCGATCACACCGGTGGTCGGCGTGTAGATGCGGCTGATCAGGTTGAACACGGTGGTCTTGCCCGCGCCGTTGGGGCCGATCAGGGTGAACACCTCGCCGCGCTTGACGTCAAAGCTGACCTTGTTCACGGCCAGCACGCCGCCAAAGCGCACGCTCAGGTCTTGTGCGGATAAAAGAATGTCTGCGTTCATTTCAGGCGGTCCGATTTCTGGAATGATTTTTGGCGTTTGAACAGGCCTCGGCGGTAAAACGGAAACAGTTGGAACCAGGTTCGGATCTTGAGCCATCGGCCGTACAGCCCCATGGGCTCAAACAACACAAACCCGATCAAGACCAGGCCGTAGACCGTGCCCTGCAGCCCGGCTGCGCCACCAATGGCGGCGGGCAAAAAGTCTTTCGCCATCGCAATCAACTGCGGCATCACGATCAAGAAAATCGCGCCCAAGAAGGCCCCATGGATGGAGCCCAAACCGCCAATCACCACCATCAAGAGCAGGTCAATCGACTGGATGATGCTGAACTGCTCGGGCGAGAGGAACTGGATCTTGTGGGCGTACAAAGCGCCACCAATGCCCGCCAGTGCGGCCGACAAGGCGAAAGACAGGGTTTTGTAACGCGCCAAGTGAATGCCCATGCTTTGCGCTGAGATTTCAGAGTCGCGAATCGCCACAAGGGCGCGCCCCGTGGACGAGCGCAACAAATTGACGATGGCCAGCGTCGCGCCCACCGTGATGATCAAGCACAAAAAGTAAAAGGCCTCTGTGCTGTCCAGCGTCCAAGCGCCCAGTTGCGGGGCGCTGACCATCAGGCCGGCATTACCGCCCGTGACGCTTTCCCAACGCGCCATGCCCTCTTCGACGATGAAGCCAAAAGCCAGCGTGGCCATGCCCAGGTAGATGCCCTTCACGCGCAAAGCGGGCAAACCCACGGTGACCCCGACGCTGGCCGAGAACAAACCGGCGCACACCAGTGCCAGCGGAAATGGCACGCCGGCATTGACCATGACCGCCTGGGTGTAAGCCCCCACGCCCAAAAACGCGGCATGGCCAAGCGAAAACAAACCGGTGAAACCGGCCAACAACATCAGCCCCAGGCCCACCACAGAGTAAATCAAGACAAAGGTCAGTTGGGCCAGCCAGTACTCGGCCACCACCCATGGCGCAGCCACCAAAAACACAGCCAGCAAGCTGTACCAAAAGACATGGCCCCCGTGTTTGGCCAGGGTGATGTCCTGGTTGTAGTCGGTTTTGAAAATGAAACGCATGGCTTGACCTTAGACTTTCTTGCGCAGTTGCTCGCCAAACAAGCCATTGGGCTTGAGCACCAGCATGAGCAACACCACGATGTAAGGGGCGATGTCCTTGAAGCCTTCGGGCAGGTAAAAACCCGACAAGGACTCCACGATACCGATCACCAGCCCCCCCACAATGGCCCCTGGCAAACTGCCGAAACCGCCCACCACAGCAGCGGGAAAGGCCTTCAGGCCGATGAAGCCCATGTTCGCGTGGACAAAGGTGATGGGTGCCAAAAGCAAACCCGCTATGGCCGCCACTGCGGCAGCAAGACCCCAAACCAAACCATTGATGCGCTTGACCGGTATGCCCATGTAATAAGCGGCCAATTGGTTTTGCGAGGCCGCCTGCATGGCGATGCCCAGCTTGCTGTACTTGAACATGGCAAACAAGCCCAAACACAAAACGCCCGTGGCACCGATCACCACCATTTGCTCGGCCGCGATCACCAAGCCACCCAAGCGCAAGACTTCACCCGCATAAGGCACAGGCATGGTGTGGGTGTCGGTGCCCACATCGGGGATCATGGTGATCAAGCCGCGCAATGTAAAACCCACGCCAATCGTCAGCATGACAATCGAGAAAGCCGGTTGCCCCAAGATGGGGCGAATGACCAGGCGCTCCAGCATGACCCCAAAAATACCCATGGCGGCGATGGCCGCAGGCACAGCGATCCAAAAAGGAAAGCCCAACAGCGTCATGACCGCCAAGCCGGCAAAAGCCCCCACCATCATCAGATCGCCTTGGGCAAAACTCACCGTCTCGGTGGCCTTGTAAATCAACACAAAACCCAGGGCAATGAGTCCGTAAATACAGCCCTGGGCCACACCGCTGATCAGCAGTTGCAGCAATTGCACGCCTGTCTCCCCATGTTTATTTTGGCCTTTGAAAGTCCTGCGGCCTTGGACTTTGAACACGCTTTTTGCGGTCAAAGCATTTGCGAACGACCGTGCGATTGTGCATGTCTTACCCGAGACTTTCCCTAGGGGTTGTCCCCCATTCAAAGCCATGCCTAAGGCTTCAATATGCCACCATGACACACGCCATACGCATCGGATCGGGACTGGGTTTCTACGGCGACAACTGGGAGCCCGTGGTGGCCAGCATCGAGCGCGGCCAAGTGCAGTTCATCGGCAGCGACCACCTGGCCGAATTGACGCTGGCCATTTTGCAAAAAGACCGCCAGCGTGACCCATCCCTCGGGTACGCGCGCGATGTCGTGCCCATGCTGCTGCGCCTGTGGCCTTTGATGCAGCCGCGTGGTGTGCGCTTTGTCTGCAATGCAGGCGGCCTGAACCCCATGGGCGCGGCGCAAGCGGTGCGCAGCGCATTGGCCACGGCAGGCTGGCACCCGCGCATCGCGGTGCTCAGTGGCGACGACGTGCTGCCCTTGCTGCAAGAGCCGTCTGACGCCCCGGATGCCATCGATCGCTTTGACCACATGCTCGAGGGCAGCCGCCTGGCCAGCGTGCGCGAACGCCTGGTGTTTGGCAACGCTTATTTGGGCGCACAACCCATCGCCGATGCGCTGGCGCACGGGGCCGACATCGTGATCACCGGGCGCGTGGCCGATGCGGCCCTGTTTTTGGGGCCGCTGGTGCATGCGCTGGGTTGGAAACTTGCCGATGCCCAAACGCCCGAAGACTTTGACCGCTTGGCCCAAGGCCTGACGGTGGGGCATTTGCTGGAGTGTTCGGGCCAAGGCAGCGGCGGCAATTTTGGCAGCCAAGGCGATTGGCAAAACATCCCGGATCTGGCGCACATCGGTTACCCGATCGCCGAGGTCTGGGCAGACGGCACCGCCGTCATCACCAAAGCGCCGGGCACGGGTGGCCTGGTGAACTTTGACACCGTGCGCCAGCAACTGCTGTACGAGGTGCACAACCCGCATGCTTATTTTTCACCCGATGTGGTGCTGGACATGGGCCAGATTCAGTTGCACGACGAAGGCCAGCACCGCGTGCGCTTGAGCGGTGCCCGGGGCAGCCCACCCAGCGACCAGCTCAAAGTTGTGGCCGGTTTTCACGACGGCTTCAAGGCCGAGGTCAGTTGGGGCTTTTCCTGGCCCGACGCGTGGGACAAGGTGCAGGCGGCCCAGGCCATGGTGCGCAGCCAGTTGCAAGCGCGGCAAATGCCTTTTGACGCCTTGTTCGTGGAGTACCCCGGCTTGAACTCCGCCCATGGCCCCTTGGCCCCCCTGCCTCCTGCGGCCGAGCTGAACGAGCGCGCCGAAATCTGGGTGCGCATGGTGCTGCGCACACGCTCCAAAGCGGTGGCCGATGGCTTTGGCCGCTTGTTCCCCTGGATGGCCTTGAGCGGTCCGGCCTTCACCTGCGGCTTTCAAGGCATGAACAGCGCCAGCGCTTTGCTGGGCATCTGGCCCACCTTGGTGGCCCGCCACCGGGTACAAGCCCGCATCGACTTTTTGGAGCCCGGCGCATGAGTAGCCCGCAGCTTGTGCACATCCCGATCGCCCGCATCGCCCATGCCCGCAGTGGCGACAAAGCCGACTGGGTGGACTTTGGCCTGTTTGCCTGGAACGAGGCGGGTTACCACCTGCTGGCGCGCGAAGTGACGGCGGCCAAGGTTCAGGCGCACTTTGCACCCTGGCTGCCGGGTCAGGTGGACGCTTGGCCGCTGCCCAACATCTTGGCGCTGAAGTTCGTGCTGCATGGCGCTTTGCAAGGCGGCGGTGCCCGCAACCTGCGCCTGGACAACTTGGGCAAAGCCATGGGCGCGGCCTTGCTGCGTCTGCACATTGATGTCGGTGCCGAAGAATTGGCACTGGCACAAAAAAGCCCCCGCAGGGGCTGGTGGCCAACGGATTAAGGCCGGACATGCATCGGCGTGTTCACCTCACACACGCTCGATGATCAGCGCAATGCCCTGACCCACGCCAATGCACATGGTGCACAGCGCGTAGCGGCCAGCGGTTTGCTGCAATCGGTTGATGGCGGTGGTGACCAAGCGCGCGCCCGATGCACCCAAGGGGTGGCCCAGCGCAATCGCGCCGCCCCAGGCGTTGACACGGGCGTCGTCGTCTTTCAGGCCCAGCAAGCGCAACACGGCCAGGCCTTGCGCGGCAAAAGCTTCGTTCAATTCGATCACGTCCATGTGGTCGATGGTCAAACCCGTTTGCGCCAGCACCTTGAGGGTGGCGGGGGCCGGGCCTATGCCCATCACTCTTGGGGCCACACCGGCCGTGGCCATGCCCACGACACGGGCCTTGGGCGTCAGGCCGTTTTTGGCGGCAGTGGCTTCATCGGCCAGCAGCAAGGCACACGCGCCATCGTTCACGCCCGAGGCATTGCCTGCGGTCACTGTGCCGTCGGGGCGCACCACGCCTTTGAGCTTGGCCAATGCCTCCAAGCTGGTGGCGCGCGGGTGCTCGTCGGTGTCCACCCATAGGGCATCGCCCTTTTTCTGGGGAATGCTCACGCCCACAATTTCACGCGCCAAATGACCGGCCTGGATGGCGGCAAGCGCATGCAATTGGCTGTTGTAGGCCATCAGGTCTTGCGCTTGGCGTTCGATCTTGTAATCGGTGGCCACGTTTTCGGCGGTCTCGGGCATCGAATCGACACCGTACTGGGCTTTCATCAGCTTGTTGATGAAGCGCCAGCCAATGGTGGTGTCGTACACCGCGTTGTTGCGGCTGAAAGCCGTTTCGGCTTTGGGCATGACAAACGGCGCACGGCTCATGCTTTCCACGCCGCCCGCAATCATCAAACCGGCTTCACCCGCCTTGATGGCGCGTGCAGCCGTGCCAATCGCGTCCAAGCCCGAGCCGCACAAACGGTTGATGGTGGCACCGGGCACGTCGATCGGCAAACCGGCCAGCAAGCTGCTCATGTGGGCCACGTTGCGGTTGTCTTCCCCGGCTTGGTTGGCACAGCCGTACAAAACGTCGGTCACGGCGGCCCAGTCCACTTTGGGGTTGCGCGCCATCAAAGCGCGCAGGGGCACAGCGCCCAGGTCGTCGGTGCGCACGCTGCTCAAGGCACCGCCATAACGGCCAAAGGGGGTGCGCACGGCGTCACAAATGAAGGCTTGTTGCATGAGATGGGTCTCTTGAGGGTGGGTGGTTTGCACCCTGCGGCGCAAAAAAGGGGAAGCTTGAGATTTTAGGGCGCTTGACGGGACTGAACTGACGAGGCCTGTTGCTGACGACTGGGGAACACGTTGGGCGTTGGGCGTTGGGCGTTGGGCGTTGGGCGTTGGGCGTTGGGCTGGGAGCGGGTTCGGGGTGTTTATCCGCAAGGCGGGATGGCGGCGCTGGCCGGGCTCAGAGGCGCTTCGCTTTGCCACATCGCCCGACCAGCGCCACCATCCCGCCTTGCTCGGGCATTGATGATGAATGCCCTGTCGCGTTTTGAACCCTCGTGAACACGCCCACGTGAGAGGCTGGGGTGCGGGGCCGGGGCGATGTGGCAAAGCGAAGCGCCTATGGCCCCGCACCCCAGCCTCTCACTCCCCCAAGCCATAACAACAACCAACACTTGAGACACAATCCAAGACATGCTGATTCAACCTTCACAAGCCGATGTCCGGCGCTTTTTTTGCGGTGTCTATGTCAAGGCCAAAACCGCCGAGACGCTTGAACCCATGGAAATGCTCGTCAGCCAATGGATCGACGAACACCCTGAGTACCATGCCGAACTCTCGGACGTCGATGCCGCCCTGGCCAACATGCTAAAAGCCGACCCCAGCCGAGACAACCCGTTTTTGCACCTGTCCATGCACCTGTCCATCAGCGAACAATGCAGCATCGACCAACCCCGGGGCATTCGCCAAGCGGTGGAACTGCTCACGCACCGGCTCAACTCGCTGCACGACGCGCACCACCAGACCATGGACTGCTTGGGCCGCATGGTGCATGAAAGCCAGCACTCGGGCCGCATGCCCGATGGCGAGGCCTACATCGCCTGCGTGCAGCGCCACGCCACGCGAGACTGACACCGCCGGGCTGGTCCGAAAAAAACCCGCCAAGGCGGGTTTTTTTTCGGGGAGGGGTCAAAACCTCCAATCAGCGAAAACGCGACTGAGGAACCACTCTCAACTCACCCGGCAATGAAGCAATATAGGCCGAGATGGCTTTCAACTCGGCGTTGGTGTACTGCTTGGCAATGCCGCCCATGACACCATTGTTGCGGCCCCAGGTGGCCTGGTTTTCAACCTTGTACGACTTCAGCGCGACGTACAAATAGTCTTTGTACTGGCCGCCCAACTTGGGATAGCTGGGGTCGATGGGTTGGTTGAAATTTTCACCGTGGCAGGAAACACAAGCGCCCTTTTGCAGCAACTCTGACACCTTGGCGCTGGCGGCCTTGGGCAGCTTGCTGGCAGGGGCGATGTTGCCGTGCTGCTCGTAATAAGCGCCCAAATCGGCCATGTCCTGCTCGGACAGACTCTCGGCAATACCGCGCATGGTGGGGTGCTTGCGCTCACCCTTTTTGTACGCATTGAGCGATGAGACAATGTACTTGGCGTTTTGACCCGAAATCATCGGCACGCGGACCACCTCAGGAAAGCTGGCTTTGTAGCCTTGGATGCCGTGGCAACCAATGCACATGGCAATTTTTTGCTCGCCTGCTTTGGCGTCGCCCTTGATCTCTTGGGCATGTACGGAAAAAGCGGTCACTGAAGAGACAGCCAGGGCAAAGATCGAGGTCAACAGCTTGTTCATTTTGCTCACACAATCCAAATGATTGATAAAAATCAACTGCGGATTATATCGGCCTGACCCTCATAATCCTGACAAATCCTTTCACCCATTCAGAGATCTTGTTGTTATGAAATTCCAGGGAACCGAAAATTACGTGGCCACCCAAGACCTGATGCTGGCTGTCAACGCCGCCATCACGCTCAAACGCCCTTTACTGGTCAAAGGCGAGCCAGGTACCGGCAAGACCATGCTGGCCGAAGAGGTGGCCCAATCGCTGGGGCTGCCCTTGCTGCAGTGGCACATCAAGTCCACCACCAAGGCGCAACAAGGCCTGTACGAATACGATGCCGTGAGCCGCTTGCGCGACAGCCAACTGGGCGAAGAAAAGGTCAAAGACATCCACAACTACATCATCCAAGGCGTGCTGTGGCAGGCCTTCACCTCAGAGACGCCGGTCGCCATCTTGATCGATGAGATCGACAAGGCCGACATCGAATTCCCGAACGACTTGCTGCGCGAGATCGACCGCATGGAGTTTTATTGCTACGAGACACGCCAGCTGATCCAAGCCAAAACACGCCCTTTGGTGTTCATCACCTCGAACAACGAAAAGGAATTGCCAGACGCCTTCTTGCGGCGCTGCTTTTTTCACTACATCAAGTTCCCCGAAGCGGACACGATGCGCCAGATCGTGGATGTGCACTTCCCAACGCTCAAGAAAGACCTGCTGGCCCTGGCCCTCAAGACTTTTTACGACGTGCGCGGCCTGCCGGGCTTGAAGAAAAAACCCTCGACCAGCGAGCTGCTCGATTGGCTCAAATTGCTGGTGGCCGAAGACATTCCCCTTGAAGCCCTGCAAAGCGCCGACCAGAAGGTTTCGGTGCCGCCCTTGGTGGGCGCTCTGCTCAAAAACGAACAAGACGTGACCTTGTTTGAAAAACTGGTCTTCATGAACCAACGCAACCGTTGAGCCCATGCCTGCTTTTGCCGCACCCACCACACTGCGCGGACAGCATGTTCGACTCGAGCCTCTGCAGGCCTTGCACACGGCCGACCTGAGCGAGGCGGTGCGCGATGGCCAGCTGTGGCAGCTCTGGTACACCGCCATTCCAACACCCGAGGGCATGGCGCACGAAATTGAGCGCCGTCTGAGCCTGCAAGCCCAAGGCAGCATGTGCCCGTTTGCGGTGATCGACCCGGCCACCGGCCGCGCTGTGGGCATGACCACCTACATGCACATCGACGCAGGCAACCGCCGGGTCGAAATCGGCTCGACCTGGTACCGCCAAAGCGTGCAACGCACCCCCCTCAACACCGAAGCCAAACGCTTGCTGCTGGGCCATGCCTTTGAGCAGCTGGACTGCATCGCGGTGGAATTGCGCACGCATTTCTTCAACCAGCCAAGCCGCCGCGCCATCGAACGCCTGGGCGCCAAGCTCGATGGCGTTTTGCGCAGCCACCAAATCAACACCCACCCTCTGAGCGCTGGCGCACTGCGCGACACCTGTGTTTACAGCATCATCGCCAGCGAATGGCCCAATGTGCGTGCGCACCTGGACTTTCAATTGAGCCGCTCTGCCCCAAAGGACACCCGGTCATGCTGATCGATTTTTTCTACACCCTGCGAGCTGCCAAGCTGCCGGTTTCGGTGCGCGAGTACCTGACCCTGCTCGAAGCCTTGCAGGCCAATGTGGTGGGCCCGGCCTCTGAGGCCTGCAGCATCGACGATTTTTACCACCTGTCCCGCACCGTGATGGTCAAAGACGAAAAGCACTTCGACAAGTTCGACAAGGCTTTTGGTGCCTACTTCAAGAGCGTGGAGATGCTGACCGACTTCACCAAAGAAGTCCCGCTCGACTGGCTGGAAAAAATCTTGCAAAAAGAACTCACGCCCGAGCAAAAAGCCGCCATTGAGAAGATGGGCTGGGACGAGTTGATGGACACTTTAAAAAAGCGCCTCGAAGAACAAAAAGAACGCCACGAGGGCGGCAACAAGTGGATCGGCACCGGCGGCACCTCGCCTTTTGGCAATGGCGGCCACAACCCACAGGGCATTCGCATTGGTGGCAAGGGCGGCAACAAAAGCGCCGTCAAGGTTTGGGAGCAACGCGCCTACAAAGACTACGACGACCAACAAGAGCTGGGCACGCGCAACATCAAGGTGGCGCTGCGCCGCCTGCGCCGCTTTGCCCGCGAGGGCTCGGTGCAAGAGCTGGACCTGGACGGCACCATCCGCAAAACCGCAGCCAACGCGGGCTACCTCGACATCCTGATGCGGCCGGAGCGGCACAACAACGTGAAAGTGCTGCTGCTCATGGAC
>NZ_JBIKIL010000130.1:0-10597 GCF_044361645.1 Limnohabitans sp. | reverse complement strand
ATGGATCGCTTCGTGCCTCGCGATGACCCAACACCAACGTCACTGCGAGGCGCTTAGCGACGCGGCAGTCCATGGATCGCTTCGTGCCTCGCGATGACCCTACACCACCGTCACTGCGAGGCGCTTAGCGACGCGGCAGTCTATGGATCGCTTCGTGCCTCGCGATGACAAGGTCGTGGTGACAAGACCATGGTGACAAGTTCATGGTGACAGTGCCATGGTGACAAGACCATGGTGACAAGACCATGGTGACAAGTTCATGGTGACAGTGCCATGGTGACAGTGCCATGGTGCCAAGGCCGTGGTGACAAGGCCGTGGGTGCCGGTTTTTTTGGCCGTTTGGCGGGCGGTGCAGGCTCAGATGCCTCGGTTGCGGGCCAGCGGTGGGTTGCGTGCGAAGTACTGCAAGATGCCGCGCAGCAAGGCTTCTGTGAGCTCTTTTTGATAGGCTTGGCTGCGCAGTTTTTTTTCTTCGTCAGGGTTGCTGATGAAGGCTGTTTCGACCAGCACGCTGGGAATGTCGGGGGCTTTGAGTACGGCAAAACCGGCTTGTTCGACCTGCGGCTTGTGCAGTCGGCCCACACTGCCAATTTCGAGCAATAAGCTGTTGCCCAAGTTCAGGCTGTCCTTGATTTGGGCGGATGTGCTCATGTCGAGCATGGCGCGTTTGACTTGCGAGTCTTGCTCACTCAAGTTGACGCCGCCAATGCGATCGGCTTGGTTTTCTTTTTGCGCCATCCAGCGTGCTGCGGTGCTTGTTGCACCCCCTTGGCTGAGCGCGAACACACTGGCGCCTTGCGGTCTGGGGGTGTAGAAAGCATCTGCGTGGATGCTGACAAACAGGTCGGCCTGCACGCGGCGGGCTTTTTGAACCCGCACATGCAAAGGGACAAAAAAGTCGGCGTCGCGCGTCATGAAAGCCCGCATGGGGTTGCCATTGACGCTGCTGGCATTGATGCGATCGCGCAGCATTTTGGCAATTTGCAGCACCACGTCTTTTTCGCGCGTGCCGCCAGGGCCGATGGCGCCGGGGTCTTCGCCGCCATGGCCGGGGTCAAGCGCAACCACAATCAGCCGGTCGGTGCGGGCTTGGCTGGGTGGCTTGGGGGCGCGGTCTGGGCTGTCGATGAAGGGGCCATCGGAGGGCACAACAGGGAATCGCCGTGTCATGGGGGCAGGCAAGGGCGACGCGACGCTGGAGTGCGTTTGGCGGGCGATCAGGTCGCCCAAGGGGTCGTTGAGCGAGACCGTGGCGGCGGGCAAGCTGTTGGCTGCAGCGCTGTTTTTGGCTGCGCTGCGTTCCCGGATCAGTTGCTCCAGGGGGTCAATGGCTTGGCTGGGGTACAGGTCCATGACCAGCCGGTGCGCATAGGGCGCTATGGGTTGCAGATTGAAGACTTGCGGTGTGATGTCTTGTTTCAGGTCGATCACCAAGCGCACGGTGCTGGCATTGAACTGGCCTACGCGGATACCCGCAATGTTGGGGTCTGAGTCTTGGACTTTGCCCACCAACTCTCGAAAAGCGGTGTTGAGCTCCATGCCTTCGATGTCGATGGCCAAGCGGGGTGGCGAGGCCATCAGGGTCTGGGTGCTTTGAATCGGCGCATCCGATTCGAGCGTGACCCGGCTGTAGTCGGGCGCAGGCCAAACCCGCACGGCCAACATGGTGGCTCCGCGCGCGAGCTGAGCGGTGCCCAGGCTGAGCACCAAAAAACCGGCTTTGACCAGTCGCCGACGGTCAGCGCGCATCGCTGGCTTCCAAGGCCTTGGGGCCAGAGCTCGGCCCGATAGGCTGCGGGGGTTTAAGGCAGGTGTCCAGCCAGGTTTGCAACCAAATTTGGCCACGCTCTGTGCCCGCGCTGAGGTGCACGCGGCGCTGGTCTTGGTCGATGACCTCCAGCGCGATCACCCAGTCGGGCGGCGGCAGTTGCCCGGCCACTTTGTCCGGCCACTCCATGAGTTTCAAGCCCGCTGCGGCAAAGATGTCGCGAAAGCCTGCGTCCTCCCACTCGTGCGGGTCGTTGAAACGGTAAAAGTCAAAATGCCAAATCGGCCAAGCCCCTTCATCCTGGCCTTCGGGGTGGGCTGCTTGGTGCGGTTCGACCACGGCATAAGTGGGGCTTTTGATGCGGCCTTGCACCCCGGCGGCCCGCAGCAGGTGGCGCACCAGGGTGGTCTTGCCTGCGCCCAGCTGGCCGCGCAACTCGATGCGGGCATCGCGCCCGCCCGGCCAAGTTTTCAGGCCTTGCGCCAGTTGTTCGGCAAAGCTTTGTGTGGCGGCTTCGTGCGGCCAGATACCCGTCCAGCCACCCGTGCCCAAACCCGTCCAGTGGGCGGCGCGGGTGGGGCTTTCTACAATCGGCGTGTGACTGTTCAACGTGCTCAAATCGACCTTCAAAAACTGTGGCCCCAGATGCAGATCTGGGCGCGCGAATTGGGATTGTCCCAAATTGGCGTGAGCGGTATCGATTTGTCCTCGGCAGAGCCCGGATTACAGGCTTGGTTGGACGCCGGTTTTCACGGCAGCATGGCTTACATGCCAAGCCATGGCCTAAAGCGCGCCCGCCCCGCCGAACTGCAGGCGGGCACCGTGAGCGTGATCACCGCGCGCATGGATTATTTGCCCTTGGACACGCCGACCGACTGGCAGGCCCGAGAAAGCGCCCGCAGCCTGCAGCCGGGCGAGGCGGTGGTGTCGCTCTACGCCCGGGGGCGTGATTACCACAAGGTCTTGCGCAGCCGCTTGCAAAAGCTGCAGCACCGCATCGCCCAGGCGATTGGCCCCTTTGGTCACCGGGTGTTCACCGACTCGGCCCCGGTGCTGGAGGCCGAGTTGGCCACCCGCAGCGGCTTGGGCTGGCGCGGCAAGCACACGCTGGTGCTGTCGCGCGAGGCCGGATCGATGTTTTTTTTGGGCGAATTGTTTGTCGACTTTGCCTTGCCTGAAACCCCCGCTGTCGCGGCGCACTGCGGCCAGTGCACGGCCTGCATGGACTTGTGCCCCACCCAAGCCATCGTGGGGCCTTACCGTTTGGACGCACGGCGCTGCATTTCTTACCTGACGATTGAGCATGCCGGACCCATCGACGAGGCACTGCGCCCGCTGGTGGGCAACCGCATTTATGGTTGTGACGACTGCCAATTGGCATGCCCATGGAACAAGTACGCACAAATCAGCCGGGAGCCCGATTGGCTGGCGCGTGAGGGACTGGGTGCGGCCAGCATCGCGGATTTGTTGACCTGGAGCGAAGCCGATTTTTTGCGCCGCACCGAGGGCTCTGCCATCCGCCGCATTGGCCACAAGCGCTGGCAGCGCAATGTGGCGTTGGCGGCGGGCAATGCGCTGGCGTCAACCGCTGTTTCGGCGGCTGAACGCTTGGCCTTGTGCCAGGCCTTGACCGCTTTGGCCCAGCACCCAGACGCGGTGGTGCGAGAGCAGGTGGCCTGGTCACTGGCGCGCGCGCAGTGATGCGGCTTTGAGCAACTTGTATTTGTTGGGGCCGAACCGTTTTTCAAGCCCGCCCTTTGTTTGCATCATCCCGGTGACTTGCGCCGTGAGCCAGAGTGCACACTGGGTGCTTGCAAAGGGCCGTGGTGCGCGCTGGTGCCTGCTTCTTCACCCGGGCTGACGGGCTTTGCAAGACACGGATGCATCCACTTCATCGGACCTGGTGCACCAAGCTTGGGCGTCTTCAGGGTTGGCTGATCGGTTTGCCAAACCATTCAGCCAAACGCATTTTTCGCAAGTTTTCGGCGCTTCTGATCTGAGGGTTCGAGGGCGGTGACATGCGCTCAGCCAACTCTTGTTGTTCAACGCCTGTCCGCATGGCGGTGAAGACATCGTCCCAAGTGCTTTGCGGGGCAAAGTGGGGGCCTAAAAGCTGCCCGATGAACCAGGTGTTTTTTTCGTTGTATCTGCAGCCAAATGAATTTCTGTCGGCGGCCGAGGCCGACAAGACCATTCTGTTGGGGCCTTGCAGCGCATCCACAAATGAGCCCGAATAACAAGCCGAGAGCAAGAGTGTGACGCGGGTTCGGGGGTGGAGTTGGTCCAGCCAGGCCTTGAGGGGTGCCGTGCGCAGGGGCGGGAAGTACTGGTTGGCAATGTTGACCGACAGCACATCGGGTAAGCCGTGGGTTGAAATCAAGATGGTCAGCTGCATCGGGTGCGCGTGCGACCACGCAGACAGCTGCTTAAAAACGCGATCAAGGTTGGGCACTGTTGCAAATGGGTAGCGCAGTTGTTGGGTCTCCAATTGGTTGCTCAACAAAATCGAGACGGTTGAGGCTTGAAAGGCTTGCAGGCTTTGCTGCATCAACAGAATGTCTCTTTGAAAAACCAGTGACTGCGAGTGCTGCGCCGAGCCCAAAAAAACGTGTTTGTGCGTGTCGGCAGCTTCTTGCTTCCATTGCGCTTGAACTTGTTGCAGTTGGGCTTGCAGCAAGGCATCCGACAACTGTTGGGTCTGTTCTTTTTTGGGTGAGAGTGCACAGGCCCCCAAGCTGCTGAGCAGCAAGCCCCATGCAAGGATTCGACACATGTGCAGCAGGCGTTCGGTCCATTTGGGGTGCTCAGTCATGGCTGTCTTTTGGGAGTTTGGGGTGCCGAAGTAGCTTACTCAGGCTTGCCAAGATTTGCAACTGGGCAGGTCGTCCGGTGGGTGCTGTGGTGCCCCATCTTTGTACGGGGTGACCTCAACCGGGCCAGCGCTGGCAGCTCGGCTCGCTTGGCCTGTAATCCGGTCCAGACCACGCGATGGCCTGAGCCTATGCCATACTTGACTTCATTCATTTGAAATATTTATTACTCACCGCCGAGTACTTCAGCGCAGTCCGCTTTACCGCAAGTCCTGCCCAGTGCAGCAGGTGGGCGTTTCGCGATTGCGTTAAAGCGTGTTTTTGCCAATGTTGGGTGCATTGTGATGAAGCCCTTTTCCTTCCGTGGCGACCCTGCGGTTCCTGACTTTGACGACTGCGCTCCTGTAGCTGTGATGGATGCTGAATGCGCTGTTTGCAGTTGGGGTGCGCGGATGATTCACCGGCTCGACCGGACCGGAACCGTGCGGATTTGCCCGGTCCAGTCCCCTTTGGGCGCAGCCCTGTTGGAGCATTACGGGCTGCGGCCCGATGACCCCTCAAGCTGGCTGTTTTTGGCAGATGGCTTGCCTCATGTCGATTTTGAGGCGGTTTTGTTCGCGGGTCAGCGATTGGGTGGCTGGGCGCGTCTGACTGCGGTGCTGCGGATCGTTCCCAGGCCCATGCGAGATTGGCTTTATCAGCGCCTTGCTCGCAACCGTTACTTGCTCTTTGGGCGCGCCGACATGTGCGCGCTGCCAGATCCGGCGTTCCAGAAGAGGTTTTTGCGATGAGGATTTTGGTGTTGGGGGGCACTGGCGTCTTTGGTTCACGGCTTGCGTGTTTGCTTGTGCGGGACGGGCATCAAGTGACGATCGCCGCCCGTCACATGACCGCTGCAATGCCCCTGGCAGAGCAGTTGGGATGCCAAGCCGTACAGATGGATAGAGAGGGTGATCTGCAAGCCTTGACGGGGTATGAAGTGCTGGTAGATGCCGCGGGCCCATTCCACGCCTATGGTCCCGATCCCTATCGGCTACCCCGCGCTGCGATTGCTTCAGGGCTGCATTACCTTGATCTGTCGGACAATGCCGCCTTTTGCGCCGGGATCACCGTGTTGGCTACCCAAGCAACTGAGGCTGGGCGATGTGTCATATCGGGCCTGTCCTCAGTCCCGGCCCTGTCGAGTGCTGCGGTGCGGGCCTTGGCAGGCGCGTCCCGTCCGCGCTTGATTGACAGCGCGATTTTGCCGGGCAATCGCAGCCCGCGTGGGCTGTCGGTGATGATGTCGATTCTGTCTCAGACTGGCCGGCCTATGCAGGTCTTTCGCGGCGGAGCATGGCAACGGACGACGGGTTGGTCGGATCGGCAGACCTATTTGCTGCCAGGAGGGTTGAGACGACAGGCTTGGCAAATCGACGTTCCCGACCTGACCTTGTTTCCGGCGCACTTTGGGGCGGAAACGGTGCTTTTTCGCGCGGGTCTGGAACTGGGGGTGATGCGTTATGGGCTTGCAGCCTTGGCGATGCTGCGTCGCTGGCTGCCGATTCCTGTCAATCGCCCCGTGGTGCGGGTATTCAAGCTGGTGGCCGACCTGCTGGCCCCGTTTGGCAGCGGGCGCGGCGGCATGTCGGTGATGGTGATCGTGGATCAGGAGCGGCGCTGGTGGCGGCTTTTGGCCGAGAACGGCGACGGCCCTTTCATTCCCGCCGTTCCAGCGCGGGCCCTTCTGCGGCGTGCAGAACTGCCAGTGGGCGCAGGCCCAGCACTGGAGGTGATCACGCTGGCCGAAGCAGAGGCCGCGATGCGCGATCTGCGAGTGACCACCGAGCGTGTCATTGAGCCATTCATGCCGATCATGCAACGCGTGCTGGGTCCGGCTTTTGAAACATTGCCCGAAGCGATCCGCCACAGTCATTTGACCGCCGACGTCAGCCGCTGGCACGGGCAAGCCTCGGTGCGCCGGGGCACCAGCCTGTGGAGCCGCCTTATCGGGTGGTTCTTCGGGTTTCCGGCGGTGGGCGAGGAGATGCCCGTGGAGGTCACCAAGACGGTGACCGACAGCGGCGAGACATGGCAACGCGTGTTTGGCAAAAGCAAGTTCCATTCGCGTCTTGCTGCGACCCCTCAGGGTCTGACCGAAAGTTTTGGCCCGTTCACCTTTTCCCTTGGGCTCAGAGCAGAGGGTGGGGTGCTGCACTTTGCGGTCCATGCTGGGCGGCTTGGCCCGCTGACTCTGCCGCACGGCTTGTTGCCAATCGCGCAGGCGCGGGAGTATGTGACAGATAGCCGCTTGCAGTTCGATGTGAAGCTGCATGCGCCGCTGACCGGTGACTTGCTGGTCCACTATCAAGGAACGCTGACGCCAATGACAAAGGACAACTGATGTCCCGCCCGGTGACACCCTCAAGGCTTACCCGAGCAGCACACCCAGCGCAAAAGGCAAACTCAGCATTCCAGCCAAAGTTGACAAGGTGACCAGGCCCGCCACATAGGGGCCGTTGTAGCCCATTCGTGTGGCCAGCACGTAGCAAGTGGACGCAGTGGGCAAGGCCGAAAACGCCAACAAAATGGTGCTCTGTGTCGGGTTGAGACCAAACGCCACCGACAGGCCAAGGGCCATCAAGGGCATCAAGAGGTGTTTGATCAGCAGCACGCTGGCGCTGAGCAGTTGGCCTTGTCGCAGCGAACCCCATTGCAAGCCCGCGCCTGCCGCCATCAAGCCCAAGGCCATAGAGGCCGCGCCAATTCGGCTGACGCTGGACTCCAGCACATCGGGCATGCGAAAACCAAGCAAGTTGGCCGCCAAACCCGTGGCTGTGCCGATGATGAGGGGGTTGCGCATCAGTTCCCGCAAAAATCCCGTTTGGGCTTGTCTGGCCATGGGCCAGACGGCGGCGATGTTGAACAGGGGCACGCAAAACCCGATCAGCACCGCAATCATCAACAAACCTTCTGGCCCAGCCAATCGTTCTGCCAAGGCCAGGCCAATGAAGGAGTTAAAGCGAAAGCCCACCTGCGCGCTGGCCGCATGGTCGCGCCGGTCTAAGCGGCGGCCCAGCCAAGGCCAGTAGGGCAGGCTGTAGGACAGGGCAATCGCGCCCAGCGCCAAGCACAAGCCTGCACCGATCAGGCTGGAGGCAGACGCCAAGTCCAAAGGGCTTTTCACAATCGAGTGAAACAGCAGCACTGGGAACAAGAAAAAATAAACGAGATTCTCGACCTGTTGCCAGACGGAACGGTTCAAGGCCGAGAAGCGGCAAATCACATAGCCGCACAGGATCAGGAAAAAATCAGGGAAAAGGAGTTGGGCAAAATTCACATGCCAAGGATAACCGGAGGGCGCTCCACTGCAGCTTCACGGCTGTCGCCTTGGCTTGTGCGCTCTAAAAAACCTGTTTGGACTGCGCTTTATGGGTTTTCCCGCTCACGCTGACGCGGTTTTTTTGCCTATGATGGCCGCTCTTTTAAGGAGTTTTCTCAATGAAGCGACGCAGTTTGTTTTCTGTAGCCGGTTTGGCTGCCACCGTTTTGGCCAGTGGTTCGGTGTGGGCGCAGGCCTATCCCAACAAAACGATACGTTTGCAGGTGCCCTTTGCGCCCGGCGGCACCACCGACATTGTGGCCCGTGTGATTGCCGAACCTTTGGGCAAAGCCCTGGGCCAAAGTGTGATCGTTGAGAACAAGGCCGGCGGCGGCGGCGTGGTGGGTGCGTTGGAGACCGCCCGCGCTGCACCTGATGGTTACAACCTGGGCATGGCCACGGTGTCCACTACCGCCGCCAATCCGGCCATCAATCCGCGCATCCCCTACAACGTCCTGACCGACTTCACGCCCATCATCAACATCGCGGCCACGCCCAATGTGATTGCGGTACACCCCAGCTTCCCTGCCAAAGACTACGCTGGGTTCGTGGCTGAGCTCAAGAAAAACCCTGGCAAGTACTCTTACGCTTCATCGGGCACGGGCGGTATTGGTCACCTGCAAACCGAGCTGTGGAAAAGTCTGACAGGCGTGTTCATCACGCACATTCCTTACCGAGGTGCGGGTCCGGCCCTGAACGACACCGTGGCAGGCCAAGTGCCCATCATCTTTGATAACCTGCCTTCGGCACTGCCGTTCATCCAGTCGGGCCGCTTGGTGCCTATCGTGGTGGCTGCACCGCAGCGTTTGCCCCAGTTGCCCAACGTGCCGACCTTCAAAGATGTCGGCTTGGAGCCGGTCAACCGCATGGCTTACTACGGCATCATGGGTCCTAAAAATCTGCCTAAAGAAGTGGTCGACAAAATCAGCGCGGGCGTGAAGAAAGCCCTGCAAGAGCCGGGCGTGACCAAGCGCATCAACGACACCGGTTCTTTGGTGGTGGCCAACACGCCCGAAGAGTTTTCGGCCCAAATCAAAGCCGAGTTTGAGGTGTACAAAAAAGTGGTTGAGCAGCAAAAACTCAAGCTCGACTGAGCATTTTTCATGCACCAGGCCAGCCAGAGCGCCATCGACCAATTTGCCGAGGCGCTCTGGCTGGAGGATGGGCTGGCCGACAGCACCTTGGCGGCCTACCGTTTGGATTTGACGCTCTACGCCACTTGGTTGTTTTTAACGCACCAGTTGGCCCTGCTGGCCAGTCTTGAGCACCACTTGCAAGCCTATTTTGCCGAGCGCCATGGCCAGACCAAGGCCACTTCGGCCAACCGCAGGCTCACGGTGTTCAAGCGTTTTTTCAGGTGGGCGCTGCGCGAACGCTTGTTGCAAGCTGACCCCACTTTGCGCATGCTGCCTGCCAAACAAGCGCTGCGGGTGCCCAAAATTTTGGGCGAGGCGCAAGTGGATGCCCTGTTGTCTGCGCCTGATGTGAACACCTTTTTGGGCTTGCGCGACCGCGCCATGTTGGAGCTGATGTACGCCAGTGGACTGCGGGTGAGCGAGTTGGTGGGTCTCAAAACCCTGCATGTGTCACTCAACGAGGGTGTGCTGCGCATCATGGGCAAGGGCAGCAAAGAGCGCTTGGTGCCTTTTGGCGAAGAGGCGCGTGAATGGTTGCAACGCTACACAGCGCAGGCCAGAACGGCCATGTTGGGACAGCGCCAGACCGATGACTTGTTTGTCACGACCAGTGGCAGCACACCCGGTACGGCCATGTCGCGTGCCATGTTTTGGAGCTTGATCAAGCGTTATGCCATCGAGTCGGGCATCACCGCGCCCCTGTCTCCCCACACCCTGCGCCACGCTTTTGCCACGCACTTGCTCAACCATGGGGCCGATTTGCGGGCGGTGCAAATGCTGCTCGGTCATGCCGACATCTCGACCACCACCATCTACACCCATGTGGCGCGTGAGCGCCTCAAAACCCTGCACGCCCAGCACCATCCCAGGGGGTGATGGGCCGTGCAGGCCTGGGCCGGGCCGCAGGGTGTCGACAGACAAAAGTGGGCTTCAGTTCAATGCGTCCAACTCGTCCTCTTCAAAGCCTGCCAAGCGCCTGGCGGCCATGTTGAATGGCGGGCGCAGTTTGGGCGCGTCGTACTGGGCGATCAACTCGGCGTAGTGGCGCACAGGGTCCAGGCCGCGCTGGGCGCACAGGTGGCGGTACCAGCGGTTGCCAGCGGCCACATGGCCGATTTCATCAGCCAAGATGATGTCCAGAATTTCGCCCGCTCGGTGGTCCCCCACGCTGACGAGCTTGTTTTTCACGCCGGGGGATGCGTCCAGGCCCCGCGCCTCCAGGGTGCGCGGCACGATGCCGATGCGGGCCAGCAAGTCGCCTTGGGTGCGCTCGGCCATGTCCCACAAGGTGTTGTGGGCCGGAAAGTCGCCGTAGTCAAAACCCATGCCCACCAAATGCTGGCGCAGCAGGCCAAAGTGCTTGGCCTCTTCTTGCGCGATGCGCACCCAGTCGGTATAAACCTAGATCCGGCAGTTATTCTGTCATCGTGAGCTGACTTGGTGGATACCAAGGAGGCAGGGGGCGGGTGATTCTCTGCACCACGTAGTCCAAGAACGTCTTCCATCGATCCGCCTGAGGCAA
>NZ_JBIKIL010000129.1:0-10662 GCF_044361645.1 Limnohabitans sp. | reverse complement strand
CACGGACACGGTCGCGCCGGTCTGCTGGGCCGCTTCCTTGACCGAGGCGTAAATCGGGATGTTGAAGATGGACTCGCCCGCCTTCTTGGGGTTCACACCCGCGACAAAGCAGTTCTTGCCGTTCGCGTATTCCTGGCACTTTTCCGTGTGGAACTGACCGGTTTTGCCGGTGATGCCTTGGGTGATGACTTTGGTGTCTTTGTTGATGTAGATGGACATGTTGGTTCCTGGGTTGAGCGTTGGGCGTTCGGCGTTCGGCGTGAAATCACGCTCTGCGCTGAACGCTCAAGCTTGCATTCACTTGACGGCTGCGACGATGGCGGTCGCGGCTTCGGCCATGGTGTCGGCGGAGATGATGGGCAGACCGGATTCGGCCAGCATTTTCTTGCCCAGCTCGTCGTTGGTGCCCTTCATGCGCACCACCAGAGGCACGGACAGGTTCACGGCTTTGCAAGCGGTGATCACGCCGGTGGCGATGGTGTCGCACTTCATGATGCCGCCAAAGATGTTGACCAAAATGCCTTTGACATTCTTGTTGGTCAGCATGATCTTGAAGGCTTCGGTGACTTTTTCGGCCGTTGCGCCGCCGCCCACGTCCAAGAAGTTGGCGGGCTCGCCGCCAAACAACTTGATGGTGTCCATGGTGGCCATGGCCAAGCCAGCGCCGTTGACCAAGCAACCGATGTTGCCGTCCAAACTGATGTAGGCCAGGTCAAACTTGGAGGCTTCGACTTCTGCTGGATCTTCTTCGTCCAGATCGCGGTAGGCCACGATTTCGGGGTGACGGAACAAGGCGTTGGCGTCGAAGTTGAACTTCGCGTCCAAGGCCATCACCTGGCCTTTGCTGTCGCGGTTCAGGGGGTTGATTTCCACCAGCGACGCGTCGGTGTCCATGTAGCACTGGTAGAGCTTTTTGAAGATGTCCACGGCTTGGGCGGTGGAGTCAGCAGGCATGCCAATCGCGTCGGCGATCTTTTGGGCTTGGGCATCGCCCAAACCGGTCAAGGGGTCGATGAACTCGGTGATGATTTTTTCGGGCGTGCTGTGCGCCACTTCTTCGATGTCCATGCCGCCTTCGCTGGAAGCGATGAAAGCCAGCTTTTGCGTGGCACGGTCGGTCACGATGGACACGTAATATTCTTTGTGGATGTCGGCACCGTCCTCAATGTAGATGCGGCGGACTTTTTGACCTTCGGGGCCAGTTTGGTGGGTCTTGAGTTGCATGCCCAAAATTTCGGTGGCCAAACGCTTGACATCGTCGAGGGTTTTGGCCACTTTCACACCGCCGCCTTTGCCGCGTCCACCCGCGTGGATTTGGGCCTTCACCACCCAAACGGGGCCGCCGAGTTTTTGCGCGGCCTCAACCGCCTCTTGCACATTGAATACCGGAATGCCGCGTGGAACGGGCACACCGAATTGACGCAAGATTTCCTTGCCTTGGTACTCGTGGATCTTCATGAGGTCTTCTCTCAGAGGGGTGGTAATTCGACCGGTCCGACATAAGTACTTGGTTTAAACCGGGCACATCGGCAGACTCTGGGCGCTGCAGACAGCGACTGTATCATGCTGCATTGCACCAATCCTGGGCCTTGCGTCTTACATTGGCTTGACGCTGAAAGCCCGATCTTTTCGTGAAAGTCACACCATGGCGAAAATTTTCATCGACGGCGAAGCGGGTACGACGGGTCTTCAAATCCGCGAGCGACTGGCGCTGATGCCCCAGGTCGTGGTGCTCAGCATCGACCCCGCTCGCCGCAAAGACCCTGAAGCCAAGCGCGAACTCATGGCGGCAGCCGATTTGGTGGTGCTGTGCCTGCACGACGATGCCGCGATCGAGTCGGTGGCCATGGTCGACAGCCTGCCGGGCGTCAAGCCACGCATCGTGGACGCCTCTACGGCCCACCGTTGCCACCCCGATTGGGTGTTCGGTTTTCCTGAGTTGGCCGCCGATCAGGCCGCGGCCGTGCGCCAAGCACAGCGGGTGGCCAACCCCGGCTGCTACGCCACGGGTGCGATCGCCATCTTGCGACCTTTGGTTGACGCGGGGCTGATGCCCACAGACTTTCCGGTCTGCCTGCCTTCGGTGAGTGGTTACTCCGGTGGTGGCAGGGCCATGATCGAAGACCATGAAGCGGGCAAGGCCCCGTTGTTCGAGGCCTACGCCTTGGGCCTGCAGCACAAACACATACCGGAAATCATGCGCCACTCTGGCCTGACCAGGCGGCCCTTGTTTGTGCCCGCTGTGGGCAATTTCCGCCAAGGCATGTTGGTGCAACTGCCTCTGCACCTGGACGCTTTGCCAAGCCAACCGACGGGCGCTGATGTGCACGAGGCTTTGCGCAAGCATTACGCGGCCAGCCGCGCCGCAGGCGGTTGGGTGAGCGTGGAGCCCGCCACCGACCAGCTGAAGCTGGACGCCACGGCCCTGAACAACACCAACCAGCTGGAAATTCGCGTTTTCGCCAACGAGGCCGCGCGCCAGGCCGTGGTGATCGCCCGCTTGGACAATTTGGGCAAAGGCGCCAGTGGCGCGGCGGTGCAAAACATTCAGCTCATGCTGGGCTTGTAAAAAGTCTTGGGTCAGCAAGGCCCAGCAGGGGCTCAGCTCAGGCTCACGGTCGTGTGACAACACACCGCCCGAAAGGGGTCCCTTATTTCCAGCGCACCAGCTCAATGTGCACGCTGCCCTTGTCGCTGCTGAAGGTCACGCTGCCTTCTTGCACGGTGGCTTGCAGCAGCATGCTGCGCTCGGCCAATTTGGCCAATTCTTGCGAGCTTTCGGTGGGCACGCGCCAGACCTGCAGTTTGTCCAGACGGGTGAGTTTGGTTTCAATGCCTTTCCACCAGACTTCGGCCGCGTGGTTGAAGCAGTACAGCAGCACCTCATCGGCTTTTTGGCAGGCTTTCATGATGGGCTTGTCTTCGGGCTGACCCACCTCCATCCACACGCGGGTGCGGCCTGTGAAGTCACGCAAGCTGCAATCCGGGTCGTCCGGGTCGGACAGGCCCGCGCCAAACGCCAGCTTGCCGTCACCGTTGCAGACGGCTTGCAGTTTGTAGGCGTTGATGGCCAGCGCCAGCAGGCGGATCATCATGCGCTCGTCGGTTTCACTCGGGTGCCGCGCCAAGGTGAGTTGGTGGTCTTCGTAGCAGCTGTGATCGATGTCAGCGATCGACAGGTTGGCTTTGTAGATGGTGGATTTGAGGGCCATGGTCAGTCTTTCCGGGCCAACATGCGCCACGCCAACAGCTGAACGCCGTTGCGCAGGAACGATGTTTCGCCGCCGTAAATGAGCAAAGGGGTGCAAGCTTGCGCGCCTGCCATGCTGGCAGAACGCAGACCTGCGCGTACGTAATCACCCGTCGGCGTTTGTCCAGACTTGATCTCGACGGTTTGCAACTGGCCTGTGCCTGTCTCGTACAACAAATCCGCTTCCAGCCCATTGTTGTCCCGCCAAAAATGCAGGTCCGACGGCTGGCCTTGGTTGCTCCTGTGCTTGAGGAATTCGGACACCACCCAGTTTTCAAACAAGGCACCGCGCGCAGGGTGCAAAGCCAGTTGCTCCGCTTGGCGAATACCCAGCAACCAACACACCAAACCCGTGTCGACGAAATACAGCTTGGGCGTCTTGACCAAGCGTTTGCCAAAATTGCGGTGGTAGGGCGTGAGCAAAAACACCACATCGCTGGATGCCAGCACTGAAAGCCAAGCACGCGCCGTGGTGTGGGTGATGCCCGCCTCGCTGGCCAAGGCACTGAGGTTCAACAACTGTCCCGTGCGTCCGGCACACAAGCGCACAAAGCGCTGGAAGGTCGCCAAGTCCTGCACCTGCAGCACCTGCCGAACATCGCGCTCCAAGTAGGTGGTGATGTAACTGGCGAACCAATCCACCGGCTCGGTGGACGCGGCCACATGCAAAGCGGGGTAAGCGCCGCGCCAAAGCGCTGAGTCCAAAGAGAGCTTGCCAGAGCCCACGCCAGAAATTTCGGCCGCCGAAAACGGTAACAAACGGCTCATGGCCACTCGACCGGCCAAGGACTGCGTGACGCCCGCCAACAAACCAAATTGCTGTGAGCCCGTGAGGACAAACCGGCCAGGTGTGCGGTCCTCATCCACCATGCCTTGCAGGTAAGAAAACAGCTCAGGCCAACGCTGGGCCTCGTCAAAAATCGCCCCTTGCGAAAAGCGCGCCAAAAACCCACGCGGGTCATCGGCGGCAAAGGCGCGCTCTGTCGGGTCTTCCAAAGAGATATAGGGCTTGCCTGGGAACAAATGCCTGGCCAATGTGGTTTTGCCAGACTGGCGTGGACCGGTGATGGCCAACACAGGAAACGACTTGGCCAGACGCAGCAGCGTGGGGGTCAGTTGTCGTTCAATCATGCAGTGATTTTATACAAATTGAAAAAACGATCTTCAGTTTGTATAAACCGACTTGGCCACACGCGAAGCGGCATGGCCCTGAGCGCGGTCAAACCCGGCGCGCCAATTCAGCGGCTTTGCCGATGTAGCTGGCCGGCGTCATGGCCAACAAACGGTCTTTGTCGGGCTGCGGAATGTCCAGCGCAGCAATCAAGCCATGCAAGTCTGCAGCCGTCACGGTTTTGCCGCGTGTGACTTCTTTGAGCTTTTCGTAAGCGCCCTGAACACCATAGCGGCGCATCACGGTCTGGATAGGCTCGGCCAGCACTTCCCAAGCAGCGTCCAAATCGGCGGCCAGCGCTTCTTCGTTCAACTCCAGCTTGTTCAAACCCGTCGTGAGCGAGGCGTAGGCCAGGGCGGTGTAACCCAAACCCACGCCCATGTTGCGCAACACGGTCGAGTCGGTCAGGTCGCGCTGCCAGCGGCTGATGGGCAGCTTTTCAGACAGGTGCTTGAGCACGGCATTGGCCAGGCCCAGATTGCCCTCGGCGTTTTCAAAGTCGATGGGGTTGACTTTGTGCGGCATGGTGGACGAACCGATCTCGCCGACTTTCAAACGTTGTTTGAAGTAACCCAAACTCACATAACCCCAGATGTCGCGCGACAAGTCGATGAGGATGGTGTTGGTGCGCGCCATGGCATCGAACAACTCGGCCATGTAGTCGTGCGGCTCAATCTGGATGCTGTAGGGCTGAAACGTCAGACCCAAGCCCCATGCGCCGACCTGCGCCTCGTCCAATTCGGGCGTCTCCACCACCTGGCGGGCAAAGGCCTCCCAATCGAACTCAGGCCAAGCCGACAGGTGCGCGTTGTAGTTGCCCACTGCGCCATTCATCTTGCCCATCAACGGGACCTTGGCGATCTTTTCGCGGCAAGCGTTCAGGCGCATCACCACATTGGCCATTTCCTTGCCCACCGTGGTGGGGCTGGCGGTTTGGCCATGGGTGCGGCTGAGCATGGGCACCTCGGCAAAGGCGTGCGCCATGTCGCGCAGCTTGGCGATCAAAGCATCCAAACCCGGCAAGATCACTTGGGCACGCGCGCGCTTGAGTTGCAGCGCGTGGCTGGTGTTGTTGATGTCTTCGCTGGTGCAGGCAAAGTGCACAAATTCGGCCGCTTTTTCCAACTCCGGACGGTCTTTGAACTTGGACTTGATCCAATACTCCACCGCCTTGACGTCGTGGTTGGTGACTTTTTCAAACGCCTTGATGGCCAGCGCATCGGCCTCGTTGAAGTTTTTCACCAAACCCGTCAAATAACTGCGCGCACCCGTCGACAAGGGCTTGAACTCGACAAAGCCTGCGTCCGACAAAGCCATGAGCCAAGCGACTTCCACCTGAACACGGCAGTGCATATAGCCTTGCTCACTCATGAGCGGGCGCAGGGCATCAAGTTTGCTGGCGTAACGGCCATCCAGGGGAGACAGGGCGGAAAGAGGGGAAAAATTCATCACTGGATTGTAATTCCCGGCGTTTCATCACGGCCCCCCGCCACAGACGGTCGAACTTCCCCATTTGGAGAACGAGATTCACCTAGAATCGGCGCTCCTCAGGCTCTCTTTTCCCAGATATGAAACTCATCGGCTCCGTTACCAGTCCTTATGTTCGCAAGGTGCGGATTGTCATGGCCGAGAAAAAGCTGGACTACCAGTTTGTCACCGAAGACGTCTGGTCTGCGCAGACCACCATCCACGCCTCCAACCCCATCGGCAAAGTGCCCTGCTTGGTGATGGAGGGGGGCGAGGCCGTGTTTGATTCGCGCGTGATCGTTGAATATCTAGACACACTGTCCCCTGTGGGCAAACTGATCCCGGCGAGTGGGCGCGAGCGCGCGGAAGTTAAAACTTGGGAAGCGCTTGGTGACGGTTTGCTGGATGCCGCATTGCTCGCCCGCATGGAGGCGGTGTGGACCGGGCGTGACAACAGCCAACGCAGCCAAGCTTGGATAGACCGCCAACTTGACAAAATCCAGCATGCCTTGCTGGCCATGCACAAAGGCCTGGGGGAAAAAGCATTTTGTTCAGGGGTTCACATGGGCCTGTCCGACATTGCTGTGGGCTGTGCCCTTGGGTATTTGGACTTCCGTTTTGCGCAAATTGACTGGCGCACGCCCTACCCCAATCTGCACAAACTCCACGACAAACTTTCGCTGCGCCCCAGTTTCATCGACAGCTTGCCCCACTGAGGTCTGTTGCGTTGATTGGGGCACACCGGCCTGGTGCTTGGCTTTTTCATGCCCCCGATGCCAAACACCGGCCCTGCCACATGCACGCCATGGGGCCCCATCGCAAGCGGGGTCAGCACCCCCAAGCCTCAAACGAGCGCTTAAACTCCCCGCATCCATCACCACAATGCAAGGACAAAGCCATGGGCGCGCAGTGGAAAGCAAAAGGCAAGGCACAGGCAGCAGACGCCCGGGGCAAGCTGTTTGGCCGACTGGCCAAAGACATCATGATCGCGGCGCGCAACGGCGCAGACCCAGCGGCCAATTCGCGCCTGCGTCTGGTGGTGGAGCAGGCCCGCAAAGTCTCCATGCCCAAAGAAACCCTGGAGCGCGCCATCAAAAAAGGCGCTGGCCTGTTGGGCGATGCGGTGAGCTTTGAGCGGGTGATCTACGAAGGCTTTGCCCCCCACCAAGTGCCGGTGATGATCGAGGTGCTGACCGACAACGTGAACCGCAGCGCGTCCGAGATGCGCGTGCTGTTTCGCAAAGGCCAGCAAGGCAGCTCGGGCTCGGTGTCGTGGGACTTTGACCATGTGGGCCTGATCGAGGCCGAACCCGCACAGGCCGGGGCTGACCCCGAGCTGGCCGCCATCGAGGCCGGTGCACAAGACTTCGAACCCGCCGACGAAGACGGCATGACGGTGTTCATCACCGAAGCCACCGACTTGGACCTGGTTAGCCGCGCCTTGCCCGCACACGGCTTCACCGTGGTCGCGGCCAAGCTGGGTTACAAGCCCAAAAACCCGGTCGACCCGGCCAACTTGAGCGCCGAACAACTCGAAGAAGTCGAGGCCTTTTTGGGCGCCATTGACAACAACGACGACGTGCAAAACGTGTTTGTGGGGCTGGCGGGTTAAGGGCTCTGCAAACTCAGCGTCGACAGACCCCAAATCGATGTAAACAAGTTGATCGGGGCGTGGCGGGTTAGACGGGTTTACTTCACACGTGTCTTTCAGACGCCACCGGTTGCCACCCTCCGCGCCACGAAACTCAGGCAAGCGCAGCTTCGGCAGTAGGCTTGTTTTTGTTGTCGTTCATGCTTGCATCTCTTTGCCGTCGTTCTGGTCATCGCTGTCCCACATCTCTCGGTAGGCGCGGACACAGCTCGCGGTGGCCTGCGGGTCTATAGACGCACAGTGTCGGCAGAGGGTTTTGAAGAGGGCCAAGCCCTCGGGCAGGCACGCATGGTTGAGCAATGGGTCGAGCGTGTGTTCAACCCGCTGCGCAGAATGTCTTGCACGGCAGGCGCCAGCGCCTCAATGGCCTGCTGGTGCAGGGCCTGCAGCGCAGCTGCTGCGGACGCCAGCATCTGGCGCAATTCTGTGGCAGGGTCAGCTTCTGTTGCAGCAGCGGGCTTTGCAGGCAGATTCATTTCAATACGGCCTTTCCTTGTGCGGTCAGGCGGTATTGCTGCAAGCGGCTGTTGGGTTTGTCGGGCATCGTCGGCTCAATCCAGCCACGTTCTAAGGCTGGCCGCAGATAATTGGTTTTGAAGGTGGGCCGGTGTTTGAGGCTGAGCATCTGCTGAATGTCTGATGGTGCCCGCGCTCCCGCAGTCAAGGCGTGCAAAAGCCTGACGACTGGGTCGGTGACTGGGTCGGTGACTGGGTCGGTGACTGGGTCGGTGACTGGGTCGGTGACTGGGGCCTCAACTTGGTCGGTGACCTCTTCTTCATGCACCCGTCTGCTGGCTGCAAAGGTGATGCGCAAAAAGTTCTCGGTGAACCGAAAGCACTCAGGTCCATAAAACTCGGTGATGCGGGGCAGACCCGAGCCCAGGTGCTCGACCATTTCCAAGTCTTTGAAGACGCGCATCAGCTCTTTGTTGCGCGGGATGGAGTAGCCCTCAAAAAACTCAGCGGGGGTGAGGCCTTCGGGCAAAGCACAGGCCGAGGTGATTTCGATGCGGTCGGCAAAAATTTCAAACTTCGGCGGCGCTTCGCGGCTGTAGTCGTTGTGGACGATGGCGTTGATCACGGCCTCTCGCAGGGCCACGGGGTTCCACAGCCGCACGTCGATGCGCTCTTTGGCGGTGATGGTGCTGGCGGTTTTATTTTCCAGCTCCAGCTTGTCGAGCACTGCTTTGGTCGCTTTGACGAGTGAACAGTAGCCGTATTCGTTGGCCTCCATCAAATGCACCCGGTTTTTGCCTCGGTACTTGGCCACTTTGATGGACATGCCGTTTTCGTCGGCCAACAAATAGGCGGCGTAATTGAGCGCGCCATCTTCGGTGGTGAGCTCCAGGTTGGCTTTGAACTGTCGGCCCAGGGGTTTGCGCTTTTCTTCAAAGTAAATGCGCAGTTGCTCAAAGCTCAGGGATTGGCGGTGGGCTTTGATTTTGCCAATCGAGTTGCGGGTGCGGTTGGCAAACAGCCGCTCAATCATGGCGGTGGGCATGGGCTCGGCGGCGCTGCCCACGCGCACAAAGCAGCCCTTTTCGCTCAGGCCATATTTCTTTTTGGCATAGGGTTTTTCGCTGCCGCTGGCCACAATGACCTTGATGCACAGCACGCCCGGCGGGCCTTCTTCTTCGAGCACATCAAACAAGCCCATGGCCGAGGGGCTGATGTTGTTTTTGATGCGGTCTTTGACCTTGAGCATGTCGCCGTCCACATCGGCCACGCCCACACGCTGCCCTGTATTGTCAACGCCGATGTAAATGAAACCGCCTTCGTGGCTGTTGAGAAAGGCAACGACTTCTTTTTCCAGGTCGAGCTCGGGCGTGAGCTCGCGCTTGAGCTCAACACGGTGGTTTTCGCGCAGAAGCTCAGTGTTCATTTTGTAACTGCTTTTATTACAAAACAGCCCGCCGCTTTTGCACCGCCCGCGCCAAGGCCTCCAACACCGGCACCGTCTGCACAAAGCCGATGCAGGCGTCGGTGATGGACACGCCGTGGGCGAGCGGTTGGCCTTGTTTCAGGTCTTGCCGGCCTTCGTTCAGGTGGCTTTCGATCATCAGGCCCATGATGCGGCGGTCACCTGCGGCCACTTGGGCGGCCACATCGTGCGCCACCTCGATTTGCTTGGCGTGCTGTTTGCTGCTGTTGGCGTGCGAGACGTCCACCATGACTTGCGGCGCAATGCCCGAGGCCTGCAAGACTTGGCAGGCCGCGTCGACATCGGCCGCCGAATAGTTGGGCGCTTTGCCGCCGCGCAAGATGATGTGCACGTCTTGGTTGCCACGGGTCTCAAAAATCGCCGCTTGGCCCATCTTGGTCATGCCCATGAAGGCGTGGGGCGCTTGGGCCGCCACCACCGCGTCTGCCGCGACTTTGACACCGCCGTCGGTGCCGTTTTTAAAGCCCACCGGGCACGACAGGCCGCTGGCCAGCTGGCGATGGCTTTGGCTCTCGGTGGTGCGCGCGCCGATCGCGCCCCAAGTGACCAAGTCACTGATGTACTGCGGGCTGAGCAAGTCCAGAAATTCGGTGGCCACGGGCAGGCCGACATCGAGGATGTCCAGCAACAATTGGCGCGCCATCGCCAGCCCCTGGTTCATGGCAAAGCTGCCGTCCAGGTGCGGGTCGTTGATGTAGCCCTTCCAGCCCACGGTGGTGCGCGGCTTTTCAAAATACACGCGCATCACGATGTGCAAATCCTGCGCATGCTTGTTGGCCTCGGTCTTGAGCAGCTTGGCGTAGGCGATGGCCTGGTCGTGGTCGTGGATGGAGCAAGGCCCGACCACGATCACCAGACGGTCGTCCCGGCCTTGCAGCACGTTCGAGATGTCTTGCCGCGAACGCTCCACCAGCGCCAAGTGGGCAGGCAATGCGGGCAGGCGCTCTTCGAGCAAGGCCGGGGTCATGAGGGGGCGCACCGAGGCGATGCGGGTGTCGTCGATGCGGGTTTTGTCTTGGGTTGAAAGCATGGCCGGATTCAAAAGCTGGATGCACAAGTGGGTCGGTGGCAGCCCCGTATTAACCTATTTCCGGCAGTTGACGTTGCATAAACCGGCCGCAAGCTAGACTGGTAGCCAGTTTCAACGGATTTACAGAGGTCACCAAATGGGTGAAGCCAAA
>NZ_JBIKIL010000022.1:0-36651 GCF_044361645.1 Limnohabitans sp. | reverse complement strand
TGGCCAGCACCACGGTGCCTTCCATGTCGAGCAGCACGGCACCGCCGGCTTGGCGGGCGACTTCGCCGGTTTCCATCTTGACTGTGTGCTGGCCCCACTGGAAGGATTTGGTGACTTTGTTAAAAATAGACATGTTCAGAACTCCTGAAAACAAAAGCGCATGAGGCTGCACTGTGGGCCCGGAAGTTGACGCTCTGAACTCGATGCCATTCCACAAAACCTTGCATACATTAGCAAAAAAGCCTTGTGGAATGACACAGCGCGAGATCGCCCTGACAAATTCCGAAGAAAAAAAGAATAAAGCGCCTGAGCTAGTGAACTAACTCAGGCGCTTTTCATCTGGAGAGACGATTACTTGCGCAGGCCAAGTTTGGCGATCAGTGCAATGTAACGGTCGGCATCACGGGACTTGAGGTAGTCCAGCAGCTTGCGGCGGCGGCTCACCATGCGCAGCAAGCCACGGCGACCGTGATGGTCTTTGGCGTGTGTTTTGAAGTGGGGGGTCAGCTCGTTGATGCGGGCGGTCAGCAAGGCCACTTGGACTTCTGGGGACCCGGTGTCATTGGCTGCACGTGCGTTGGCCTTGACGACCTCGGCTTTGATGGAAGATGCGATCATGTGTTTCCTGTAGTTGCTGACGACCACGAAGCGGGCCAGCGTTTGTTGACTTGCGCCAGCAGCTGGAAAAGCCACTGGCGTGCGTTCAGCGAAATGCAAAACATGTGGATTATAGCCCGAAAGGCCACCCCCGGTCTTTGACCCTACGCCAGCCATTCCAGGCCATTGTTTGCAGTTGCTTTGAGTTTTGCCACCTGCCGGGCTGCGCTTGAGGCAAGGCCTAAAGGCTGAAGGTTTACCCAGATCGGTCTACATCATGGAGGTGAAGGCGTTTTTATAAAATCAAACCTGTAGCGCTTGCGCGCCAATGTCCGAGAACCCAACATGTCTTCACCTCAACCCCTGCACGGCATCCGCGTCCTCAGTTTGGCGCTGAACTTACCCGGACCCGCTGCCCTGATGCGCCTGGTCCAGATGGGTGCCCGCTGCACCAAAATCAATCCTCCAGCGGGCGATCCACTGCAGCATTACACGCCCGACGGCTACGCCTTGTTCCACCAAGGCGTAGCCCACGACACCTTGGACTTGAAAACCCCAGCAGGGCAAAGTGGCCTGCATCAACACTTGGCCGACACCGATGTGTTGCTCACCTCTTTCAGGCCTTCGGCCTTGCTCAAACTGGACTTGGGCTGGCAGTCGCTGCACCAACGTTATCCGGCGCTCAGTTTGATTGAAGTGGTGGGAGCCCCAGGCCCTCTGGCCGAGATACCCGGTCACGACTTGACTTACCAAGCCGAGGTGGGACTGGTCAATGGCATGGATTTGCCCGCCAGTTTATTTGCCGACATGGGCGGTGCGCTGATGGCCAGCGAGGCCACGCTCAAAGCTGTGCTCTTGCTCAAAACCACCGGAACAGGCTCACGCCATGAGGTCAGCCTGTCGGATGCCGCCACTTGGTTGGCTTTGCCCCGCCAACTGCGCATGACCACACCCGATGGTGCGGTCGGCGGCGCACACGCGGGCTACCGCATCTACGCCTGCAAAAACGGCCGCGTCGCCGTGGCTGCGCTGGAACCTCATTTTGCGATCCGCTTGTGCAAGGCGGCTGGCGTTTCTTTGTCGCACCCAGTACAAGACCTGTTCAAACCCGAGACGCACCAAGCTGTTGCACGTTTTTTGGCAGATCAAACACGTGGGCAACTGGACCAACTGGCGGCCAGCCAAGACATTCCCATGCTCACTTTACCGGTTTGAGTTGCCCAAGCGAAGGCCAACAGCAGAACAAGGCTCAGGGCAGATGCTTGTCGAAAAAAAGCTCAAACTTCGCGCGCCTGCATGGCCTGCAAGGCGTGGCGCGCCAAGCCCGAACCGGCCTCAGAGTACATGTTGAATGATGGCACGCCCATGGCCTGAAGCTCTTGCACTTCTTCAGCAAACTTGGCGATGGCCACCACATGGCAGCTCAAACCCGCATGGCGAATTTGTTGCGCTGCATAGACATTGCTGTGGTGGCTGGGCATGGCCAAAACAATCAACTCTTTTTCTTTGGATGCCTTGATGGTGTTCCAAAAATCAGTGTCGGTGGCATCGCCCACTTTCACGTTGCGCCCTGACGCGCATTCGGCATTGGCCTTTTCTTCGTTGTGCTCGATGCCCAACACTTGGCCCGGCCACAAAGGCCACAACTCGTCGTACGCGCCAGAACCCACGCGCCCCATGCCCACCACCAAAACCTTGGCGTCGCCGGTGTTCAGCATTTGGTCTTTGGCATGCAAACTGCCGCGCTGAAACCGATCCCAAAACAGCTTCCAACGCTGGTAAGTCCCTTCTGAACCCAAGCTGAAAGGCGAGGCAAATGCAAAACTGATGCTGACCGCAATGGCTACAACGATCAACCAATCAACGGGCAGCCAGCCTTGCGTCACACCCAAGGCCGCCACGATCAAACCAAACTCGGAAAAATTGGCCAAGCTCAGCGATGTGAACAGTGAAGTGCGGGCACGCAGACCAAACCGCACCACAATCGCGTAATACAACAAAGTTTTAACTGGCAACAACAGGCACAACACCATGGCCGCCAAAAGCATGGGCACGTCGGGCAAGCCTTGCAAGCCCACCGACAAGAAAAAACCCACCAACATCAGCTCTTTGAAGCTGAACAGCGACTTGGCCAACTCCGACGCTTTGGGGTGGTTGGCAATGGTCACGCCCAAAATCAAGGCCCCGAGGTCGCCCTTGAGGCCCACCGCTTGAAAAAACTCAAAACCTGCGCCCAAGGCAAAAAACAAGCCACTCAACACCAACAACTCGCCGTGGCCAGCAAAGTCGAGCAACTTGAACATGAGTTTTCGCACCACGGGCAGCAGCAGCAAAAACACCAAAAAAGCCCAGACGGTGGGGTATTTGCCTTCGCTGACTGCCAAAAACAGCACCGCAAACACATCTTGCATGACCAAAATACCGATGGCCACCTTGCCATAAAAGGCCGACATGTCGCCTTTGTCTTCAAGCACCTTCACCGCGAACACGGTGCTCGAGAAAGACAGTGCAAAGCCCAAAACAAGCATGGCCATCCACGACAGATCAAACAGGGGCAGCGGGATCAGTTGCTGCGCCAGCCAAATGACCGAGGTGAAAAACACCGTTGACACCACGATGTGTGCCAAGGATGTGCCCCATATCTCAACTTTGGCCAAGCCCTTCAAGTCCAGCTTCAGACCAATCGAGAACAGCAACAGCGTCACGCCCAAATCGGCCACCAACTGCAGGCCCTCGGGCGTCTCGAATCCCGCCAAATTGTAGGCAAAACCGGCCACCAAAAAGCCCACCATGGGGGGCAGGCCCAAACGGCTGAGCAACAATCCGAAGAAAAATGCGAAACCAACTAAAGTGACAATCATAGTAAACTTTATCAATATTTACATTAACACGTAAATTTTATTCATTTTAAATATATTTGCAATTTATTTCTGTTTCGTTTCAACAACATCCTGCTTCAGGATGCCTCGGCCTCACGGCCGACCCGAACAACAGCCTGAAGCATAAATGGCTTGCGGCTCAGCACGGCGAAACAGACCCGTCATGGGTGTCTGGCGGCAAAGCACGCCCCACACACACGGTCAAAGCCATCACAAACACCCGCCACAGCCCAAAGCACAGGGTCAAGCCCGATAAAATCCCTGGACTATGACAAACCAATTCGATACCAAATCTCAAGCTTGGTCGGCCCTTTTTTCGGAACCCATGAGCGAGTTGGTCAAGCGCTACACCGCCAGTGTGTTTTTTGACAAGCGCTTGTGGCAAGCCGACATCACCGGCAGCCTGGCCCATGCCGAGATGCTGGCCGCACAAAACATCATTGGGGCCAGCGACCTGGCCGACATCCAGCGCGGCATGGCCCACATCACGCAAGAGATCGAATCCGGCGCTTTCGACTGGCAACTCGACCTGGAAGACGTGCACCTGAACATCGAGGCGCGCCTGACCCAGCTGGTGGGAGACGCCGGCAAGCGCCTGCACACCGGCCGCAGCCGCAACGACCAAGTGGCCACCGACGTGCGCCTGTGGTTGCGCGGCGAGATGGACTTGATCATCGCGCTGTTGGCCGACCTGCAAAAGTCGCTGGTCGATGTGGCAGAGCGCCATGTTGAGGTCATCATGCCCGGCTTTACCCACCTGCAGGTGGCCCAGCCCGTGAGCTTTGCGCACCATTTGCTGGCCTATGTGGAAATGTTCAGCCGGGATGCCGAACGCATGGGCGAGGTGCGCCGCCGCACCAACCGCTTGCCGCTGGGATCCGCCGCTTTGGCGGGCACCACCTACCCGCTGGACCGCGAACGCGTGGCGCACACATTGGGCATGGTGGACGAACACGGCCACCCTCAGGTCTGCCAAAACAGCTTGGACGGCGTGAGCGACCGCGACTTCGCCATCGAATTCACCGCCGCCGCAAGCCTGTGCATGGTGCACATCAGCCGTTTCAGTGAAGAGTTGATTTTGTGGATGAGCCAAAACTTCGGCTTTGTGCGCATTGCCGACCGCTTCACCACGGGCAGCTCCATCATGCCGCAGAAGAAAAACCCCGACGTGCCCGAGCTGGCACGCGGCAAAACCGGCCGCGTGGTGGGCCATTTGATGGGCTTGATCACCCTGATGAAGGGCCAGCCCCTGGCCTACAACAAAGACAACCAGGAAGACAAAGAGCCCCTGTTTGACACGGTGGACACGCTCAAAGACACGCTGCGCATCTTCAGCGAGATGGTGGGCGGCCAACTCAACCCTGCCACCGGCCAAAAAGAAGGCGGCATCACCGTCCACGCTGCAGCCATGGAAGCGGCCGTCAAAAAAGGCTACGCCACCGCCACCGACTTGGCCGACTATTTGGTCAAAAAAGGCCTGCCGTTTCGCGACGCGCACGAAGTGGTGGCGCACGCGGTCAAGTCCGCACAGGGCTTGGGCCTGGATTTGTCCGAGCTGCCACTGGCCACTTTGCAGCAGTTCGACGGCCGCATCGAAGCCGATGTGTTTGGACCGCTGAGCCTGCAAGGGTCTTTGAACGCGCGCAACACATTGGGCGGCACGGCACCCGCGCAGGTGCGCTTGCAGATTGCGCGGCACCGTAGCCGCTTGGCCTGAAAGTCCCAGCTATTTTTTTTGCACCGGATTGGCCAGCAGCAACTGCGCCGGGTAGGCCCGCATGAACTCGCGGGCTTTGTCGAGCGGCGCGCCGAGCCAGGCGCCGTAAGCGCCCTCGTTCAAGATGGCGGGCATGCGTTTTTCGTTGCCGTTTTGGCCATAGCGGTTCATCAGCGCGTGGCTGTTGGCGTTCACCGTCAGCAGTGTGTAGCTGACGATTTCCTCCTCGCCTTGGGTCCAGCGCTCCCACAGACCCGCCAGCCCCATGGGTTTGCCGTCCACCCGGGCAATGCGCGTGGGCACGGCCTTGCGGCTGCGCCAGTCGTCTTCGATAAACGCCTGCATGGGGATGATGCAGCGCTGGCCTTTGAGCCAAGTCTCGCGCGTGGCTGTGGCGGTGCTCATGGTTTCATAACGGGTCACGGCCAACTTGGTGGACCGCAGCTTGGCGTCAGACGCCGACTTGACCCAAGTGGGCACCAAACCAAACTGGCCCTGAGCCAACTGCAGGAGCAGCGCAGCCGCTGGCATCAGGGGCGCGGCTGACTCGGCCGCTTCCCCAGCCAAGTGGTCTTGTGGCGAAACAAGGGGGACCGATGGGGACAGCGGCAACCCGGCTTGCGGTGCTGCGGCCTCGGGTGCTGCAGCTTTGCGGATAAAAAAGCCTTGTTGGCGCGGCCAGACGTCTTTGCCCAGCAGGGTTTCGGGCGGGGCGATGCCAAAGGCCTCGGCATACAGGTCGGCGCTTTTCAGGCATTCGTATTGGGTGCTCATGCGGGCGATGCTAACCCACGGTCTGCGCACGCCCTGACCGAGCGACCTGATACGCTCAGACGCTCACGACAAGGCCTGCGTTTTCATGCTGATCCGTTTCAACAAACCCTATGGTGTGCTCAGCCAATTCACCCCCGAGGGGCGCTGGCAAGGGCTGAAAGACCACATCGACCTGCCCGGCGTGTACGTGGCCGGGCGGCTGGACGCCGACAGCGAGGGTCTGCTGCTCTTGACCGACGACGGGCCTTTGCAAGCCCGCATCGCCGACCCGCGTTTCAAAATGGAAAAGACCTACCTGGTCCAAGTAGAAGGTGTGGTCAGCCAGGCGGCCCTGAACAGCTTGGCCCGCGGCGTGACCCTGAACGATGGCCCCACCCTGCCCGCCCGCGCCCGCGCGGTGGAGCCTCCCGCCGACCTGTGGCCGCGCCAGCCACCCATCCGCGTGCGGCAAAGCATTCCCACCTCGTGGCTGGAGTTGTGCATCCGCGAGGGCCGCAACCGCCAAGTGCGGCGCATGACCGCTGCCGTGGGCCTGCCCACGCTGCGCCTGATTCGCACTGCCGTGGGGCCTTATTCGCTGGACGGCCTGGCCACGGGCACTTGGCAAACAGTTTCAGACACAATCACCCACCCCCACCCCCACCCCCACCCCCACCCCCACCCCCACCCCCACCCCTGACCCCTTGGAACCCGCATGTCTGAATTGCTGAACAAACTCGAATGGCGCTACGCCTGCAAAAAAATGGACCCGGCGAAAGTCGTGCCGCAAGACAAAGTCCTGCGCATCGTCGAGGCCGCCCGCTTGGCCCCCACCTCCAGCGGCCTGCAGCCGTTTGAGGTGTGGGTGGTCACCCAACCCGAAGTGCGCGAAAAAATCAAAGCCAAAGCCTGGGGCCAAGCCCAGATCACCGAGGGCTCGCACCTCTTGGTGTTCGCTGCTTGGGACCACTACACGGCCGAGCGCATCAACGAGATGTTTGACCTGACCAACACCGAGCGTGGTGGCAGCAACGAGGGCTGGGAAAACTACCGCCAAAGCTTGCTCAGCAAGTACCCCGCCCGCAGCCCCGAAGAAAACTTCCAGCACGCAGCGCGCCAGGCCTACATTGCTTTGGGCGCGGCCCTGATCTCGGCCGCCTATGAGGCAGTGGACGCCACCCCCATGGAAGGCTTTGACCCGGCCGCCGTGGACGAGATTTTGGGCCTGCGCGCACGCGGCCTGCGCAGCGTGGTGATCGTGCCCCTGGGCTACCGCGCCAGCGAAGGCGACTGGTTGGCCAATTTGAAAAAAGTGCGCCGCCCCAGCGCACAGTTTGTGACCGAAGTCAAATAAAAAACAACGCCAACCGTTGCGCAAAGGGCCACCCAAAGCGGCCCTGAAACACAGCGCTTAAAGCGCACTTTTGGAACCCCAACAAGCAGACAAAACCCCAGCCAGGCCGCCCAGCAGACGGCTTTGTGCTTTAACATCGGGGCACTCCCAATCTGGGATGCGCCCCTCAAGGAAACACCATGGCCAAAGGCGAACAACGCAGCAACAAAATGGCCAAAAAGCCAAAGAAAGACACGTCCCCGCCCAAGACGTTCACCTCTGACCGCCCCATGGCCCCCGCCACCTTTGTGGCCCCTCGCGGCAAAGTCAAAGACAAGTGATGGCCCCCGCCGAGCGCGCGTCTGGTCGGTCTGCACCGCTTGACCCCGCTCGCACCGCATGACCCCGATCCACCAAGACGAGCACCTGCTGGTGCTGGACAAACCCAGCGGCTTGTTGTCTGTGCCCGGTCGCGGCCCGGACAAGCAAGACTGCCTGTCCAAACGGGTGCAAGACCTGTACCCTGAAGCCCTGATCGTGCACCGCCTGGACCGCGACACCTCGGGCTTGCTGCTCATGGCCCGGGGCATCGAGGCGCAACGCCGCCTGAGCAAGTTGTTTGAGACCCGCCACATCCACAAACGCTATCTGGCGGTGGTGGCAGGCCACCCCGCACACACCCAAGCGGCCACCATGGCCGACGCAGACGGCTGGCGCAGCATCGATGGGCCCATCTTGCTCGACTGGGAACGCCGTCCGCTGCACATCATTCACCCCGACGGCAAAGCCAGCCGCAGCCGCTGGCGCGTGCTGCAAAGCAACGACAGCGCCAGCCAGATCGAGCTGGAACCGGTCACCGGCCGCACGCACCAATTGCGGGTGCACTTGCAAAGCATCGGCCACCCCATGCTGGGCGACTCGCTGTACGCTCCGCCCGAAGTTCAGGCCCTGAGCCCACGTTTGCTGCTGCACGCGCACACTTTGGCTTTTGTGCACCCCTTCACCGAACAGGCCTTGGCTTTCGCTTCACCCGCGCCATGGACGGCCAATGCCTTGGGCACATCGAAGTAGAAGCAACGACCCGCCGCGATGGCTCCTTGTAGGAGCGGCCTCTGGCCGCGATGGGTTTGCTGGGGCGCTTTCGCGGTCAGAGACCGCTCCTACCAGCTTAGATCACGCTCGCAGACCGCGACCTGCCGCAATGGCTCCTTGTAGGAACGGCCTCCGGCCGCGATGGGTTTGCCGGGGCACTTTCGCGGTCAGAGACCGCTCCCACCAGCTTAGATCACGCTCGCAGACCGCAACCTGCCGCAATGGCTCCTGGTAGGAGCGGCCTCTGGCCGCGATGGGTTTACTGGGGCACATTCGCGGTCAGAGGCCGCTCCTACCAGCTTAGATCACGCTCTCAGACCGCGACCTGCCGCAATGGCTCCTGGTAGGAGCGGCAGCCCACCGCGCTGGCTCCTTGTAGGAGCGGCCTCCGGCCGCGATGGGTTTGCTGGGGCACTTTCGCGGTCAGAGACCGCTCCTACCAGCTTAGATCACGCTCGCTGGCCGCGACCTGCCGCAATGGCTCCTGGTAGGAGCGGCCTCCGGCCGCGAAGGGTTTGATGGGGCGCTTTCGCGGTCAGAGACCGCTCCCACCCAGCTTAGAGCCAGTGGTCAGCTGTGCGGCCCCGCCCGCGCGTTGAATGCGGCCAGCGACCAGACCGCACAGCACCACCAAGCCCATGCCGGTGAATGCCCACGCATCGGGCATGTGGTCAAACAACCACCAACCCATGAGGGTGGAAAAACCCACACCCGTGTACAAAAAAGGGGAGATCACCGATGCGGGCGCTTTCGAAAAAGCCAAGATCAAAAGGTACTGGCCCAAGGTGGCGGCCAAGCCCACCAAGATCAACAACACCCATTCGTGCAGGCTTTGCGGCGTGACCCACGCATTGAGTACCAAGAGCGTGCTGACAGCCCAGCCCACCCAACCGGTGTACAACTGCATGACAGCGGGGTCTTCGGTGCGCGTCATGTGGCTGGTCACCGCCTGAAACACGGCATAAGTGAACACCACCGTCAAGGCCATCCAGCCCACCGACGGGTCGACCTGCCCACCCGGGCGAATCACCAACAGCGCCCCCAGCAGCCCACCCAGCACCATCAGCCAGCGCAGCGACGAGACCTGCTCTTTCATGACAAAGCGCGCCAGCGCCGTGAGCACCAAGGGCGTGAGCATGACGGTGGCGGTGAACTCGGCCACCGGCATGCGCTGCAAGCAGTAAAAAGCCAACAAGCTGCAGCTGACCATGAGCATGCCGCGCAGCACCTGCCAGCGCAGGCTGTGCGTGTGCCACATGGCCCGGCCGCGCAGCGGTGCCAACACCATGGTGGTGCCCAAGGCCTGCACCGCGTAGCGAAACCACAGCACCATCAAGGGCGTGACGCTGAGCATGACCCATTTGCTGGTGGCATCGCTGAAGCTCAAGCTGGCCATGGCCAGCACAGCAAAACCAATACCGGGGCCAAACCAAGCCAGATGGCCAGTCAAAACAGGTCGTTGCACGCAGAACTCCAAGATCATTTCATCGCTACCGCGCTGCCATTTTTGCATGGTGCATCGCTGTCCCCTGCGCTTTCAGTGAACCCACGCCAAACGGATGCCCTTTTGCCAAGAGGGTGCCCTGCCATTGGCCCACAAATTGACACGCCCGAACAGATAAAATAGCCCACTTTGCATTCGTTTCAAAAACCAATGGTGTTCCTGTCTGCAGCGCATTACCGCCCAGTTTTCGTGAGCGCCATTTGTGCAATGGTCGTTCTAGGCTTTTCATCTGGCGTCTTGGCTCAAGCCCACACCGAGGCCAATGCCAAAGCCGAAGCGGCCATCAAACTGGCGATTGAGTCCGGTCAACTTGAGCTCGCCCAGCAGCTGATCAGGCAAGAAAAAACAAAATCGCCGACCCATGTGCAGTGGCTGTTCATGGAAGGTGTGGTGCAAGCCCAAAGCGGTCAGCTTGACCAAGCCATTGGCACGTTCAAAAAAATCACCGAAAGCCATCCCGAGCAATCTGAGGCCTACAACAATTTGGGTGTTCTTTACGCGGCCAAAGGTCAGCTCCAGGAGTCCAAAGATTTTCTGGAAAAGGCTTTACAAACCCACCCCAGTTACCAGGCAGCCCACCGCAACTTGTCCGATATCCGAGGTCAACTGGCACAACAAAGTTATGCCAAGGCACTGCAAATCAAACCCAATGCCAGCGTCGGCGCGCCACAACTCACCTTGCTGGGTCGAATAGGCCGGGATGCGAATGCCAAGCTCCCACCCTTTTCGGCAACTGCAAAACCCAGCATGGGACCGATCACTGCCCAAGCAGCACCTGCTGCCAAGGCGCCTGCTGCTGCCCTGCCTGCCAACACCACGGCGTCAGCCTCATCCAAGCCCGAAACACCGAATGCACCAGCGGCCACAGCAGCGACTGCAGCACCCGCAACAACCGCCGCAACTGCACCGGTGCCAACGCCCGCAAGCACAGCCACGCCTGTGCCGTCCGCATTGTCCAAAGACCAGCAAGACATTGAAACCGCCGTGATGCGCTGGGCCAAGGCCTGGAGTGAGGCGGACATGAACGGCTATTACGCCGCTTACGCCAAGAACTTCAAACCCTCGGGGGGTGTCTCCTTGTCCCGATGGAAAAATGAACGCCGCGACCGAATCTTGAACAAAAAATCGATCTCAGTGGGTATTCGGAAATTGAGCATCCAGATCGAGAACAACACCGCTGTGGCCAAGTTTCAGCAGATTTATGAGTCTGAAAACATCAAGTCCGACAGCAAGAAAACCTTGAACATGCTGCGTCAAGGCGATGACTGGCTCATCTTGCGTGAGTCGGTGAATTGACCCCCAAGCCCCCCATTCAAAACCCGCGGCCCAAGGCTTCACAGACCCCCCTCAGGTCTTTGCGAGGCGGCCAGTGGTGGCATTGGCATCGGTCTGGGCTGGCTTTTTCAGTCGCCCTCTTGCTGACAGCGGGTGTCTGGTTGGGTGCCAATCTGAGCAGAAGCGAAACCCATCCAAGCGCCCAACTCAGCCCCACCGCAGCGCCAAGTGCAAAGCCAAACCCTGTTTTGCCGTGGCAATTGGCATTTGAAGCCACGCCCCCAACACCGCAGATCCACAGCCAAAACCCCGAGCAAATGGTGCGCCAAATATTTGCCCACATGGTGCAAGGTGAGCGGGCCCAAGCCCTGTCCATCGCCAGCACCCTGAGCACCCAATTGCCGCATTTTCAACTTGGGCAACTTCTCTACGCTGACTTGCTCAACATCAGTGCCACCGCGCCCTTGGCTTGGACTGAGAGCGAGGCCATCACACCCGCCGACAAGGAAAAGCGTTTGGACGCTTTGCGCTTGGAATTTCAACGGCGAGTCCAGCGCGATGAAACGCCAAGTTTGCAAGGCAAAATTCCCGCGGCCTTGGCGTACTTGAGTCCACAGCAATCACATGTGGCCGCTGTAGACATTTCCAAATCTCGTCTTTATTGGTTTGCCAACCGCAGCGACCTGCAAGGGAATTTGCGCTTGCAACTGGTCAAAGAAACTTACATCTCAGTGGGCCTCAACGGCAGCGGCAAAGCCTTGGAGGGTGACGGCAAGACACCGCTGGGCGTTTATTTCATCCTCAACAACATACCCGGTCAAAACTTGCCCGATCTGTATGGTGCCGGAGCGCTGACGCTGAATTACCCCAACGCGGTAGATCTGATGCGCCAAAGAACCGGATCGGGCATTTGGCTGCACGGCACACCCAGCGACCAATACACCCGCGCACCCGAATCCTCGGACGGTTGTGTCGTGATGTCCAACCCCGACATGGCCCAGTTGCTCGAACTGCCCAACTTGCGCATGACGCCTGTGCTCATCGCAAACCAGCTCGACTGGGTGCCAGAGACACACAACGACCAAGCCCTTGAATTGATCAAGACGGTTGTTGAGCCTTGGATGCAAGCACGCAGACAAGCCCAGCCTGATCTTTTGAAACCGCTTTACAGCCAGCGCTTTGAACGCGAAGGCAAAGACTTGGCCCACTGGTGGCCACAAATTCTGCGCACATCGCAGACGCAAGCAAAAGACACGAAGCTGGAATTGATCTCGGCCCTGCATTGGCAAGACGACGGCCACCAGATGGTGGTGACCGTGAAATCCTCACTGCTGCCCCATGTCAAGCGCAGCAAACGCGGCCAACGCACCAGTTTTTGGCGCACCTATTGGCAAAAAGAAGATGCAAAGTGGCGTATCGTCTACGAAGGCCCTGGCTGAGCAAGCGCAGGCCGGCCCTGACTTGATCAGCTCTCGTTGTCCAGGCCCAACTCTTGGATTTTGCGGGTGATGGTGTTGCGGCCAATGCCCAGTTTTTGCGCCGCCTCGATGCGCCGCCCCCGGGTGGTGGCCAGCGCCGATTGGATCAAACTGGCCTCAAAGCGGCGCGTGAGCACGTCCCACACGTCGGTGCGGTCGGCCTGCAAAAGGGCCAGCGCCTCTTGCTCCAAGCCCGACTCCCAGCTTGCGGCAACGCTGGGTGCGTCCTCGCTGAAGGGTCGGGTGGTGACCGCATCGCCGCTGAATGCCGCATGGCGCTGCGCAGCTGCGCTGGGCGCATTGGCTGCACGCAAAGCGTGCATGACCGCCGCCTCGTCGCTTGGCTCAGGCGCGACGGCAAAAGGCCCATCGCCCACCCCGGATGACAGGGCCGCAAAAGGCTTGGCAGCAGTGACCGTCCCTGAGGCCGGGGTCAGCACCTCGGGCGGCAGGTCTTTCACCTCCACCACTTGGGCCGGGGCCATCACCGTGAGCCAATGGCAGATGTTTTCCAGCTGGCGCACATTGCCCGGAAACTGGAAGTGGCTCAGGCGTTCCAGCGCGGCATCGGCGATGCGCTTGGGCTCCACCCCCAGTTGCTGGGCACTGCGATGCAAAAAGTAACGCGCCAGCACCGGCACGTCTTCACGGCGCTCGCGCAATGCAGGCAGGCGCAGGCGGATCACGTTCAGGCGGTGGTACAGGTCTTCGCGGAACACGCCCTCTTTGACGCGTTGCTCCAAATCCTGGTGGGTGGCGGCGATCACGCGCACATTGGCTTTGACGGCGCTGTGCCCGCCCACGCGGTAAAAATGCCCGTCGGACAAGACCCGCAGCAAACGCGTTTGCAGGTCAAAAGGCATGTCGCCAATTTCGTCCAAAAACAAGGTGCCGCCGTCGGCCTGCTCAAAGCGCCCCCGGCGCGAGGCCTGCGCGCCCGTAAAAGCCCCGCGCTCATGGCCAAACAGTTCGCTCTCCAACAAGTCTTTGGGAATGGCCGCCGTGTTGATGGCCACAAAAGGCTGGTGCGCGCGCGGCGAGTGTTTGTGCAGGGCATGCGCCACCAGCTCTTTGCCTGAACCGGACTCGCCCGTGATCAGCACCGTCACATGGCTTTGTGCCAAACGGCCAATGCCGCGAAACACGTCCTGCATGGCGGGCGCTTGGCCCAGCATTTCGGGCGCATCTTCCATCTTTTCTGGGGCCACGTCTTCGCGCTGACTCTCCCCCACGGCGCGGCGGATCAGCTCCACCGCCTTGGGCAAATCAAAGGGCTTGGGCAGGTACTCGAACGCGCCGCTGGAGAAGGCCGAGACGGCGCTGTCCAGGTCAGAGAACGCGGTCATGATGATCACCGGCAAGGCCGGCATGCGCTGCTTGATGGTGGCCAGCAAATCCAGCCCCGAGCCGCCGGGCATGCGGATGTCGCTCACCAGCACCTGCGGGCCGTTGGCCTCGCTCTCGGTGTCCAGCGCCTTCAAGACCTCGCGCGGGTTGGTGAAACTGCGGGTAGGCAGACCTTCGCGCAGCAGGGCTTTTTCCAGCACAAAGCGGATGGATTGGTCATCGTCAACGATCCAGATGGGTTTCATCAACTTGGCGCTTTCAGTGTTCACGGGCGGCTGCTTTCAGGGCAACGGAATCAAAATCTTGAAGTCCGTACGGCCGGGCTCGCTGTCACACTCGACCATGCCATGGTGCTGCTGCACAAAGGTTTGCGCCAATGTCAGCCCCAGGCCCGAGCCGCCTTCGCGCCCCGAGATCAACGGGAAGAAAATGCGGTCCTTGATCGAGTCTGGTACACCAGGCCCGTTGTCCATCACATGCAATTCCAATGCCAGGCGGTAACGCTGCTTGCCAAAGGTGACCTGCCTCAAGATGCGTGTCTTGAGGGTGATGCGCGCATCGCCCTGCACGATGCGCTCTTGCAAGGCCTGCGCCGCGTTGTGCGAGATGTTGAGCACCGCCTGAATCAGCTGCTCGCGGTCGCCGCGAAACTCCGGAATCGAGATGTCATAGTCACGCACCAATTTGAGGCCTTTGGGGAACTCGGCCAGGATCAGGGTGCGCACCCGCTCGCACACCTCGTGGATGTTCACATCGCCCACCACATGCGGGCGGCGGTGCGGTGCCAGCAAGCGGTCCACCAGGGTTTGCAGGCGGTCGGCCTCGCGGATGATGACCTGCGTGTACTCGGTCAGCTCTTTGTCGTTCAGCTCCATCTCCAGCAGCTGGGCCGAGCCGCGTATGCCGCCCAGCGGGTTCTTGATCTCGTGCGCCAGGTTGCGGATCAGCTCTTTGTTGGCCTGGGCCTGCTCCAGCAGCCGCTCTTCACGCTCTTGCCGGGTTTGCTGCTCCACCGGCACCAGCTCGACAATCACCTCGCCTGGCTCGTCACTGGGGGCCACGATCACATGCACCGGCAAAGGGTCGTCGTGGTGCAGGCGACGCAGCTGGGCCTCGTAACGCAGCGCCGCAAATTCATTCGATTGCGCACCCGCCAACGCCATGACCAGCGGTTGGGGGTCTAAAAAATAATCCGGGAAAAAATGGTCGTGCACAGTGCGCCGGGACATGCCCAGAGCATCTTCCAGCGCCGCATTCACAAAGCGCAGCCGACCTTGCGCCTGCATCACCGCCACAGGCGTGGCCAGCAGGTCAAAAGACTGAAATCGGTTGGATGTGTTCACGGTGAGCGCGGCGTGCGCGATGTTTGCAGCTGGCTTGGCATTTGGCGTCGCGTCAACTCGCGTTGCAAGCTGTCGATGTCTCGCTCGCTGCGCTCGATCGCTGCCTTGAGGGCGGCCACGCGGTCCAGGTATTTTTGGTGGTTACGGGATTCAGAAGCCCACTTCTCGGGCTCACCGTGGTTGAAATCTTGGCGCAACTGCGCCAGTTGCGCCTGCGCCTTCAACAGCTCTTGCTCCAACACGGCACGGGCAGCCGCATCGCGTGCCGCTTGTTGTGGTGCAGCCCTCGGTGCTTCAGCGCTGCGCGCATCGCTGTCGGGCCCTGCTGCCCGGTGGGCAGCAGGGCTGTTGAGGGCAGGGGGTGCCATGGACGGCACAACCAGACTTGAAGGCATGGGCGAAGGCACGGGTGAAGGCACAGGTGAGGGCCGGGTCCCGTTGATGACCGTGATGGCCTGGGGTGCCAAACGTTCACACAAAGCCATCGCACGCGGTTGGTTGGTGTACTCCTGTCCGCAGCGGTAGATGGCCTCTTGCGCTTGTGAATTTGCAGCCCCCATCAGCAGCCACAAAAAAAGGACGGGCAAGGCCGTCCTTTGGAGGCATTGCACAGGTGGGTGTGCAACGGTGCGCATGCTGCTCAGAGCGAGTAGTACATGTCGTATTCGACAGGCGAGACTTCGACACGGCTGCGGTTGACTTCTTGCATCTTCAATTCGATGTAAGCGTCGATCCACGCGTCGGTGAACACGCCGCCCTTGGTCAAGAAAGCGCGGTCGGCGTTCAAGGCGTCCAAAGCTTGGTCCAGGCTGGAGCACACTGTGGGCACCAACTTGTCTTCTTCTGGCGGCAGGTGGTACAAGTCTTTGGTCGCGGCTTCGCCGGGGTGGATCTTGTTTTCAATGCCGTCCAAACCGGCCATCAACAAGGCCGCAAAGCCGAGGTAGGGGTTGCACAAGGGATCGGGGAAACGCGCTTCCACGCGGCGGCCCTTGTCGCTGGCGACGTTGGGGATGCGGATCGAGGCCGAGCGGTTCTTGGCCGAGTAAGCCAATTTCACAGGGGCTTCGTAATGCGGCACCAAGCGCTTGTAGCTGTTCGTGCCGGGGTTGGTGATGGCGTTCAGAGCGCGGGCGTGCTTGATGATGCCGCCAATGTAGAACAACGCAAATTCAGACAAGCCTGCGTAGCCATTGCCTGCAAACAGGTTCTTGCCGTCTTTCCAGATGGACTGGTGCACGTGCATGCCCGAACCGTTGTCGCCTGCGTAAGGCTTGGGCATGAAGGTGGCGGTTTTGCCGTAGGCGTTGGCCACGTTGTGGATCACGTACTTTTGCAGCAGTGTCCAGTCGGCGCGTTCGACCAAGGTGGAAAAACGGGTGCCAATTTCGCACTGGCCCGCACCCGCCACTTCGTGGTGGTGCACTTCGACCGGAATGCCCACCGATTCCAAGATCAGCGACATTTCGCTGCGCATGTCGTGGGTGCTGTCCACGGGGGGCACGGGGAAGTAGCCGCCCTTGACGCGGTTGCGGTGGCCTTTGTTGCCGCCGTCCATCTTGCTGCCGCTGTTCCAGGGGGCTTCGGCTTCGTCGATGGCGTAAAAAGTGTTGTTGGGCTCGGTGCTCCAGCGCACTTCGTCAAACAAGAAAAATTCTGGCTCGGGGCCAAAGTAAGCCGTGTCGCCCAGGCCAGACTGCTTGAGGTAAGTCTCGGCGCGCTTGGCAATGGAACGCGGGTCGCGCTCGTAGGCCTTGCCATCGGTAGGCTCGATCACGTCGCAAATCAGCACCAAGGTGACCTCTTCGAAGAAGGGGTCGATGATGGCGCTGTTGGCATCCGGAATCAGCAACATGTCAGAGGCTTCAATGCCCTTCCAGCCGGCGATCGAAGAGCCGTCAAAAGCTTGACCGTCTTCGAACTTGCTTTCATCAAACTGCGACACGGGCGCAGTGATGTGCTGCCATTTGCCACGGGTATCGGTGAAACGGAAGTCAACGAACTTGACTTCGTTCTCTTTCACCATGTTCATCACGTCTGCGACGGTCTTGGCCATCAAATTCTCCTGAATGGAAAGGGATTAAAAAACTTGCTCTCAAACCTTGCAGTTTCTGTGCCAACCAGACCCAGACCCGCAGTTCAATCAAGCCAAGATTGTGTCTTGCGCCAAACCGCATGCCCTCACTGGGGCATTAAAAATGCAGCCTCACACCCAAAGCACGGGGCCAGAACTCGGTTTGGATTGTGCCAGCCTTCTCGGAAAATGCACAGACAAGGTGCATTTATGCACCAATATGGTGTTTATAAAATCACCGCACCAATTCGGGGCCGTATTCAATCGGGAATTCGTTCAGGCCATGGCGCAACGCTTGGTAAGCCTGCTCGGCATGCGCGGGCTCGCCTTTGACGCCCAATTCGATGTGCCGACCCCACTGCGGGTGGTCTACGCTGGGCAAGCTGAACACCTTGACGCCCGGGTGCGCGGCTTCAATGCGCTCCATCAGCGGGGTCAAAGCGGCCTCCATCGCACCCCAAACGATCACCGATTTTTCAAGATAAGCGTTGCGTCGAAAGTAAGCGCTGTAATGGGTGTCGAGCACCCCCTCCATCATGGGCCAGGCCATGACCGGAAAGCCGGGTACAAAATACACCACAGCGCCGCTCGGGCCTGCACAACTGAAACCGGGAATCTTGTTATACGGGTTGGGGATGATGGCCGCCCCCTCGGGAAAGGTGCCCATGTTCAGGCGGTGCAAGTTGTCCGGGCGCTCAGGTTCATAGGCCAGGCCCTGCTCTTGGGCGGTGTCTTGTATGCGCTCTTGGATCAGGCGCTTGGCCTGCGGGTGCAGCACCAGTGGCACACCCAGTGCCCGGGCCGCACACTGGCGCGTGTGGTCGTCAGGAGTGGCTCCGATACCGCCGCAGCAAAACACCACGTCGCTGGAGGCCAAGGCCCGTTGCAAGCTGGCCACGATGCGCTCGGGCACGTCGCCCACATAGTCCGCCCAAGCCAAGGACAAGCCACGAGCGTTCAGCAAAGTGATGACTTGGGGCATGTGCTTGTCCTGACGCTTGCCGGACATGATTTCGTCGCCAATGATGATCAAACCAAATGCAGGGGTCATAAGAAAAGTCTTTGAAGTTGCAACTGAAAGCCCAGGGGCTCAAGGCCGCTCTCGGGCTTGCACATCGGTCACGCTGTGGCCTGCTGGGGGCGTCGATTTGCCCAACCAAGAAGACCCGCGCGAGGGTGTTGGATCAGACTGGTCGGGCGCGTGAGCGGGGGTCGGTGGCATGGCCAGCAGCACCTCATCCAGCCGGGCCTGATCGGGTTCGGCGCGAAGGGCTTGCAAAGCTGACAGACCAAAGTGCGCAAACCAAAGGGAAGAAAAGGCGAACACCAAGGTGTAAATCCAAATCGCCAAGGGCACCAAAAACACAAAGGCGGCGGCAAACAAGGCCCCCGATGCCCAAACCAAGCTTGGCGCAGCGCCCATCAAACCGGTGACCACACCCATGCTCAAAAACCCCATGCGGTGACGGGCCAGCAAAGTGGCTCGTTCTTGTGCGCTGGCAAATTCGGCCAGCACATCAAAGGCCATGACACGGTAAGTCAACCACCCCCAAATGAAAGCGGGCAAGACCAAAGCCAAGGGTGGCACCAACCACATGGGCAAAGTGAGCACCAGGGCCAACAGCGCCAACACCAAGGAGCCCAATGTCCACCACAAGCCCAGCCACAAACTGCCGCCCTGCTTGCGCTGCAGGCCCGCAAAACGCCGCTCGGCCACCATGCGGGTCAGGCTGGGGGTCATCAAAAACGCCACCGCCAGCAAAGACGACACCACCACCAAGGGTGTGACCGTGAAAATCACCAGCAAAGGGGCTACCACAGTTTTGAGATTGGGCAGGCCCACGCCCTCAAACCACCGCCAGACCACATCCAACCAAGCCGAAGCATCCAGCACCGCGCGAACCCAACTGACCGAGCTGTCCCAATACAAATAGCCCAAGCCCCAGGACAAAGCCACAATCAGCACCAAAGGCAAAAAAGACAGGCCGATCACCCGGGGGTACAGGCAATACAAGCCGGCGCGCCAAAACGAGTCGATCAAAAGTTTCATGGCCAAAGCTTAACAGTTGGCCAGGCGCACGCCATGCCTGCAGCGCGTCGCCTCGATCGCGCCCTGGATCGCAGCTTGCGCCACGGCCCTGTTCAGCCGCTTAGGGGATCGGTTTGACGACCCGTTCAAGCGCACCCTGCTGACCACTGTGTGACCCGGTCTTCGCGCTGATTGCTTGCACAATCCGTCACCGTTCACCGGCAACGCTGTTGACCCCAGCCATGTGCCGTCACACGCCCGCGTAGCCTCCCCTGTTTTGGCTTGCAAGGATTGCCCATGCCCACGCCTGTCATCGAAAAAACCATGGTTTTAGGCCTTGCCTTGGAAACCCAGTACCTGCCTGGACCGGCGGGCATCAGCACCCCGTGTTTGGTTTTTTTGCACGAGGGCTTGGGCAGTGTGCGCATGTGGCGCGACTGGCCTGCGCAGGTGTGCCGGCAATTGGGCTGCGCAGGTCTGCTTTACTCGCGCCAAGGCTATGGTTGGTCTGACCCGGTGGTGGATGTCCGTGGCCCGTCGGTGCAGCTGGCCAAGCAGCGTCAGGGGCGCTTGTTGCCCGACTACATGCACCGAGAAGCCCTGGAGATTTTGCCGGCATTGCTCGCGGCACGGGGCATTGAGCGGCCGGTTTTACTGGGGCACTCGGATGGCGGCACGATTGCCTTGTTGCACGCGGCGCATTTTGCGGTGCAAGCCTGCATCGTGATGGCGCCGCATGTCATGGTCGAGCCCATCTCACTGCAAGCCATCCAGCAGGCCCGCCACGCCTTTGAGCACGGTCCCTTACGCAAACGGTTGATGGCCCAACACGCCGATGTGGATGGGGCTTTCTGGCAATGGCACGATGTGTGGCTCAGCCCGGCATTTCGAAGCTTCGACATCCGGGCCCAACTGGGCCAAATCAAAGCCCCGCTGCTGGCGATCCAGGGGCTGAACGACCCTTACGGCAGCATGGCCCAGATCGACGACATCGCCCGCGAATTGCCGCACACACAGCAACTCAAACTGCCCGATTGTGGACACGCACCGCACCGCGACCAACCCGCTGCGGTGGCGCACGCCTTGCAAGCGTTCATGGCGAAATGGCGGGCTTGAGCAAAGCCAGGTCTTCTTCGCGCAACCAACGCCACTGACCCGGGGCTAAGTCCCCCAAACCCAGCGCCCCAATTTGCGAGCGGTGCAAGCCCTCGACCCGGTTGCCCACCGCCGCGAGCATGCGCTTGACCTGGTGGTATTTGCCCTCGGTCAAAGTGAGCTTCAAAAACAACTCACCCAGCGCTTCGCAGGCGGCTGCCTTCACGGGTCTGGGGTCGTCATCGAGCACCACACCCGTCAAAAGTGTCGTCACCATCTCGGGTGTGATCGGGTGTTTGGTGGTGACCTCATAGACCTTGGGCACATGGTGCTTGGGCGAGCTCATTTTGTGAATGAACTGGCCATCATCGGTCAACAGCAGCAAACCCGTGGTGTCTTGGTCCAATCGGCCCACCGCTTGCACGCCTTGCACCGCCGCTTTTTGCGGGCGCTGGCGCAAAGGCGCAGGCAGCAAGGTGTAAATGCTGGGCCAAGTTGTCGGCTTTTGCGAGCACTCAGTGCCAGTGGGCTTGTGCAGCAGCACATAGGCTTTGTCTTGGTACGGCCAATCGGTGCCCTGCACATTCACATGCAGGCCTTGCAGCGCAAAAAATTCGCCTGCATCGGTCACGCTTTGGCCTTGGATTTGCACATGCCCTTGCTGAACCAAACCTGCACAAACGCGGCGGGTGCCAAAACCCTGACTGAACAAGATGTCTTCCAAACGCATGGATGGGGTCTTTTGGGTTTTCATGGGGCATGATTGTCACCCCGAAATGACGGCCCCAAGCCCATCAGGAGAACTTGCACCATGCACACCGCCCTGGACACCCTTGAGCGTTTGAATGCCGCGCTCATTCGCAGCCAAAACGGCCAGCTGCCACAAAGCGAGATGGTCCGCTTGTGGCGCGAGGAGTCGGCCTTGCTGAACCTGCCATCACGCTTTACCGACGTGTTGACCCCCTTGCTTGACCGCATCGAGGCCAGTGTCTTGTTCAGCGAAGAAAGTTGTTCATTCAGCCAAAAAGACTTGCTGACCCACTTGCAACTGTGGTCAGACAAAGCCCGCCTCAAGCTGGCCATTCCAGGCCCGCTTGAGGCTCAGAACGCTTAAGGCTCAGAACACCGGCGTTGGCGCTGTGGTTGTGGGCAGCGACAGCCCAGGCACAGGTTCAAGTGTGGGGGCCGGTGGCGCTTGAGGCGCGTCTGTGTTGTGCGCCAGCCAGCGCTCGATGTGCGCCGTGTCGTGCACCAAACGCAGCACATCAAAGGCTTGCTGGGCCTCGGGGTAGACACGGCGCATGTAATTGAGCCATTGCTTGAGCCGCCCCGCCCGGTGCCGCGTGGCCACGCGGGCGCTCACGCCCAGCCAAAACACCCGCATCAACACCACCAGCGTGGACCAGGGCAGGTCTTGGCCAGGCGCGCGGCTTTGCCCCGTGGCTTGTTGCTGCGCAATGGCCAGCGCCAGCCCCGGGTCGCTGACCATACCGCGCCCGATCATCAGGCGGTCGCAGCCTGTGACCTCTTGGCAACGCAGCGCATCCGCCACCGTCCAAATTTCGCCATTGGCCACGATGGGCAAGCGCACATGCTGGCGCAAGTCGGCAATGCGGTCCCAGTAAGCGGGGGGGCGATAGCCGTGCGCCTTGGTGCGGGCATGCACCACCAGTTCGCTGGCCCCGGCCGCCTCGATGGCTTGGGCGCAGTCTTCGGCTCGGCTGTCGTCGTTAAAACCCAGGCGCATTTTGGCCGAGACCGGAATGTGCGCAGGCACCGCACGGCGAACCGCTGCCACGATCAGCCCCACCAAGTCTGGCTCGTCCAACAACACCGCGCCACCCCGGTGCTGGTTCACGGTCTTGGCCGGGCAACCAAAATTCAAATCAATGCCATGGGGTTGTAACTCGGCCAAAGCGGCAGCATTGTCGGCCAAGCACAGCGGGTCAGAACCGAGCAATTGCACCTTGACCGGCACCCCAGCGGGCGTGCGACTGCGGTTCAACAATTCTGGTGCGACCCGAATGAAAGCGCGGCGCGGCAAAACGGTGTTGGTCACGCGGATGAACTCAGACACGCACTCGTGCACCCCACCCACACGTGTGAGCACATCGCGCAAGCTGTGGTCGAGCAAGCCCTCCATGGGGGCCAACATGATGTGCATGAGCGTCTGACAGTGGCGGTCTGTGGTTCAGCCCAGCTTGCGCTTGAGGCGAACTTCTTCCACCTTCACGCCGCCCAGCGGCACGGTGCGGGCGGTGTTCATCTCGCGTTTGAAACCGGCCAAGTCGTGAAAACGCAAGGTGGATTCGTGCAGCAAAGGCAGCCACACCGTCACGTCGATGCAGCCTTCTTCTTCCAGGCCTTCGCGTGCAGCGTCCCACAAGGCCAGGCCGATGCCCTGGCCAATGCGATCGGGCGCTGCATAAATGGCCCAAATCTCGCCCGTGGTGTTTTTCGACTTGGGGTCACGCGAACGGTCAAAACCCACAAAGCCCACGACCTCTGATCCATCGACCGCCACCACCACTTGGGGCTCGCCGTACTCGATGGCCTCTTTCCAAAACGACACGCGTTTGGGCATGGGCGTGGCGTCCCAGTGGGTGTCGGGCACTTGACCGGCATAGGCGGTGCGGCAGGCGCTCACATGCAATGCGGCCACGGCGGGGGCGTCTTTGAGGGTAGCGAATCGAACTTGGATATCGGACATGGCTTGAACAAAGGATGGGGAAAACAAGACGCCTGAAAAGCGTGGGCTTTCAGCGCAAAGCCCGGTATTGTCGCCGCTTCGGTTATCTTCAAACGATGAGCAAGTTTTTGAGCCGCATGAATTCAGGGATGCCATGGCTTGCCGCGCTGTCATCCCCAAGCACCACCCCCCGTTGGCACCGCTGTACAAGCCGCTTGTGCAAACCCCTGCTGCGGGCTGCGGCGGCCCTTTTTGCAGCCCTTTTTGCAGCATTTTTTGTGTTGCCGCTCAGCGCCCAAACCCCCGCGCCTGCCCGCTTTGCCGACGACATGGCCGAGCGCACCCGCGCCTGCACCGCTTGCCATGGCGCGCTAGGCCGTGCCGGGCCAGACGGTTATTACCCCCGTTTGGCGGGCAAACCGGCCGGTTATTTGCACAACCAACTGCGCAATTTCGCCCAGGGCCGCCGCCATTACGAGCTGATGGCCCGCATGGTTGACCCCTTGACCGACGCCTACTTGGGCGAGATGGCGCAGTACTTTGCCGACCTGCAACTGCCCTACCCCGCGCCCACGGCGAACAACACCATCAGCCCCGAACGCTTGGCCAAAGGCCAGCAACTGGTCACACAAGGCGACGCCACGCGTGGCCTGCCCGCCTGCACCCAATGCCACGGCGTGCGCCTGACCGGTGTGCAGCCCCATGTGCCGGGCCTGCTGGGCTTGCCGCTGGACTACCTGAACGCCCAACTGGGCGCTTGGCAAACCGGCCAGCGCCGTGCCCACGCGCCCGACTGCATGGCCGAGATCGTGCGCCGCATGCCGGCGCAAGACCTGATCGCGGTGTCCAGTTGGTTGGCCCGCCAGCCGCTGCCCGCCGACACCACACCCGCACAGCACCCCCCAGCCGGGCCGGCTTTGCCGCAGGCTTTGCGCTGCGGCAGCGCGCCCGAACTGTCCCTCTCGCGCACAGCACCCGCAGGTGGCAGACCATGATGAATACCGTCACGAAGAACGCCGCCATGAAAAAACTGCTGGCCATGCACCCCGGCCGTCGACTGGCATGGGTCTCGCTGTTGAGCCTGATCGTGCTGGCCATCGCTGTGGTGCTGGACAACTGGGGCGATCTGCTGCTCACCGCCCCAGACAGGCCTGTTGCAACGGCAAAAAGCACCGAAGCCACCATTGAACAAGGCCGCTACTTGGCGCTGGCGGGCAACTGCATGGCCTGCCACACCAGCCGAGGCGGCACGCCGTTTGCAGGCGGGCGGCGCATCGACACGCCGTTTGGCGGGGTGTACAGCAGCAACCTCACACCCGACCCCGACACCGGCTTGGGGGCCTGGAGCGCGCACGACTTTTGGCAGGCCATGCACTTGGGCCGCGCCAAAGGGGGGCGTTTGCTGAGCCCGGCTTTTCCGTACAACCACACCAGCGTGGTCAGCCGCGAAGACAGCGACGCGGTGTTCGCCTGGCTGAGCACCCTGCCCCCGGTGGCGCAGGCCCAGCCCGCCCACAGCTTGGTTTGGCCCTTGGGCACGCAAGCGGCTTTGGCCGTGTGGCGCAGCCTGTACTTTCAGCCCAGCCCTTTTCAGCCCGACCCGGGCCAAAACCCAGACTGGAACCGGGGCGCGTATTTGGTGCAGGGCCTGGGCCACTGCGCCGCCTGCCACAGCCCGCGCAACGCACTGGGTGCCAGCGGGCCCGTCAGCGATTTGTCGGGTGGCCTCATGCCCGTGGTCAACTGGTACGCCCCCGACCTGACGCAGGACCTTGAGACCGGCCTGGCCAGCACGCCCCTGCCCGAAATCGTGCGCCTGCTGCGCACCGGCGCGTCAAGCACCGCACAAACCAACGGCCCCATGGGCGAAGTGGTGCAGCACAGCCTGCAACACCTCACCGAGGCCGACCTGCACGCCATGGCGCTGTATTTGCAGTCCCAAGCACAAGCTGTGGCCCCCACAAAGGCCGCTGCGGCCAAGCCCGCCCAGGTCACGCTGCAAGTGGCCCAGCTAGGTGCCAAGGTCTACGAGCGCCAATGCCTGCAATGCCACGGTGAGCAAGGCGAAGGCGTCAAAACCGCCGCTGGCGAAGTGGCCTACCCGGCCTTGGCAGGCAACCGCGCCGTGTTGCTCAAGGACCCCGCCAACCTGGTGCAGCTGGTGCTGTACGGCGGCTACGGCCCCGCCACACAAGGCCACCCCAGGCCCTTTGGCATGCCGCCTGCGGTGCTGGAGTTGGGCGACCGCGACACAGCTGCGGTGCTCACCCACCTGCGCACCCAATGGGGCAACCAAGCGGCCGAGGTCACCCCCTTGCAGGTCAACCGCATTCGGGCGGCCAGCACGCGCTGAAATCGCCGCTAACATGCGGATCATGAAAAACCACCTCTACATCCTCACCGGCGCCTCACGCGGCATGGGCCTGGCCATGGCCCAGCAACTGCTGCAGCCGGGCCACCACCTGCTGTGCATCTCGCGCCACAACAACCCCGCCTTGCAAGCCGCCGCGCAACAAGCCCAGGTGCCGCTGACCCAGTGGACACAAGATTTGGCCGACGGCGAACAGGCCAGTACGCGCCTGCGCACCTGGTTGCAAGCCCAAAACCCGGCGGATTTCGCCAGCGCCAGCTTGCTCAACAACGCCGGTGTGATCCCGCCCATCGTGCCGTTGCGCCAGGCCCGCCCGGCCGATTTGGCGCAGGCCCTGCGCGTGGGCCTGGAAGCGCCCATGGCCTTGTGCGCGGCTTTTTTAGAGGCCACACAGGCTTGGGCCCTGCCGCGCAAAGTGCTCAACATTTCATCGGGCCTGGGCCGTTACCCCATGGCCTCGCAAGCGGCCTATTGCGCGGCCAAAGCGGGCATGGACCATTTCACCCGCTGCTTGGCACTGGAAGAAGCCCTGCACAGCCACGGGGCCCAAGTCTGCTCGCTGGCGCCGGGCGTGATCGACACCGACATGCAGGTGCAAATGCGCGCTGCGGCCAGCGAAGGCTTTCCCAACCAAGGCAAGTTTTTGCAGCTCAAGGCCCAAGGCCAACTCAGCTCGCCTGAGCAGGCCGCAGCGCAGGTGCTGCGCTTTTTGGCCCGGCCCGATTTTGGCCAAACGCCTGTGGCCGACGTGCGGGGCTGAGGTTCTTCGGGGGCTGAAGCTGGCCCCGCACCGGTCTGCACACGGTTTCTGCACGCGCTTTTTACACGCGCTTTTTGCGCCTGTTTTTCTACGTCCGTTTTGTCAGGCCCTTGTAGCCATCCTCCCGGACACTGTGTGGCTTGCCCCATCTTGTATTTGTTTCAACCGTTTTGTTCCCTTTTTTTGATTGGAGACTTTCTCATGAACCGTGAAGTTGTTGTGGTCAGCGGTGTGCGCACCGCCATTGGCACCTATGGTGGCAGTTTGAAAGACATCGCCCCCACCGAGCTGGCCGCCCAAGTGGTGCGCGAAGCCTTGGCGCGCGCGGGCACCGACGGCCAAGATGTGGGCCATGTGGTGTTCGGCCATGTGGTCAACACCGAACCCAAAGACATGTATTTGTCGCGCGTGGCGGCCATCCAAGGCGGCTGCGCCGAAGGCACCCCAGCCTTCAACGTCAACCGCCTGTGCGGCTCTGGCCTGCAGGCCATCGTCAGCGCCAGCCAGTCCATCTTGCTGGGCGACTGCGACATCGCCATTGGCGGCGGCGCTGAAAACATGAGCCGTGGCCCTTATGCCAGTTTGAGCGCCCGCTGGGGTGCCCGCATGGGCGACACCAAGATGGTGGACATGGTGGTGGGCGCACTGCACGACCCCTTCCACAGCATCCACATGGGCGTCACCGCCGAAAACGTGGCCGCCCAATACGGCATCACCCGCGAAATGCAAGACGCGCTGGCGGTGGAAAGCCACAACCGGGCCGAACGCGCCACGGCGGCGGGTTACTTCAAAGACCAGATCATGCCGGTCATGCTGAAAAGCAAAAAAGGCGAGGTGGCCTATGCCACCGACGAGCACTTTCGCCCCGGCTGCAAGCTCGAAGACATGGCCAAACTCAAGCCCGTGTTCGTGAAAGAAAACGGCACCGTGACCGCAGGCAACGCCTCGGGCATCAACGACGCGGCCGCCGCCGTGGTGTTGATGGAAGCCGGCGTTGCCAAGGCCCGGGGTGCCAAGCCCCTGGCCCGTTTGGTGGGTTACGCCCACACCGGTCTGGACCCCAAAATCATGGGCGTGGGCCCGATCTCGGCCACACACGCAGTTCTGAAGAAAACCGGCCTCACGGTGAACGACCTCGACGTGATCGAGGCCAACGAAGCCTTTGCCGCCCAGGCCTGCGCCGTGACCCGCGAACTGGGCCTGGACCCGGCCAAGGTCAACCCCAACGGCTCGGGCATTTCGCTGGGCCACCCCATCGGTGCCACCGGCGCACTGATCACCGTGAAAGCCTTGTACGAATTGCAACGTGTGCAGGGCCGCTACGCACTGGTCACCATGTGCATCGGCGGCGGTCAGGGCATTGCGGCGATTTTTGAGCGCATGTGAGGCACTTGTGCTCACGTGAAGTGCTCACGTGAAGTGCTCACGGGAAGTGCTCAGCCGCTGAAGGTGGCTGGGTCAAAAAAAAGGGCACCACAGGGTGCCCTTTTTTTGCCTCCGCTGCGCGGCCTTCCCCTTGCCTGCCGACAGTTCAGGCCAAGCGCCTCAAGACTTCACCGTTGGCTTGACCAGCACATGCACCGCCGCCGTCACCACCACCTCGATCCGGTAAGCCGGATCGGCCAAGGCCGCTTGCACCGTGGCGCGCGGGGGCGCGCTGCCCGCCACCACCCACGCGTCCCAGACCGCGTTCATGGCGCTGATGTCTTGGATGTCTTTCAGGTAAATTTGGGTGCGCAAAATGCGCGTCTTGTCGCTGCCCGCCTCGGCCAAGCGCCGCTCAATTTGCTGCAGCACATCCGCCGTTTGGCTGGCGATGTCGCGGGCTTGGCATTCGGGCACCATGCCCGCCAGATACACCACGCCGTTGAAAATGGCCGCTTCGCTGTAGCGCGCCGCCACATGCAGCCTTTGAATGTCTGTGTTCATGTTTTTTTCTGCCCCAGTTTGGATTCGGTGCCCGCCAACAAGCGCTCGATGTTCTCGCGGTGACGCCACACCAGCAGCATGGCCATGACGGCCAGGCTCAACACCTCGGTGGCCGTGGCTTGCCAAACCACGCCGTGGCCAAACAGGTAAAACGCAGGCGCAAAAACCGCCGCCACCATCGACGCCAGCGAGACGAAACGGCTGAAATACACCACGATGCCAAATGTCAACAAGGTGGCCAGCGCCAGCACACCGTTCACCCCCACCAGCATGCCCACCGCCGTGGCCACACCTTTGCCGCCGATAAAACCGAAAAACACCGGGTAAAGGTGCCCCAAAAATGCGGCCAGGCCTGCCAGCGCAGCCAGGCCCGGACCCAGGCCGTGTTCAGGCCCCAAGCTCAGCACCAGCGCCACGGGCACCCAGCCCTTCACAGCATCCAACAACAAAGTCAAAATGGCCGCTTTTTTGCTGCCCGAGCGCAGCACATTGGTGGCCCCGGGGTTTTTGCTGCCATAACTGCGTGGGTCGTTCAGGCCCATCAGGCGGCTCACGATCACTGCAAAACTGAGCGAGCCCAGCAAATAACTGGCCACCAACACGGCCACGGCCATCCACACATCCATCAAAAGCTCCCCGATTTGAATCTGGGCGTCATTCTGCCAGCGCGCAGTTCACAGGCTTGGCGTCCAGCAGTTGCACACAAACCTGCGGGTCGATGCCGACCAAGTAACCGCGCCTGCCGCCGTTGATGCAGATGCGCGGCAAGGCCAAAATGCTGGCCTCGATGAACACCGGCATGGCGCGGCGCGTGGCAAAGGGCGAGGTGCCGCCCACCAGGTAGCCGCTGTGCCGGTTGGCCACCTCGGGCGCGCAGGGCTCAATCGATTTAAGGCCCAGCTGACGCGCCAAACTTTTGGTCGACACCTTGTGGTTGCCGTGCATCAACACCACCATTGGTTTGTCGTCTTGGTCTTGCATGATCAGTGTCTTGACCACGGCAAACGGGTCCATGCCCAGCACCAGCGCGCTGTGCTGGGCACCGCCGTGCTCTAAATAGTCATAGGGATGCTCGGTGAAAACCACCCCGTGTTGGCGCAAAAACGCCGTGGCGGGGGTTTCGCTGACTCTGTCTTTTTTAGCCATCGCCCAGAATCACAAAGCCGGGTCGCGGATCTCCCAGCGGATCGCGTCGATGGCTTTGAGCACTTCAGGGCTGAGCTGCGTGTCCCAGGCGGCCAGGTCTTCGTTCAGCTGCGCCAACGAGGTCACGCCAATGATGGTGCTGGTCACACTCCAGCGGTGGTAACAAAACGCCAGCGCCATTTGCGTGGGTGTCATGCCGTGGTCACGTGCCAACTGGTTGTAGCGGCGAGCGGCGGCCAGGGCCTCGGGACGGCCCCAGCGCTGCTTGCGCATCGAGTCATAGCGGGCAATGCGGCCGCCATCGGGCACCAGGGGGCCTGTCAGGTCGGTGTTGTCGTACTTGCCCGTGAGCAGTCCAAAGCCCAGTGGCGAATACGCCAGCATCGACACATTCAAGCGGTAGCAAGTTTCGTCCAGCCCGTTGTCGTAAGTGCGGCTGGCCAGCGCATAGGGGTTTTGCACCGTGGCCACACGCGGCAGGCCGTGTTGCTCGGCCAAGCGCACAAACTCGTGCACGCCATAAGGCGACTCGTTGGACAAACCGATGTAACGCACCTTGCCCGCCTTGACCAGCTTGGACAGGGCTTCGAGTTGTTCGTGGATCGACGTGACCGACTTGTCTTTGGTCGGGTCGAAATAGGTGATGCCAAACACCGGCACATGGCGCTCGGGCCAGTGGATCTGGTACAGATCGATCACATCGGTTTGCAGGCGGCGCAGGCTGTGGTCGCAGGCGGTCAAGATGTCCTGCCCGGTCATGCCCGTGCCTTCGCGAATCCAGGGCATGCCGCGAGACGGGCCCGCCACCTTGGTGGCCAGCACCAGTTTTTCGCGCGCGCCGGGGTTCTTGGCAAACCAGTGGCCAATGAAGGTTTCGGTGGCACCGCAGGTGTCGGCCGAAGCAGGCACGGCGTACATCTCGGCCGTGTCGATGAAGTTGATACCCGCCGCCAGAGATCGGTCAAGGATGGCGTGCGAATCGGCTTCGTTGACCTGCTGGCCAAAGGTCATGGTGCCCAGGCAAATGGGGGTGACGTGTAAATCGGACTGGCCGAGCTGAACGAGTTTCATGGTGTGGGCTGACGACAATCGGGTTGGAGGAAACGCGCTTATTTTGTCATGCCGAGACAACACCCATCTTCCCATCTACTCTTTTTGAAAATACTCATCCGCCCCATGCAGAGAAATGATGCGCATTAAAAAACGCATACCATGCTGCACATGACCGACGACATCGAGATCATCCACTCCCCACTGGCGCAGACCTACAGCGCTGGCGGCCACAGCGTGGACATTCAAATCTACCGCACGCCAGACACCCATTGGTTGCTTGACGTGGTGGACGAGCATGGCACCTCCACCGTGTGGGATGAGCTGTTCGAAACGGACAAGCTGGCGCTTGAAGAAGCCATCAAGGCCATTGAGACCGAAGGCATTGGCAGCTTCATCAGCAAGGCCCACAACGAGGCTCAAGCCGCAGAACCGGCCTTGTTGAAAGCACTGGCACAGGAAAAGATTCAAGCCACAGCCCAACAAGTGCAGGACACGATGGGCCCACTGTCCGATGAGGAGCTTGAAGAACTCGATCAGTTTTTGCTTTATGGCGTGGACAACGACGAAGCCATGACGCTGGACATCTTGGACGGTTATTTGCACGCCATCGCGATTGGGCCGCAAACCATCCTGCCCCGTCAGTGGCTGCCTCAAGTCTGGGGCGAAGACGGCGCCATGATGCCGCCCATGGACAGCATGGCACAGCTCAACCACATCATGGGCTTGGTCATGCGGCACCACAACAGCATCATTCACGGCTTTGAGCACAAGCCAGCTTTTGTGGCACCCTACTGGAACACTTACGAATATGCCATCGGCGAGTTTGAGGATGCGGAAAGCTGGGCCCACGGTTTTACCGCAGGTGTGGCACTCAACCGTGCCGCTTGGAAGCCCTTGTTCGACAGTCCGCTAGGCCAGCAGTGGTACAGACCCATTGGCTTGCTGGGTGAAGAAAGCTTTTCTGCCGATCAGGACGAACTGACCCAAACCCCCGCGCAGCGGGAACAGCTGGCCCAGCAGATTGAAGACAGCTTGGTCAACATCCATGCCTTTTGGTTGCCTCTGCGCGAGGCGATCCACGAGCGGCAAACGTCCCAACGCTTGCGCACCAAGGTAGGCCGCAACGAGTCCTGCCCCTGCGGCAGTGGCAAGAAGTTCAAGAAGTGCTGCGGGTCAGCGTCTGAGCTGCACTGAAACCATTTTTCAGATTCGACTTCCATGAGACTCAGACCCTTTGTCGTCACCTTCATTTTGCTGTGGGTGCTGTCAGCAGGCTAGACCTTATGGCAAGGCGACTTTGCCAAAGCGGCCAACTTTGGCGGCAGTTTTGGGGCCATCAACGCACTGTTTTCAGGCATGGCACTTGCCATGGCCATCAACTCGATGATTCTTCAGCAAAGACAAAACGCAGAGTTTGAGCAAAAGACGCTTGCGGCCATGACGCAACAAGACTAGACCATCCAACTCATCAAGACCAGTCTGGTGCAACAGGCCAACGTGGCACGGGTGACGGCGCTGACCTATTTGATCGAGCGCGAGGAACAGCGAATTGAAACACTCAAGGAGTGGGGTGTGCAGTCGTACAACGATGAGAACCACTATGCCAAAGGCATCAAAGCGGCCAAGACTCGGATAGACGACTACCAGGCCCAAATCAAAGACCTTGGTACAGCACCGTGTTGATGGCCGAAAATCGCCCCAACAATCCGGCAATGCTTTAGAATTCAATTTCAAGCCGTACCATTGAAACATATTTTGTTTCAATAGCATCAGCGCGCTATACTTTGTTTCATCCGATCCAATGTCAAACAGGAGCGCAAAAATGACAGCCGTACTTGAGCATCAGCCCCCCGTATCGCAAGACCGTGGCGCGTTGGCCAAAATGGTGATGAGCTTGCTGGATCACTGGAAGTTGTCCACCGAAGATCAAGCGGCGCTCTTGGGTCTTGCCACAAGCAACCGAGCTGCATTGACCCGCTATCGCAAGGGCGAGCCGATTGGAACCAGCCGCGATCAGTTTGAGCGTGTCGGCCATCTGCTGGGCATCCACAAAAATCTGCGTCTGCTGTTCCCACAAAACCGTGACTTGGCGTACCGCTGGATGTCCACACGCAACAAAGCATTTGGCAACCTGACCCCTGTCGACATCGTGAAGGAATGGGGTTTTGCTGGTTTGTTGATGGTGCGCGCCTACCTGGATCGGGCGCGTGGCGTTTGATGCAGCAGCTGTTCTCGCACCTCACACTGACGGATGTTCACTGCCATGTCATTCGCAATATTGTTTCTCTCAGATCGCCCCAAGACCTGTTTGATGATTTGACCAGCAGTCCCGAAGAATGGGCACTTGCGCAACAAGTTGAAGATGAAGTGAAACCACCGCCGTACCAGTCTCTCAACCCTGTCATTCACCGGGCGTTTGAGGATGCCGAATGGTTCAATGCGATTGGCTGGCCCTTCAAGCACTGGCAAGCCAGTCGATTTTCTGATGGGTCATTTGGGGTCTGGTATGGCTGTGACACGGTGAAAACCTCGGTGCATGAAACCGCCTTCCACTGGTTCAGCGGATTTTTGACCGATGCAGGGTTTGAAAAAGAGAAGGTCGTGGGTGAACGCAAGCTGTATGAGGTGGCCTGCGATGCGGCGCTGGTGGACTTGCGGCCATTGGCCACCCCACATTCAGGTCTGATGCACAAGACCGACTACAGCGCTGCCCAATCGGTAGGCGCAAGACTGCACCGCGAAGGACATCCGGGACTGGTGACGGCATCTGTGCGCCATGCGGCAGGGCAGAACTATGTCGTCTTGAACCCCGATGTTTTGTCCAACCCAAGGCACCACGGCCAATTGACCTATCGGCTTGAAGGCCAGCGCATCGTTGTTGAGAAACAGCCCGGCGTTACTTGGCTGAAAATCAACACCGCTGCGTTTTGAACAGTGTTGCTGATGCAAGGGCCTGCCCACTGATGCGGCTGGCCTCTTCAAAATATCAAACGCATGTGAACCGGCTGCGCAGCGACAAAGCCGCCCTGACTGATCCACGGCGAGAGGGTGCTCAGCCTTGAGCCCTCGCCTCTTCTTGCAAGCGCAAAATGCGCCGCTGCACTTTGCCGGTGGTGGTCATGGGCAGTTGGTCGATGAACTCGATCTCTTTGGGGTACTCGTAGGGCGCGAGCAGGCCTTTGACGTGTTGCTGCAGCGCGCTTTGCAGCGCCGCTTCAAACGCCGCCGGGTCGACTGCTTGGCTGCGCTGGTTTTGGTAGTCGGGTGACAGCACCACATAGGCTTTGACCACGGCGCCACGCTCCTGGTCGGGCTTGGGCACCACCGCCGCATTGGCCACGGCGGGGTGTTTCACCAAACAGTTTTCAATCTCGCCCGGGCCGATGCGGTAACCGGCGGCTTTGAACATGTCGTCGGTGCGGCCTTGGTACCAGAGGTAGCCGTCGGCGTCGCAGAAGGCCATGTCGCCGGTGCGGCACCAATCGCCCGTGTATTTGGCTTTCGTGGCTTGGTCGTTGTTCCAGTAACCCAAAAAGAACACCGGGTCGGGGTGGCCGTGCACATCGAAACGGTTCACTGCCACCTCGCCCGGTGTGCCGGGTGGGCAGCGTTGCCCCGCCTCGTCGATGATCGCCACTTGGTGCCCCGGATAGCCCTTGCCCATGCTGCCGGGTTTGGCAGGCCACAGGCGGGTGCAGTTGCCCACCACATAGTTGATCTCGGTTTGGCCAAACATCTCGTTCACCGTGACGCCCAGCTGCGCTTGGCAATAAGCAAAAACAGCGTCACCCACCGCTTCGCCTGCGCTCATCAGGGCTTGCAATTGCAGGCGGTAACGGGCTTTCACGTCGGGCACGGCCTTCATCATGGCTTTGAGGGCCGTGGGGAACAAGAAGCTGTGGGTCACGCCGTGGCTTTGCAAAATCTCAAAAGCCACTTCGGGCGAAAAGCGCCCATTGAAGGCCACGATGGGTCGCCCAAAGTACAGGCTGGGCAACAAAGCGTCCATCAGCCCGCCCGTCCAGGCCCAATCGGCAGGCGACCAAAACACGGCTTTGGACGGCCGCCGGGCATGCGCCGGGTCAAAGCCAAACCAGTTTTGGCTGCACACAAAACCCGTCAGGTTGCCCAGCAACGCCCGGTGCGGGATGAGTGCGCCCTTGGGGTTGCCGGTGGTGCCGCTGGTGTAGATCAACACCGCCGGGTCATCTGCCCAGGTGTTCACGGGTTTGAATGCGTCGGGCTGGGCGGCCATGGCCTGGGCACAGTCCACATCAGCCAAGGCACCCGCCTGCCCCACGCCCATCAGGGTTTGCAAACCAGGGCAGTCGGGCCGGGCCTGTTGCAAGGCCTGCACAGTGGATTCGTCGCACACCGCCACACGGGCTTGGCTGTCGTTGATGCGAAACGCCAGCGCCTCGGGGCCGAACAGCATGGACAGCGGCATGGCCACCGCGCCCATTTGCAGCACCGCCATGTAGGCCACGGCGGTTTCAAAGCGCTGGGGCAAAACAATCGCCACCCGGTCGCCTCGCTGTACGCCCTGCCCTTTCAGGACCCGGCTCAGGCGATTGGCCGCCGTTTGCAACTGGCCGAATGTCCAGCTTTGCCCCAAGCCCTGGCCTGCCAAATGTTCACGAATGGCGATGCGCTTGGCCGTTGAGGGTGACGCTGCCCAACGCCCACAACACACTTGCGCCATGTTGAAGCGCTTGGGCACTTGCCAGCCAAAGCCTCGGTGGATGGCCGCATAGCGGTCGCTTGGATCCGTGTGGGGGTCATCGTCTGTGGGGGCGGGGCAGGTGCGGTCCTGGCTGCGACTGTTGCTCATCGTGTGTCTCCTTATGATCCAAAGTATGTACCAAGTTTTACGCGAATCACACAGCCAATGGGTGCCGCTGCGCGGCTGCCGCTACCACGTGCGCCATTGGGGCGCGCCGCTGTCCGAGCTGGCCCACGGGGCCACACCGCTGGTGCTGGCGCATGGCTGGATGGACGTGGCCGCCTCGTGGCAATTCATGGTCGACGCCCTCAGCGAGGCCTTTGCCCAACAGCGCCCCATCATCGCCATGGACTGGCGCGGTTACGGCCTGACCGAGTCGCCGCCCACCGACAGTTACTGGCTGCCCGATTACCTGGGCGACCTGGATGCCTTGCTCGACCAGCTTTGCCCCGGGCAAAGCATTGACCTGGTGGGCCACAGCATGGGGGGCAATTTGGTCATGATGTACACCGCCGCTCGGCCCGAGCGGGTGCGTAAATTGGTCAATTTGGAGGGCTTTGGTCTGGCCGCCACACGCCCCGCTCAAGCCCCCGGCCGCATGACGCAGTGGCTTGACGCGCTGAAAGACCACCGCGCAGGCCAGCACGATTTGAAACCCTACCCCAACGCCGCCGGGGTGGCCGCCCGGCTCATGAAAACCAACCGCCGCCTGCCCCAGGACAAGGCCGATTGGCTGGCCCAGCACTGGGCCCAAGAAGGCAAGGATGGGCAGTGGCGCATCTTGGGCGACTCGGCCCACAAGGTGACCAACCCCTACATTTTTCGGGTCGAAGAAACCTTGGAGATGTACCAACGCATCCGCCCCGCCCTGTTGGCGGTGCAGGCTTCAGACGACTCGTTGAGTCAATGGTGGAAAGGCAGTTACACCCTGACCGAGTACCACGAGCGCCTGAACTCGGTGCCCCGCGTGCAGCGCGAGGTGGTGCAAGACGCCGGCCACATGCTGCACCACGACCAACCCTTGGCGCTGGCCCGGTTGATCGAGGGGTTTTTGAGCGAAGCATCCTGACACCGGCAGGCGCCCCCAACGCCACTGCGAACAAGCAAGACGGCCAAAAGCCGCCAGCGCCTGAACAATGCATGAAGACAATGCATGCAGACAGGGCGTTCCTACAAGTCATGAGAAAATGCCCGGTTTACCGAACCGGAGTTTCCCCATGGACGCAGAACACATCAACCAAATCGGCACCACCTTGTCAGACCTGAGCGCTCGGACCCAAGAGTTACGGGGGTATCTTTGACTACGATGCCAAATCTGAACGGCTGAGAACCGTCAACGCATCGCTCGAAGACCCCTCGGTCTGGAACGACCCCAAAAAAGCCCAAGAGCTGGGCAAAGAGAAAAAAGCCCTGGACGGCGTGGTGGTCACCATCACCAACCTGACCAGCGAGCTGGCCGACAAC
>NZ_JBIKIL010000208.1:0-3079 GCF_044361645.1 Limnohabitans sp. | reverse complement strand
CCGACCTGGGACTGATTGCGCCCATGTACGCGCACCTTGGGCGTGACCCCTACCCGACAGCGCTGATGAAAAAGCGCGCGCCCAACGTGGCGCGCTGGGTAGAGCGCATGCAATTGCCCAACACACCCGATGGCGAATTTGCACCGCATGAAGCCGATTGGCTGCCCGATGACGCCATCCCCACCACGTTGGAGCCGTTGTTGGCCTTGATGTTCAAGGACTGGGGTCCCCAACTGAGTGCCGACATGGCGAGCTACCAGAAATGGTGCGATGCCCAACCGGATGCGCCATCAGGTCAATTGATTCACTTCAACAATGACCCCATGGTGCACCCCACTGTGGGCATGGTGCGCTTCACATGGCGTGGTGTGCAGGTGCAACGTGCCAGTGCCGTGCATGGCTTGTGGTTGTTTCAAATGGCCCAGCTTGCTGCACAAACTTTGCCCGGTGAGGCCGCGCAAAACCTGGCGGCGCTGTTGCAGCGCACCGGTGGGCAGGGGGTGATGGCCTTGACTATGCCCCGCCAGATGGAGCGACGAAACAACGTGCTGGTGCTCAAGTAATAGAAGACCCGTTTTCACCCAAGGCGCTTGCTTCACTTCAGCGTCAGGGTAGGCAAGATTTCAATCATCAGGAGATTTCAATGAATGACACAGTGCAGGTGAACGTCGATGAAGGCGTCATGACGGTCACGATCAATCGCCCGCAAGCCATGAATGCGGTCAACCGCGAAGTTGCCGAGGGCATCGCTGTGGCCATGATCGCGTTGGACAGAAACCCGGCAATTCGCTTGGCGATTCTGACGGGTGCGGGCGGGATGTTTTGCTCGGGCATGGATTTGAAAGCCTATGTCCGCGGCGAGTCGCCCTTCATCGATGGCCGCGGCTTTGGCGGACTTTGTAGCAAACCGCCCCAAAAGCCGCTGATTGCAGCGGTCGAGGGTTTTGCGCTGGCTGGAGGGTTTGAGCTGGCCATGGCTTGCGACCTCATCGTGGCGGGCGATGGCGCACGCTTTGGCACGCCCGAGGTGAAGGTCGGATTGATTGCCGGTGCTGGCGGGCTGCTGCGTACGCCACGCCAGATTCCCCAACGCGTTGCCATGGAAATGGCCCTGACGGGCGAGATGATCAGCGCAGCGCGTGCCTATGAGTTGGGGCTGGTCAATCGGGTTGTGGCTTCAGGGGGTGCTTTAACTGCCGCCATGACGCTGGCGCGCGTGATCGCAGCCAACGGACCTCTCGCCGTAGCCGCCAGCAAGAAAGTCGGCTGCGAGTCGCAAGACTGGTTGTCCAGCGAAATGTTTGCTCGGCAAGAACCCTTGCTTAAAGCGATCGCCAAAAGCAAAGACGCCCTGGAGGGCGCAACCGCTTTCGCTGAAAAGCGCCGTCCGAATTGGCAGGGCTGCTGAGCGACGAACAAGCCATCGAGCTGTTTTGCACAATTTTCTTTGGAACTGACATGAATACCCTGGTTCGTTACGACTTGAACAACGATGTGGCCACGCTTCGCATGGACGACGGCAAAGCCAACGTCATGAACATCGCCATGCTGGCCACCCTGAATGAGGCGCTGGATCGCGCAGAAAAAGAAGCCAAGGTGGTGGTCTTGTATGGCCGTGCAGGGTCCTTCTCGGGTGGTTTTGATTTGGGGGTTTTCAAGCGTGGCGGCCCTGACGTGCAGACCATGTTGGAAGCGGGCTTGCGCCTGTGCGCGCGCTTGGTGGACTATCCACTGCCGGTGATCGCCGCTTGCACGGGTCATGCTGTTGCGCTGGGGGCGATCTTGCTGCTTTCATGCGACCTGCGGGTCGGTATCGATGTGGGCGCCCGGTTCCAGATCAATGAGGTACGGTTAGGCATGGTCTTGCCGCGAGTCACTGTGGAGGTCTGTCGCAGAAAGCTGGCGCCAGCGCAAATGCAAACCGCGACAACGCTGGGTATGCCCTTTACACCGGCATCTGCACTGCAGGCGGGCTTTGTCGACGAACTGGTGCCCGCTTACGCCATGCAAGCAACTGTGCAAAGGCACTGCGCTGATCTTCTCATGCTGGACTCGAAGACTTTTGCCATGAACAAGCGCCGCATCAATGCGGAGGTGACAGAGGCGATGGCCGTCGCCATCCAGGCCGATATGGCGCAATGGCAGGCGCAGGACATGGGCGCGGCGTCAAGCTGAGTTGGGTGCTAGATTTTTGGAGTCACCCTGTTCAGTTACAAGCAGCGGTGGACTCCATGGTCCCGTTTTTGTGGTGCATGGGTGCCACGTTTTTCTTTCAATTCAAGAGACACACAACATGAGCAATTCCTCGGACATGCTGGCCCTGCAAAGGCTTTACCACTGGGAGGCGACTGCGCCCCACCGCGTGTGCTTCACACAGCCTGTCGGGCAGGGTGTGGTCCAGACCTTCACTTGGTCTGAAGTTACGCACCAAGTGCGCTGCATGGCCAACCATCTTTTGTCTCTGGGCTATCCGCCCGGCAGTCGGATTGCGATTTGGGGCAAAAACACCGCCCATTGGCTCATGGCCGATTGGGCCATCTGGATGGCAGGCCATGTATCCGTGCCTCTGTATCCCACGCTGGCCACCAAGACGGTGCGGCAAATTCTGGACCACAGTGGCGCATGTCTGATGTTTGTCGGCAAGCTCGATGATCCGGATGCGATGAGGGCAGGGGTTCCTGAACAGCTGCCTTGCATCAACTTGCCATTGAGCCCTCAATGGCCTGGTGCAGACTGGTCAGAGATCGTTCGTTTGGGGGCCCCCCTTGCGGGCCAGGTTGTTCGTCCCGCGCAAGACCTGTGTACGGTGATGTACACCTCGGGCACCACCGGCAACCCCAAAGGTGTGATGCACAGTTTTGGCACATTACAAACGATCATTGCGCAGGGGCTGGAGCGCATTCCTCTGAACGAGAACGACAGGATGCTGTCATATTTGCCACTGTCGCACATCGCTGAACGGGGCCTGGTTGAGCACATGCTGTTGGCCACGGGCATGCAAGTCTTTTTTGCGGAGTCGCAAGAAACGTTTGCAAAGGACTTGCAACGCGCACGCCCTACATTTTTCTTTTCTGTGCCC
>NZ_JBIKIL010000207.1:0-3088 GCF_044361645.1 Limnohabitans sp. | reverse complement strand
GCCAACCAAGCCAAAAGCCAGTTTTTGGCCAACATGAGCCACGAGATCCGCACACCGCTCAATGGGCTGATTGGGGTCTCCGAGTTGCTTGGCACCACCGAGCCGACCGAACAGCAGAAAAAACTCATCAGCATGATCACGATGTCCTCGTCCACGCTGATGCACTTGATCAACGACATCCTTGACTTTTCCAAGATCGAGGCGGGCATGTTGCACCTTGAAAAAGTGCCTTTTTGTCCAGAGCACGCCGTACGCCAAGTGTGCGCATTGTTTGAGACCCATGCGAACGACAAAGGCCTCAAGCTGGTGTTTGAACCCTCGGTTGAGGCCGTGCCGTGGCTGCTGGTGGGCGATCCGCACCGGTTCATTCAGGTGACCAGCAACTTGATTTCCAATGCCGTCAAGTTCACCAACCAAGGGCAAGTCACGGTGGGCTTGGACTGCACAATCACCCCCGATGGCAAAGCCCTGGTGCGCTGCACGGTGCGAGACACCGGCATTGGCATCAGCACCGAGGAGGGTTTGCGCTTGTTCAGTGCGTTCTCGCAAGCCGACGTGTCCATGGCCAGGCGCTACGGTGGCAGTGGTTTGGGTTTGGTGATATCGCGCCAGTTGGCCAAGCTCATGGGCGGTCAAGTGGGCTTCACCAGCGAATCGGGACAGGGTTCGTGCTTTTGGTTTGAGGTGAGCGGCACGCGCCTCAAAGACATGCCGGTGCAAAAATCCGCCAATGCCTCCGCATTGCCCCATGCGCTCGACTGCACGGTGCTCATCGCCGAAGACAACGATGTGAACCGTGAGATTTTGGTCACCATGCTGCGCAACGCGGGTTGCCAAGTCTTGCAGGCCCGCAATGGTGTTGAGGTGGTGGCCTTGAGCGCCAGTGAGCCTCACGACATTGTGCTCATGGATGTGCAGATGCCCGAGATGGACGGCATCACCGCCACCCGTGAGATCCGCGCCCGCGAGTTGTCCACGGGGCAAGCCCGCAAACCCATCTTGGCCCTGACGGCCAACGCCTTGACCGACGACAAAGCCAATTGCCTGTCCGCAGGCATGGACGACTACCTCACCAAGCCGTTTATGCGTCGTCAAATCCTGGATTTGATTGGCAAGTGGATGCAGCGCACGTCCGCCTGATGGGCTTGGGTCGGGGGGCCGACCTCGCGCCCCCAACTGATGGCCACGCCCAAGCGCCCAAGTCCCCCTTGAGCAGCCCATGCACAGGGCGCTGCGCGCGGTGGCCGAGCGCTTGGGTTCTGCCTCACGCCCAGCCGTTTGTGTGTGGCAGGCCATTTTCCATCGTGACGAGGTCTTCACATGGGAAGTGCCCAAGCGCAGCAGCCGAATCAGACAAGAGGTGTTCTGATGCCTACACACCAGTGGCGCGAATCTGCTCAGCCGGTGCAGCTGTCAGTTGCTGAAATTTTGAGCATCTACAATCGTGCCTCTTTCCGACCACAAGCCCCGTACCCGCCCCCTTTCGATCGACATGCAGATAGGCCCCTACCGCTTGCCAAACAACCTCTTCGTCGCCCCCATGGCGGGCGTGACGGACCGGCCCTTTCGCCAACTCTGCAGGCAGTTTGGCGCTGGTTACGCCGTGAGCGAGATGGTGACCTCAAGGCCCGACCTGTGGGCCTCGCTCAAGACCTCGCGCCGCGCCAACCACGACGGCGAACCTGGCCCGATCGCCGTGCAAATCGCGGGCACCGAAGCGCCAATGATGGCCGACGCGGCCCGCTACAACATCGACCGGGGCGCGCAAATCATCGACATCAACATGGGCTGCCCCGCGAAAAAGGTCTGCAACAAATGGGCCGGTTCGGCCTTGATGCAAGACGAGCCGCTGGCGCTGCAAATCATCAGCGCCGTGGTCGAGGCCGCCTTGCCGCATGGCGTGCCCGTGACTTTGAAGATGCGCACCGGTTGGTGTGAGGCCGAGAAAAACGCCCTTCGCCTAGCCCTGGCCGCCGAAAGCGCCGGGGTGCAAATGGTCACGGTGCACGGCCGCACCCGTGCGCAAGGCTACAAAGGCTTGGCCGAATACCACACGGTGGCGGCGGTCAAAGCGGCTTTGCGCATTCCGGTGGTGGCCAATGGCGATGTGGATTCACCCGAAAAAGCCCGCGACGTGCTGCAGTTCACCGGGGCCGACGCGGTCATGGTGGGCCGCGCCGCGCAGGGCAGCCCCTGGATTTTTCGCGAAATCGCTCACTTTTTGGCCACGGGCGAACACCTGGCCCCGCCCTTGGTGGCCGAAGTGCGCCGCTCTTTGCTTGAACACCTGCAAGACCACTACAGCCTGTACGGCGAATACACCGGCGTGCGCTCGGCGCGCAAACACATCGGCTGGTATGTGCGCACGCTGCCCGGTGGCGAGGCCTTTCGCGAACACATGAACACCCTGGAAACCGCAGCCGGGCAACTGGCCGCCGTGGCCGCTTATCTGGACGGCCTGGCCGAACAGACGGAGCGATTGCCCGCGCGCCAGTCCGACAGCCCGCTTGTCTGCACCGATTTGGAGACCACGCCATGAGCGAAACCCAATCCATAGAAACCTGCATCCGTGCCAACTTGGAAACCTATTTCCGCGACCTCGATGGCACCGAGCCCACCGGCCTGTACGACATGCTGGTGAAACTCGTTGAAAAGCCGCTGCTGGATGTGGTGATGAGCCAATCGGCCCAAAACCAGTCGCGCGCAGCCGCATGGCTGGGCCTGAACCGCAACACCTTGCGCAAGAAATTGATCGAACACGATTTGTTGAAATGACCTCCAAAGAAAGCCCCCCCATGCGCGCCTTGATTTCTGTCTCTGACAAAACCGGCATCGTCGAATTGGCGCGTGGCCTGCACGCTTTGGGCGTGGCCCTCATCTCCACCGGCGGCACCGCCAAGCTCTTGGCCGAACAAGGCCTGCCCGTGACCGAAGTGGCCGAAGTCACGGGTTTCCCCGAGATGCTGGACGGCCGCGTCAAAAGCTTGCACCCCAAAGTGCACGGCGGCCTGCTGGCGCGCCGCGACACGCCCGAGCACATGGCCGCTTTGCAGGCGCACCAGATCGATACGATTGACCTGCTCATCGT
>NZ_JBIKIL010000128.1:0-10868 GCF_044361645.1 Limnohabitans sp. | reverse complement strand
CCGCGCAGATCGCCACCGAGGTGCGCCGCGTGCTCGACAGCTTTGGCAGGCCGCACACCGACAAGACCCAAACCGGGCCCACCCACATCTTCAACCTGGGCCACGGCATCAGCCAATACACCCCGCCCGAGCATGTCACGGCCCTGGTCGAGGCGGTGCACAGCCACTCGCGGGCCATGCGCCAAAAGTGAGCACAGGGAACTGGGCACCTGCCTCTGGCATAGCACAGAAAATGGGACTTTAAAGCCTTTATTTGCAAAATTTGTGGCTTTTGCCGCTTGACTTATGCACAAAAGCGCAACGCCCCGCTTTGACCAGCACCCGCCCAGTCAGGCTCAAATGCAAACCCAGCCTGATTTGTAAGTCATTGATTTCATTGAATATTTTATCTTGCCCAATGCATGGGCATTTTGTTGAAAGGCTTGATTTTCAAGGCTTGCAGCGCATCCAGAGCAAGTTTTCAACAAAGTTATCCACAGAATTTCTGGAGCAATGCCAAAGTCCTGATAAATCAACAACTTACACCCAGTTTCAAGAAATCAGCTAACTTACAAAAATCTCAATTTCATCAAAAACATCAAGATGACGGAGCACCCCACCCACTGGATCAACGTCGCCGTTCAGACCCCGGCGCACAGTGCCGTGGGTGCTTTGCTGACCTACCGCTGCCCTTTTTGGGTGCATCCCGGCCAATTGGTGCGCCTGCCCTTGGGCTCCCGCGAAGTGCTGGGCGTGGTCTGGGCGATCTTGGACGAAGCCCCCGCGCACATGCCCGCCGCAGCGCTGCGCGATGTGCTGGGCGTGCTCGAAGGCTTGAGCCCACTGAACGCCCACTGGCTCCAACTGGTGCAGTTTGCGGCCCAGTACTACCAGCGCTCTTTGGGCGAGGTGGCCTTGTCGGCCCTGCCCCCGCAGTTGCGCGACCTGAACAATGAGCAACTGGCGCGTCGCCTGAAAAAACAAAACACCGAACGTGTGGTGCAAACCCGCCCTGGCCCAGCCCTCTCGCCCGAGCAGATCACCGTGCTGGAGCAAATGAAAACAGGCACCGGCCCGTTTTTGCTGTTTGGCAGCACCGGCAGCGGCAAAACCGAGGTGTATTTGCAGGCCGTCGAACGCATGCTGGCGGCCGACCCACAGGCCCAGGCGCTGCTCATGGTGCCCGAAATCAACCTCACACCCCAACTTGAAGAGCGGGTGCAAGCGCGCTTTGGCGCTGAGGCGGTGGTGTCCATGCACAGCGGCATGACACCGGCCCAGCGCCTGAAAGCCTGGCTGGCCGCGCACGCGGGCCATGCCCGCATCGTGCTGGGCACACGCATGGCGATTTTTGCGTCCATGCCGCAGCTCCAACTCATCGTGGTCGACGAAGAACACGACCCCAGCTACAAACAACAAGAAGGTGCCCGCTACTCGGCCCGCGACTTGGCCGTATACCGGGGGCGGCTGCAAAACGCGCCCGTGCTGCTGGCCTCGGCCACACCCTCGCTGGAAAGCTGGCACCTGAGCCGGCCGCCCGATGCAGACGGGCAAAACGGCGGCCGCTACCAACGCTTGCTGATGCCCTCGCGCATTGGCACCGGCTTGCTGCCCAAAGTGCGCCGGGTGGACATGAACAAACAGCCCCGTCGTGCCCTGCTGTCGACCCAGCTGGTGGCCGCCCTGCAAGAGCGGGTGGAGCGCGGCGAGCAATGCATGCTGCTGCTCAACCGCCGGGGCTACGCGCCCGTGCTGCACTGCGCCGACTGCGGCTGGAAAAGCGAATGCCCCCACTGCAGCGCGTTTCGTGTGTTCCACAAAATCGACCGCAGCCTGCGCTGCCACCACTGTGGCCTGACCGAACGCGTGCCCCGCGCCTGCCCTGAGTGCGGCAACGCCGACATCGCGCCCATTGGCCGGGGCACCGAGCAACTCGAAGAACACCTGGGCGAATTGCTGGCGCATGTGCTGCGCCCCGACGGCACGCCCGTGCGCATCGCCCGCATCGACGCCGACAGCACCCGCCTCAAAGGCGCACTGGAGAGCCAATTGGCCCAGGTGCACTCGGGTGAGGTGGACGTGTTGGTGGGCACGCAGATGATCGCCAAGGGACACGACTTTCGGCGCATCACCTTGGTGGCGGCGGTCAACCCTGACGCAGCGCTGTTTTCCAGCGACTTTCGCGCCCCCGAGCGCCTGTTCGCCCTGCTCATGCAAGCGGCAGGGCGTGCCGGGCGCGACGCCGCGCAAAGCGCCCGCAGCGAGATGTGGGTACAAAGCTTTCACCCCACACACCCGCTGTTTGCCGCCCTCAAACAACACGATTACCCGGCCTTTGCCGCGACTGAGTTGGCCGAGCGCACCGCAGCCGAGCTGCCGCCCATCAGCCACCAAGCCCTGCTGCGGGCCGATGCCCGCACCCAAGACGCCGCCCAAGCCCTGCTCAATGCGGTGCGCGCAAGCTTGGAAGCCCAGTTGAGCGCCGATGCGGCCACCCAATATTTGGTGTCGCAAGTGAGCATCTACCCCGCCGTGCCCATGAGCATGCAGCGCGTGGCCAATGTGGAACGCGCCCAAATGCTGCTGGAAAGCCCCAGCCGCATGGCGCTGCAAAAAATGCTGTGGCACCTGCACAGCGTGCTGCACCAAGTGCGCAACCAACCTGAACACAAAGGCGTGATCCGCTGGTTGGTGGACGTGGACCCGCAGGCCATTTGACGCCCTGCCACAAGCGCTGAAGCGGGCAGGCTGACCGATGAGAAAAGACAGCTGGACCCGTTTTTATGCCGATTTGTTGCGCGATGCGCGCCAGTACACAAGGCTGAAGCACAGCGCACCCGTGCGCACTTGTGCTCACTTGTGCGCACTTGGGTGTGCACATCGGTCTGCACAAGGGCCCGCAATAAAGGCGCCCAACTCGCACAGCATGCACTCAGATCCCGGTCAAAAAGCCTGACCTTTTGAAGAGCGCCACAGCCGCAGAAAAGCTAAAAAACGACGCCACCGTGGTCACCAAAATGATGCGCGCAATGCGGCCATTGTCTGCACCCAAACGTTCTGCCAACAAAGACACATTGCTGGCACTGGGCAATGCCGCAACCAGCACCATGACCTGCAAGGCAAAGGGCTCCAGCGGCACGCCCCACGCAATCGCAGCCAAGCCCACCAACAACACCAACACCGGGTGCACCACCAACTTGATCCAGGCGATCGGCAGGTAGTCGATGGCACGCAAAGGCCCGTCAGGGCGCTCGTGCGACAGCATGACCGAACGGGCCAACACCGCGCCAATCGTGAACAAGGCCACGGGCGAGGCAGCATCCGCGAGCAAACCCACGGTGTTGTTGACAGGGCCGATCAGCGCCAAATTCCAGTAAGAAAACGCGGCCCCAGCGCTGATGGCCCAGGGCATCGGGTTGCGCAGCACCCCCGCCAACGCCTTGCGCGCTGCAACGGCCGCGCCGTGTTGCCCCGCCGCATCCATGCGCGACAAGGCGACGCACAAAGACGACGTGATGACGAGGTCCACCACGATGGTCACGATCGCAGGGCCCACGGCCTGCGCCCCCAACAAAGCGACCAGCAAAGGCACACCCATGAAACCGGTGTTGGGGAAAGCCGCCACCAAGGCGCCCAAAGACGCATCGTTCCAGCGAACGCGCGGGTTCAGACTGATGGCAATGCTCAAAGCCACGATCAACAAGGCGCACAACAGGTAGGTGAAAAACACCCCCGCATCCAGCAATTGCGCGATGGGCGTGTCCGCGCCAAACCTGAACAACATGCACGGCAAGGCAAAAAACAGCACAAAACCATTCAAGCCAGAAATGGCCTCCAAGGGCAAAAACCGCCAACGTGCGGCCACATAGCCGCACAAAACCAGCGCGAAAAATGGAAAGGTGATGCGGAAAATTTCAAGCATCCCCGATTGTCGGGGTAAACCAGTAGGCAGCACCGCCCAGCTCAGTCCAAGCCAGTCGCGGCGCGGACAGATCAGAACCGCCGTTTCACATCAGACATTGCTTGTAAAGCGCCGGGCCAAAAGCTTGTGACAAACCTTGCAAAGCCATTGCCCAAAAGATGAAGGGCCGCATCTAGCGGCCCTTCCATTTGGTGCATCTTTCTGCTTGTTAGCGTCCAGAGCGCATTTCCCAATCGTCGAAATGTGGGACAAATATAGCACAATGGTTTTCTTATTTTTCACAGAACTGAAAGGTTTTTGAATGTCCAAGATGCGCTACCGGCTGGCCCTCGATTTGGGCTCGACATCCTTGGGTTGGGCCATGGTTCGACTGGACACCCAGAACGAAACCAACGCCATCATCAAGGCAGGCGTGCGCATCTTCGGCGATGGACGCAACCCCAAAGACGGCTCATCTTTGGCTGTGCGCCGACGCGAAGCCCGCGCCATGCGCCGCCGCCGTGATCGCCTGCTCAAACGCAAAAACCGCATGATGGCCACCCTGCTGCGCCATGGTTTTTTCCCGCAAGACGAAGCCGCCCGCAAAGCGCTGGAAAAAACCGACCCCTTTGCCTTGCGCGCCAAGGGCCTGGACCAAGCCTTGCTGCCCGAAGAGTTTGCCCGCGCTCTGTTCCACATCAACCAACGACGGGGCTTCAAGAGCAACCGTAAAACCGACAAGAAAGAAACCGACAGCGGCGCACTCAAAGCCGCCATCGGACAACTGCGCCAAGCCATGCAAGCCACGGGCTGCCGCACCGTGGGTGAATGGCTGTTTGCCCGCCATCAGCAAGGCCTGTCGGTGCGGGCGCGTTACCGCGAAACCCCCATTACCCAAGACAACGGCAAAACCAAGATCGAAAAAAGCTACGACCTGTACATTGACCGCGCCATGATCGAGGCCGAGTTCGATGCCCTGTGGGCCAAGCAAAGCGAACTCAACCCCAGCCTGTTTCACGTCACGGCCCGCGACGAGCTCAAAGACTGCCTGCTGCACCAACGCCCGCTCAAGCCCGTCAAACCCGGGCGCTGCACTTTGCTGCCTGACGAAGAACGTGCCCCCTTGGCCCTGCCCAGCCAGCAGCGTTTTCGCATTTACCAAGAGGTGAACAACCTGCGCCTTCTGCGCGAAGGCCTGAGCGAAGAACCGCTCACGCTCACGCAGCGCGACCAATTGGCCAATGCACTGGAAACCAACAGCAAACGCAGCTTTATCCAGATTCAAAAGCTGTTTGGTTTTTCGGGGCAATTCAATCTGCAGGACGAAAAACGCACCGAACTCAAAGGCAACAGCACCAGCGCCATGCTGTCCAAAAAGGATTTTTTTGGCAGCCAATGGAGCAGCTTTGATGAGGCGCAGCAAGACGCCATCGTGATGCAACTGGTGAGCGAAGAAAACGAAGCCCGGCTCATCGCCTGGTTGCAAGCCGAAACGGGTGTGGACGAGATCACCGCCGAGCGCATTGCCAACGTGCCGCTCGCTGAAGGCTATGGCAGCCTGAGTGCCAAGGCACTCAACAAAATCCTGCCCGGCCTGCGCGCCGAAGTCATCACCTATGACAAAGCTGTGCTGGCCGCTGGCTTTGACCACCACAGCCACATCAGCCATGCAACCACAGGAGAAATCCTGCCCGAGCTGCCTTATTACGGCCAATACCTCCAGCGCCACGTCGGCTTTGGCACCGGCAAGCCCGAAGACACAGACGAAAAACGCTACGGCAAGATCGCCAACCCCACTGTCCACATCGGTCTGAACCAAGTGCGCACCGTGGTGAATGCGCTGATCAAACGCTATGGGCACCCCAGCGAGGTCATTGTGGAGCTCGCCCGCGACCTCAAACAAAGCCAGGTGCAACGCCAAGAGGAACAAAAACGCCAGGCCAACAACCAGCGCCGCAACGAGCGCATGCGCACGGTCATTGCCGATTTACTGAACACCAGCCCAGAGCGCGTCCGAGCCATCGACTTGCAAAAAATGATTCTTTGGGAAGAGCTCAGCTTCAACGTGGCCGACCGGCGTTGCCCCTACAGCGGCGTGCAGATCAGCGCCCAAATGCTGTTCAGCGAGCAAGTGGAGATCGAGCACATCCTGCCGTTTTCACAAACACTGGACGACAGCCTGAACAACAAAACCGTGGCCATGCGCCAGGCCAACCGCATCAAAGGCAACCGCACCCCGGCTGAGGCTGCTGCCGACTTCGAAGGCCAAGGCTGGCCCATTGGAGACATGCTGCACCGTGCCAGCCTCATGCCTAAAGGCAAGCGCTACCGCTTTGCAAGCGACGGCATGGCGCAATGGCTGCGAGAAGACAAAGGCTTTTTGGCCCGTGCCTTGAACGACACCCGGCACCTGAGCCGCGTAGCTCGGGAATACCTGAGCCTGATCTGCCCACAAGCCACCCGCGTCATCCCCGGCCGAATGACCGCCATGCTGCGGGCCAAGTTTGGCCTGAACGACATCCTGGGCCTGAACGGCGAAAAAAATCGCGATGACCACCGCCACCATGCGGTGGACGCCTGCGTGATTGCGGTGACCGACCAGGGATTGCTCAACCGCTTTGCCCAAGCCAGTGCCAGCGCCCGTGAAAAGCAGCTCAACAAACTGGTGGAGACCATGCCCTTGCCTTGGGAGAGCTACCGCGAGCATGTGCAACGCGCCATTGACAACATTTGGGTCAGTCACAAACCCGACCACGGGTACGAAGGGGCGATGCACAACGACACCGCCTATGGTTTGCTGGGAGGCGGCAAAGTGCAAGTGCGCAAAACGCTGGACGGCGTGCGAACGCGAGAGATTGCTGCACTCAAAGTGATCGAGTTTGCCGATGCCCATGCCACGGCCAGGCACGGCCTCTTGCCCAATGGCGAACCCCGGCCCTACAAGGGTTACAAGGGCGACAGCAATTACTGCATGGAAATCGTGCGCAACGACAAAGGCAAATGGGAGGGTGAAGTAGTGTCCACGTTTGAGGCCTACCAGCTGGTGCGCCAGCATGGGCTGGCGCGGCTGCGGCATCCGATACTGAGTTTGAGTGGTAAACCGCTGGTGATGCGCTTGATGATTGGAGACTATTTACGATTTCAATCAGAAGATCAGTTGATTGTTATGCGTATCGCATCTATCAACTCCGCCGGACGGCTCAGCCTTGCTTCGCATCAAGAAGCAAATGTGGATGCACGAAATCGAGACAAAGAAGGTAGTTGGCGATATACCTACAAGCAAGCTGGGTCTTTAGAAAGACTACAGGGTCGTCAGGTAACCATCACACCTATTGGTGAATTACGTGACCCTGGTTTTGGCAATTGATCAACGATAAGTATCTAAATGGATACAATCAACCCATTCTGTCTGGCCCAAACGACCACTTTCAGCCGTTGGCTCAGTGGGTTAAAAGATTACCGAGCCAAAGCCGCCATTGTTTTTCGCCTTCGCCAGGTGGCCGCCGGACACTGGGGCGATGTGAAAAACTTCGGCGGTGGGGTGTCTGAATTGCGTTGGCACATTGGCCCCGGTTACCGGGTCTATTTCACCCGCCGTGGCGCACAGATCGTGTTGCTGCTGGCGGGGGGTGATAAATCCAGCCAGGCCAAAGACATCGCCAAAGCCCAAAAACTTGCCAAGGAGCACCCCGATGAGCAAAACGACAGCATTTGACCCCGCCGTTTACCTCGACAGCGAAGAGGTGATTGCCGAATACCTCAACCTCGCCCTGGCCAGCGGCGACACCGACTTGCTCTTGTCGGCCATCGGTGACGTGGCCAAAGCCCGTGGCATGGCGCAAATTGCCAAGGACACGGGGCTTGGCCGCGAAAGCCTTTACAAAGCCTTGAGTGCCGGTGCCAAACCCCGCTTTGACACCGTGTTCAAAGTGCTGCAAGCGCTCGGCGTGCAAATGCAGGCACACCCTGTGCCGCAACAGCCCTGACCAGCGGCATTCAACATGCTGGGCCGCATCGTCGAAGTCTCCAACGACAAGCGGCATTTGTCGGTGTATCGGGGTTTCATGCTGGTGCAAAGCACAGGCGAAGACCGGCAAGAAGTCGGGCGTGTGCCGCTGGACGACATCGCCGCCTTGATCGCCAACGCCCATGGCCTCAGCTACACCAACAACTTGCTGGTGGCACTGGCCGAACGCGGTGCGCCCTTTGTGCTGTGCGCTGCCAACCACAACGTGGTGGGCATGCTCTGGCCCATGGAAGGGCACCACCAACAAGCCCACCGCTTTGAAGCGCAAATCGCTTGCACCTTGCCCACCCGCAAAAAACTGTGGGCGGCCATTGTCAAAGCCAAGTTGCTCAACCAAGCCGCCGTGTTGCAAGCCACGGGCGCAGCGCATGCGCCAGTTCAAGCGTTGGCCAAACAGGTGCGCAGCGGCGACCCCGACAACCTGGAGGCACAAGGGGCCCGCAAATACTGGGGCTTGTTGATGGGCCCCTTGTTTCGGCGCGACCAGCAGGCCGATGGCGTCAACGCCTTGCTCAACTACGGTTACACGGTGCTGCGCGCTGCCACCGCACGGGCGGTGGTGGCGGCCGGTTTGCACCCCAGCTTGGGCCTGCACCACAGCCACGACAACAACGCCATGCGCCTGGTGGACGACTTGATGGAGCCGTTTCGCCCGGTGATTGACTTGGTGGTTTGGAAAATGCAGTTTCTGGGGCCCTGCCATGTCAACGCGGACACCAAACGTGCCTTGGTGCAAAGCCTCTACCAAGACCTTGCCACAGACACAGGCCGCACCCCTGTGCTGGTGGCGGTGCAAAAATTGGCCACCTCATTGGCCCAGGTTTTATTGGGTGAGCGCCAAAAGCTGGACTTGCCCTTGCAAGCTGTCCCCCTGCCACCCGTGCCTGACACGGATGACGAACACGGATGACTGACACGCCATGCTCAGCGGGTACCGACTGATGTGGATGCTGGTGATGTTTGATTTGCCAGTGGTCGAGGCCGCAGAACGTGCGGCCGCCACCCGCTTCAGGCTCAGCCTTTTGGACATGGGCTTTTCGCGTGCACAACTGAGCGTTTACATGCGCTTTTGCACCAGCCATGCCCAGGTGCAAACCTATTGCAAACAAGTGGAAGCGGCTTTGCCCAAAGGGGGGCAGGTCAACGTTTTGCAACTGACCGACAAACAGTACGAACGCATCATCAGTTTTCAGGGCAGGCGCAAAGAGCCCGCGAAAAAAACGCCCGATCAGTTCGATTTGTTTGGGTAGAACGGCGATTTTTGAAAAGACCAAACCCAAGAAAATCCTTGCAAAACAAGCACTTATCTTGGGTGTAGTCTAGACGATTGGGAAATGCGCTCTGACCGGAACGAGCAGCGACTGCTCACGCGCACCACGCGCAGTCTAGACGATTGGGAAATGCGCTCTGACCGGAACAATGCGATCACGCTTAACGGCGCGGCCACCAGTCTAGACGATTGGGAAATGCGCTCTGACCGGAACACTAACCTTGACATATACCCAGAATATATGAGTCTAGACGATTGGGAAATGCGCTCTGACCGGAACCCTGGAGGCCTCAGACCACGCGCTGGCCCTAGTCTAGACGATTGGGAAATGCGCTCTGACCGGAACGTCCCAGTAAGGCTTGAGCCACCACGGCAGAGTCTAGACGATTGGGAAATGCGCTCTGACCGGAACGGCGGTGCGCACGCGCACGTTGTCTTTTTGAGTCTAGACGATTGGGAAATGCGCTCTGACCGGAACAAGAAGAAGGCCAAGGACCATGCCGCCGACAGTCTAGACGATTGGGAAATGCGCTCTGACCGGAACTGCTGGGCGTCCAGAAACATGACGCTGAAAAGTCTAGACGATTGGGAAATGCGCTCTGACCGGAACTTCAAGCAACGTGGACACATCCGGCTCGGTAGTCTAGACGATTGGGAAATGCGCTCTGACCGGAACAAAAAATACAAGGTCAATGAGTCCACGATCAGTCTAGACGATTGGGAAATGCGCTCTGACCGGAACGTGAAGGTCAATACACCGGAGTTCACCTGAAGTCTAGACGATTGGGAAATGCGCTCTGACCGGAACGAACCCTATACAGCAATGGCAGCGCGGGAGAGTCTAGACGATTGGGAAATGCGCTCTGACCGGAACTGCTGGTACTTTCCAGACAAGTAAGACGCGAGTCTAGACGATTGGGAAATGCGCTCTGACCGGAACTGGAAACGCTCACGCCACCGCTACACGCGGAGTCTAGACGATTGGGAAATGCGCTCTGACCGGAACGCCGGGCACGCGCTTTGTGCGGGCAACGTTAGTCTAGACGATTGGGAAATGCGCTCTGACCGGAACTGCGCGAGTGGGGCAGAGTTTACGAGGCCAAGTTTAGACGATTGGGAAATGCGCTCTGACCGGAACCCGCCAACTGGCACCTGCCGCACAACCATAAGTCTAGACGATTGGGAAATGCGCTCTGACCGGAACCAACCCGACACCGACAACTTACGCTGAACTAGTCTAGACGATTGGGAAATGCGCTCTGACCGGAACGATGTTTGCAGCGCAGTCACACTCGCCTGAAGTCTAGACGATTGGGAAATGCGCTCTGACCGGAACTATTCGCTCGACGCAGACCCAAGCGGCATTAGTCTAGACGATTGGGAAATGCGCTCTGACCGGAACTATTCGCTCGACGCAGACCCAAGCGGCATTAGTCTAGACGATTGGGAAATGCGCTCTGACCGGAACTTCGCTCACCCCGCCTCGTCGACCGCGATTAGTCTAGACGATTGGGAAATGCGCTCTGACCGGAACGACACCGGTGCGCTGGTCCAAGCACAAAAGAGTCTAGTACATCGTTCCATTAAAACCAATGCATATTAGGCGACACCGAGGTCGAACTTGTTCCAACGAAACACCACTGGCGATGCATTGATCTCTGCTATGCCTTTGAGGATGCGCTGTTTCAGAT
>NZ_JBIKIL010000126.1:0-10997 GCF_044361645.1 Limnohabitans sp. | reverse complement strand
GCGTTTGGACAGCGAGTTGGCGTCTTTTGGCTTCACCCATTTGGTGACCTCTGTAAATCCGTTGAAACTGGCTACCAGTCTAGCTTGCGGCCGGTTTATGCAACGTCAACTGCCGGAAATAGGTTCACCGCTGCTGACTGCGGCGGTGGCACTGGCTTCAGGCCAAAGCTCAGGCACGGGCACGGCACAGCCCGAGCTTGGCGATGTATCAACCCAGCTCGCGGGCTGCCGCTGTGGGACGGCTGCGATGCGCCGATGGGCGATGGTGTTGAGGTGGAGCCCGATTGGGAGGAGGCGGCCCAACTGGCGCCAGACTTTGAGGTCGATCAGCGTGTCAGTTGGTCAGGTGCGGCAACAGCGGTATGGCCAACGCTGCGGGGCAGGGCTGCGTCTGGCCCTGTCCAAAAATGTTCAAACTGAAACATCTCGGGCGACTGGCCCTGAACAAGCGCTCAGGCAGGCTCAGCCTGAAGGCCTGTGATGTCCAAAACCCAGGTCATAAAAGTGCACATGCGGTTGGATTTCCTATCCTTGGCCTTGCGCGAATTTCTACAAGTTCAGGGTCGAGGTCGAGGTCGGCCCAGGCGACTGCGCTCACAGTCCATATTTGGTGCAACCGGAGTTTTCATGCCACGGCCTATTTTTAAAGAAGTCGCCATCCACCCAACCATTCGAGCCTCCATTGCCGGTCTCCACCAGGACCTGTCCCAGCAGGTGCAGTCAGCGCTGGCCCAGCACGCCTGCGTGGTGGCGGGCATGTCGGGCAACCTGATGGTGGGTCGCGCCCGCAAAGCGCTGGACGCTGCAGGCGTACCGCAAGAGTGCCTGGAGCTGGGCAGCTGCTTCTCGCCATGGCGCTGCGCAACGCGTTGAAGATATGGACCGGCTGGCTGACTTTACCGATGGTGTTTGTGCGCGGCACGCTGGTGGCTGGCAGGGGTCGTGTGCGGCATCTGCCGATCGAGGCGCGGGAAGCGGATTGAAGGGCGGTGGCAGGGAGGGGCAGAGCACGCCAATGGCCCGCCTGAATGCGCCTGATCGCTTGGCGTCGCCTCAGTCGGCCAACAAGTCGGGCAGTGACAGGCCGCTGGCAATGGCGGGCAGCGACGGTGCCTGCCAGCGCATGCCGGCCTCGCGCGCCCACTGGGTCAGCTCACCAGAAGCGCCTGCCTGGCTGATCACGCGGTTGGCCGCTTCCAGCACCTCGGGCTTGTTGGCCAGGGCCACAAAGCCCAGGTTGATGCCCACCGAGCGCTGGAACTCAGCGGCCTCCAGGCCAGTGGCCTGAGGGCGCTGGCGGTAAGCGTCAAAGGCGGTGGAGGTGACCAGCAGGGTATCGATGCGACCGCTTTCCAGCGCCGCCCAGCTGTCCTCGCGTTGCGACAGCGAGACCATGCTGCGGCTGAGTTCACCGTTGCGGTACATCGCCACCATGGCACCTTCGAGCGAGCCCGCCACGACGCCCACCCGGCGGCCGCGCAGATCGGCCAGGCTGCGCACCGGTCCCTGCCCGCTGCGTTGCACGACCGAAATCGCCGTGCCCTGGTAGGGCTGGCTGGCCACCAGGGTGCCCAGCGCGACAAAGGGCCGCTCGCGCTTGCGTTTGGCGCCGGGGTAGTCCGGTGTCTTGGCGCTTGCACGGGTGGGTGCACCGAGGTCGGATGCCAGCAGCGGGAAGCCGCTGACGAGGTCGCACACACCCGCCGACAACAAGGCGTTGACCTCGTGTGTCAGCAGGCTTTCTTTTTCCAGTTCGGACTCGAACGCCAGAATGCGCAGTTCGCGCCCCATACCTGTGGCAATGGCCTTGGCCACTGTCACGTCAAAGCCGCTGACCACGCCTTTGCGCTCAACCGACAAGGGCGGGTTGCTGTCGCTCACACACACCTTCAGCGGGGTGGCCCAGCCCGTGTTGAGCGTGAACAGGCCCAGCAGCGCCAAGGCCGCGCAGCGACCCGCCTGGGGTGTTCGCAGAAAAAGACAGGTCATCATGCTCAGGGCTCCTTGCCACCACGCGAGCCGACATAGGCCCAAAGGTGTTTCACGGCTTCACTGTCCAGGGCGTCTTTGAAGGACGGCATGCTGCCTTTGCCCTGGGTCACGGACTGCACGAAGCGCTCGGGCTGGTCCACCGGAAAGCGGCGCAGGTCGTACGCCGTGGTGCCCGGGGTGATCATGTTGCGGCCGTGGCACTGGGCGCAGGTGCGCTGGTACTGGGCGCGGCCTTTTTCGATGGCCTCCAGGTCGAAGCGCGGGGTCTGCGCCTGTGCCAGCGCAGGCCCGAAGAGGCCTGCGCAGCAGCTCAGCACGGTCAGGATTTGGCGGAAGTGCCTACCCATGCCGTCAGTTCAGGGAGAAGGTCCAGAGTGAGCCGCCCCCCGGTACCTGTGCCATGCGCTCGTCACCCAGCAGCGCCCAGACACCGCCTGCGCCCGAAACGATGCTCACATACTGTTTGCCCTGGTGCTCCCAGGTCACGGGCAGGCCGATGATGCCCGAGCCGGTCTGGAACTCCCAGAGTTTCTTGCCGGTGCTCGCATCCACGGCCATGAACTCGCCGGTGGCCGCGCCCGTGAACACCAGATTGCCCGCCGTGGAGAGGGTGCCTGCCATGCTGGGCTGGCCGGGCCAGGCCATTTGCCATTTGCTCTTGCCCGTCATGGGGTCCATGGCGCTGAGGTAGCCGTGCGGTGCGTCCTTGGGCATGTTCACGCCGCGGAAATTCACACCCAGGTACCACTCGCCCTTTTTGTATTCGGGCTTGGCCAGCTGGTAGGGCCAGCTGATGTTGAGCGTGTTGGCATACGCCAGGCCGGTGGCGGGGTTCCAGGACATGGGGGTCCAGTTCTTGCCACCGAGCACCGAGGGGAAGATTTCAACGTCCTCGCCGGCCCGCGCCTTGGCGTCAATGGCCGAGGGCACAGGGCGCCCGGTCTTGAGGTCGATGCGATCGGCCCAGTTGACCTTGACGTACGGGTTGGCGGCCAGCAGCTCACCCGTGGCGCGGTCCAGCACATAGAAGAACCCGTTGCGGTTGGCCTGGGCCAGCACCTGGCGGTCTTTGCCGGCAACCTTCATGTCCACCAGCATGCCGACTTCGGTGGCGTCGTAATCGTAGGGGTCGTTGGGGGAAAACTGGTAATGCCAGACCAGCTGACCGGTTTTGGGTCGAAACGCCAACACGCTGTTGATGTAGAGGTTGTCGCCTTTGCGCACGTTCGGATTCCAGGGTCCGCCGTTGCCCGTTCCCCAGTACACGAGGTCGAGTTTGGGGTCGTAGACACCCGTGAGCCAGGTCGGTGCGCCGCCTTTGGTGTGGGTGTCGCCGGGCCAGGTATCACCGCCTTTTTCACCGGGAGCCGCGGTGGTGTAGATGCGCCAGAGCTGCTTGCCGGTGGCCGGGTCCCAACCGTCGATGAAGCCGCGCGTGCCGTATTCGCCGCCGGCGATGCCGGTCATGACCACGCCGTTGGCAACCAATGGCGCGCTGGTCATGGCCTGGCCATTGAGGTAGTCGGCCGCCTTGCTTTTCCAGAGCTGCTTGCCGGTTTTCATGTCGAGCGCGATGACGTGGGCGTCGAGCGTGCTGCGGTAGAGCTTGCCGTCAAAGGCCGCTGCGCCACGGTTCAGAATGCCGCAGCAGGCCATCTTGAAGACATCCTGGGGCAGCTCGATGTCCTGCTTCCATATCTGCCTGCCTGTCAGGGGGTTGATCGCCATCGTCGTGTTGTGGGTGGTCACATACATGACGCCTTCGTGCACGATGGGCTGCGACTCTTGGCTTTGCGGGTTGTTCAGGCTGTAGGCCCAGGTGGGCCGCAGCTGGGCCACATTGCCCGAGTTGATTTGCTTGAGCGCGCTGTAGCGCTGGTTGTTGTAGCCCATGCCGTAGGTCAGCACGTTGCCAGGGGTGGCGTGGTCCTGCTGCAGGTCGGCCAGGCTCTGCGCCTGAGCGATCGGTGCCAGGCCCAGCAAACCCAGCAGGGTCAGACCGCCGATCAGGTGTTGTTTGAAATCCATTCTTGTCTCCTTAGGGGGGTGGGTTCACAGTACAGGGGGCGCATGCTGACAGGAGTGCCTTGAAAATTTCGGTTTTCCTTGGCATCTTTGGACAAGACAAGGGACAGGAAATCCAAGCAGATGACAGAAACTATAGCACTGGTTTATGCAACGGCAAGCATCAATAATTAATCAATATATAGAGGTCTGCTTGGGTGCTTGCTCTGCACCTGTTGCCCGAGAAGTCTCGGTTTGACCGGGTTTGAGTTGTGTCAGGCGCAGCCTGCCTCGCAGCGATGTTCATCTCGCTGTTTTACCCCTCGCCCACTGATGCGCTGATTAAGCCTAAAGTCCGCTGTGCCCTGGCACTTTTGATCCCATTGCGGGGCCGGCTGCGCACCCTCACCGGCTTGTGTCCAAGCTGGGCCACATGCCCACGCTGGCCGAGTACTTTGATGCCATGGGCATCGTGAACAAAGATGGTGTGGCGATCGACCAGTACCTGAACTTCGACCAGATTGACGAGTACGTGGAGAACGCCAAGGGTGTGAGGGCCTGAGCGTTGATTCGCTGAGATCAAGAAGACCAAGAAACGGCCATGGGAGCGAATCCGGGGCCGTTTTGCTTGGGTTGCCGCAAGTGGGACGGCGTGCTGGTGCTCAACTTGCGCCTCAGGGCAGGGCAGGGCTGACTGCACTGTTTGAGGCTCAAGCGGCTGGCAAAGTGCAAGCGGGTAAGGCACAGACCGAGCCACCGCGCACCGCGCCAGCACGCGCGCCGCTGCTGTGTGATGAGGCCCAGGCAGCGGTGGGTCAAGGTGCGCAAGCCGAAGGCGCGCAAAAAAAGCGCCCCTTTATGGGGGATGACGCGCGCGGCTGGATCGCCCACAATGGTGCCGTCACCCCAGTCAGGAGGAGTTGAAATGGCCACCACCCGCAGCTGGCGCATTGCGTCGTTCAATTTGTTCAACCTCAACGAGCCCGGCTTGCCGATGTACCGCAACCGTGAGGGCTGGAGCAAGGCTGCTTACGAGGCCAAGCTGGACTGGGGCGCCCAGTTGCTTCGGCGCCTGCAGGCCGACGTGGTGGGACTGCAAGAGCTGTGGCACCGCGGCTCGCTGGAGCGCATGGTGGAGCGTGCGGGCCTGCAAGATGCCTACGAGCTGTTGACACCCGAGAACGCCACGGGCCAGCGCATTGTGTGTGCGGCGCTGGTGCGCAAAGGCTGGCTGCGCGGCCAGCCCAGCTGGGTGGCGCAGTTTCCCAAGGCATTGCGCCTGACGTCGGGCGGCGACGACGCGCAGACGCCCGATATTGCGGTGGCGATTGATGGGTTTTCTCGGCCGGTGCTGCAGTTCAGCGTCAAGCCCCACCCCAAGGCACCGGCGGTGCGGGTCTATGTGTGCCATTTCAAATCGAAGGCGCCGACCCAGGTGGCCAGCCAAGCTTGGTTCAAAAGCCAGCGCGAGGTGTACGCGCCGCACGCGGGCGCATTGGGGGCAGCCATTTCCACCATTCGCCGCACCGCTGAGGCCACCGCCTTGCGCTGGATGGTGACTGAGGCCACCAAGGGCAGCACCGAACCGGTGGTGGTGCTGGGGGACATCAACGACGGGCAGCACAGCAACACCGCCAACATCTTGACCGAACAGCCGACCTATCTGACCGGTGGGCGCTTGGGTGGGCGCGACACCGCGCTCTACACCGCCCAGACCTTGCAGCAGTACCGCGACACCCGCGACGTGTACTACACCCATGTGCACAAGGGCATTCGCGAATCACTGGACCATATTTTGTTGAGCGAGGCTTTTTACGACCACAGCAAAACCCGGGTGTGGTTGTTTGATGGTCTGCAGATCGTCAACGACCACCTGGACATGGGCGAACCCAAGACCGATGGCAGCACCGACCACGGCGTCATTTGTGCGACCCTGCGCTACCAGCCCATGCCTGCGCCCCGGCCAGCGTAGTGCGGGGCCAGCGGACATTCAACGCAGCGGGCTGCGGCTGTGGCCCAAGCGGCCGTGTCAGGGCCAGGGCAAACGGGTGCCGCGCAGGCCGCGCCAAACAGTGCGCCTGCGACCGAGGAGGCCACGGGGCGCGGCTGGCGAGCCCACGCAACCCGAGCCCATACTGCCCATGCATCGGAAAGTTGCCAGGGCTGGCACAAATCTCGGGCAACTGTGTCTGAACACTTGCTCACGCCAGTGCTCAAGCAGGCGCAGCCAGGTGGCTTGTGATGCCCAAAATCCAGTTCCAGTTCCAGTTCGTGCGCATGTGCTTGGATTGCCTATCCGCGAAGCCCCTGTCGGTGCGGCCCTTGCAAGGCCCTTGTCACCTCATCGCCCAGAAAGTCATACACCGCCCGGATGCGGGCGCTGGTGCGCAGTTCGCGGTGCACCGTGAGCCAAACAGGCAGCACCGGCAGGGCGATCATGGGCAGCACGGCAGCGATGTTGGGGTCAGGCTCTAGCGGGTATTCGCCCATGAAACAAATGCCCAGCCCGGCCCGCGCGGCGGCCCATTGCACATTCAGATCGTCGGTGCGCAGCCCAAAGTGCAGCGCGCTGGCCGGCAAGCCCATGGCTTCAAAGCCTTGTTCAATCTCGCTGTTGGTGTCGCCTGCGATCAGGTCGTGCTGGACCAAATCTTCGGGCACTTGGGGTGTGCCCCGGCGTTGCAAGTAGTCGGTGCTGGCAAAGGCACGTACCCGCACTTGCCCAATTTGCCGGGTGACCAGACTGTTTTGTTCGGGCCGCACCATGCGCAAGGCGATGTCGGCCTCGCGCAGCAACAAGTTGCTCACCGAGTTGTTCACAAGCAATTCGACCGACACGTGTGGCAAGGCTTGGCGCATGCGCGCCAGAATGGGCGGCAGCAAATGACAAGCCACCGGCTGGCTGGCCGACAGGCGCACGCTGCCTTGCACCGATTGCCCGGCCCCCGAGGCCAGGCGTGAAAAATCGGCCGCGCCCGCGTGCATGGCGCGTGCCGCCTCAGCCAGATCCAGCGCGTGGGGGGTGGCTTGCAGGCCGCGCCCGGTGCGCTCAAACAGCAGCAGCTTCAACTGGCTTTCCAGCTCGGCAATGTGCCGCCCCAAGGTGGGCTGGCTCACGCCCGTGGCGCGTGCCGCGCCCATCAGGCTGCCGTGCTGCAGGGCCGCCAAAAAGGAGGGGATCAAGGCCCAGTTGAAGTTTGACTTATTCATAAGTGAATAGCTGGTGATCGAATTTATGCAATTGTGCAATGGCCAATGGGTTCAGACAATCTTCATCACCTCATTCATCCCTCAGGAGAAACACCATGAACAGAAGACACCTGTTGCGCATTGCCGGCGGCGGCTTCATCGCCGCAGCCAGCATGACCAGTTTGAGCGGCTGCGACAGCAGCATGCCCGCCGAGGCCATCGCGGCCTGGCAAGCTCCGGCGCTCAAGCTGGCCATCCGGCATTGGGTTTTGTCACACGCATTGCTGGCCCCACACGCGCACAACCTGCAGTCGTGGCTGGTGGACTTGGACACGCCCGACACCATCGTGTTGCGCATGGACATGAGCCGCCTGCTGCCCGAGACCGACCCGCTGTCGCGTCAGCTGGTCATCAGCCAAGGCACCTTCATCGAAGTGCTGGACCTGGCCGCCCGCCAGCGCGGCTACCGCACCGAGGTCACGCCATTCCCCGAAGGCGAGTTCAGCGCCACGGCCCCCGACACCCGGCCCACCGCCCACATTCGCCTGGTGCCCGATGCGCAAGTGCAGCCCGATCCACTGTTTGCGCAAGTCTATAAACGCCACACGCACAGGGGTGTGTACGAAGCACGCACGCCCGATGCCGCTGCTTTGCAGGCTGTGCGCGACAGCGTCAAGGGTTTGCCCGTTACTTTGGGCCTGGTCACCCAGGGAGACGGCGCGGCCATGGCCCGCCATGCGCAGATCGCCATGGACGCCTGGCACACCGAGTTAGTCACGCCGCGCACTTTGTTGGAGTCCTACCATGTGCTGCGCATTGGCCCTAAAGAAATCGCGCAGCACCGCGACGGCATTTCACTCAACTCACCCATGGTGCGCACCCTGACAGCCTTGGGTTTGTTTGACCGCACCAAAGCCTCAGCGCCGGACAGTTCGGAGATCAAAGGCCAGTTGGAACGCTTCAATGCCGCCATTTCCAGCACCCCGGCTTATTTTTGGCTGAGCACCGAGCGCAACGACCGCATCACCCAGCTGCAAACCGGCCGTGCCTATGTGCGCGCGCAACTCGCCGCCACAGCGCAGGGCTTGTCCATGCACCCTTTGTCGCAGGCCTTGCAGGAATACCCCGAGCAGGCCGCGCACTACAGGGCCGTGCACCACTTGCTGGGGGCTGCCGAGCGCGGGCACACGGTGCAGATGTGGACGCGGCTGGGCTATGGCCCCGCCATCGGCCCGGCTCCGCGCCGGGGACTGCAAGCGCATGTGCGCAAGGCGTGATCAGGCGGCAGACGTTGGCAGTGGGGGGTGTTGATGGGGGCTTTGGCCCAGCAACAGCGCCTCAACAAAAGCGCCGAATAAGGCGACAGCGCAACACCTTCATGCGCAGCGCCAAGCACACAGACAGAGAATGGACTGAGCTGTACATGCACACCATCTTGGCTCGCCTGACAAGCTCAAGAGTGGAAAAAAGCGCAAAAGCAATGCTTGGGTCAGGCGCTTGCTGTGCGAATTTGCGCAGTCTGCAGGGCGAAGTCGCTGTGCGCTCAAGAACAAGTTTCAGGCGCTGAAGGTGCGCAAGAGCAGGAGCGCCCAATTGCTGCGCTGGGGCACAAGATGCTGAGCAAAAAGACGCACTGAGCGGATACTGCGGTGGGCTGCAAAGTCTTGGTGATGGCGCGAAATGCGCCACGGTGGATACAAAATCAGAACACAAGGCGGTCAATGGCGCTGGCCTTCACCAAGGCCAGGCACCGGCATGTCTGAGGTCGTCGTTGTTTACCCTTAACGCGCTGCCACTTCTGCTGCAAAGCGAGTGGTTGCGTCTTCCACCGCCTTGGCGTGAACTTCGGCCAAGGCTGGACGCGCCGCGCGCGCGCGTTCGGCTGCGCCCTGCGTGGCCATTTGGCCTTGCCATTGCGGGAACACATGGCGGGCCATCAAGTCGTAACTCTTGCGTGTGGCGTCAAAGTTGGCCCAGTTATGGGCCAGCAGCAAGTAAGCGCCAAAGCCGCCATTGCTTTGTTTCCACAAACGGTCGATTTGTGCGTTCACCATATCGGGCGTGCCGATGGCACCAAAGCCGGAGTCGTTGATGAAAGAGATCATTTCTTTCACGTTGTTGCCCGGCATCGCCATTTGTGGGAAGGCTGCCACGGCTTGGAAGTATTCGAACCATTGCTCGATGCCGTATTCAACATCGCGGTAAGCCTGGTCCATGGTTTCGGCGCAGTGGCACAAGCCCACCAAGCGCCATTTGTTGCGGTGGACTTGGGTGTTGTAGTGCTTGGCTTGTTGCTCCATCACACTCCAATGCAGTGCCAAGGCGTCGAAGCCCGCGGCGGTGGTGGCACCAATCGAGAGCAAACCCACGCCATGCATGCCGGCCAACTTGGGGCCGGTGGGGGAAGCCACCGCCGGCACCACGATGTCAAACAGGGGGTTGGAGTAGGGCCGCAAATGCAAGCGTGCATCGTGCAATTCCCAGCGCTCGTTTTTGAAATTGACGGGTTCTTCGCTGCGCAGCAACTGGGTCACCACGCCCAGCGCTTCTTCCAAATAGCGGCGGCTGTCTTTTTGCGACACGCCGATCATAGCGCCATCGCTGGGCAAGGAACCCGGCCCCATGCCCAGCATGACGCGACCGCGTGTCAGGTGGTCCAACTGCACAATCCGCTCGGCCACCCACAAGGGGTTGTGGTAGCTCATGCTCACCACGCCCGTGCCCAGTTTGATGTGCTTGGTGCGCTCGGCCGATACCGCGATCATCAACTCGGGGCTGGCGCTGATTTCCGAGCCTGCAGAGTGGTGCTCACCCAGCCAGGCCTCGTCGTAGCCGCAGCGGTCAAGCCACTGGACCAGCTCCAGGTCTTGCTCGAGGGCCAAGGTGGGGTTGATGCCGGGCTTGTGAAACGGGGCAAGAAAAATACCAAAACGCATGCGGTGGGTCATGATGTCTCCTGTAGATTTTGAAATGGTGCCCCGCTTGCAGGTGCAAGCGGAATGAACTTTGTATTCTTATTTTTTGACATGATCAACAGGGGTATTCGCTGATTTAATGCCAGAAATCGTGTGCCAAGATGCCCCTGCATTCAAAGAAGCTCATGACTCCACCCCTCTTCATCGTCGGCCTGGGCGGCACCCTGCGCGACGGCTCTTCCAGCGAACAAGCGCTGAAAATCGCCTTGGCCCATGCCAGCAGATTGGGCTGCGATACCCGGTTGTTTGCCGGCCCCGATTTGCTGCTGTCGCATTACGACCCCGGCCGCCAAGAGCGCAGCCCCGCCGAGCTCGCCTTGGTGGAGGCCTTGCGCCGCGCTGACGGCGTCATCTTGGCCACACCGGGTTACCACGGCGGTATCTCGGGTCTGGTGAAAAACGCCATCGACTTCATCGAAGACATGCGTGCCGACGAGCAGGTGTACCTGAGCGGACGTGCCGTGGGTTGCATCGTTTGTGCGCACGGGCCGCAGGCCATGGGCACCACCTTGTCCTCGATGCGTGACATCATCCACACCCTGCGCGGATGGCCCACGCCTTATGGCGCGGCCATCAACGTCACACAAAAACCCTTTGGTGGCCCCGACAGCCCGGCTGTGCCTGAAGCCGTGCAGGCTTGCCAGACCGTGGCCGACGAAGTTGTTCAATTTGCGAAGGCTTGGCGCGGCATCTGAGGCGCGTGACGATTTAACCTATTTCCGGCAGTTGACGTTGCATAAACCGGCCGCAAGCTAGACTGGTAGCCAGTTTCAACGGATTTACAGAGGTCACCAAATGGGTGAAGCCAAAAGACGCCAACTCGCTGTCCAAACGCAA
>NZ_JBIKIL010000020.1:0-37974 GCF_044361645.1 Limnohabitans sp. | reverse complement strand
CCGTGACTGCCGAATCCGGTGCCAGCACGGTGGTGCGCTTCACGCGCAGTGGTGGTGGCTCGCTGAGCAAAACCCTGACTGGTACAGGAGCAGCCCAAGCGGTGGTCTTGAGCGCAGACGATTTGCGCACTTTGGGCGATGGCACGGTGAACGTGAGCGCACTTGCCACCGACGCAGCAGGCAACGTCAGTTTGGCAGGAGCCAGCAGCTTCACGCTCGACACCGTCAAGCCCGACACCCCCACACTGGTCTTGGGCGCGGGTGTGGGCAACGGTGCCACCATGGCCGAGGCCACAGCCACAGGCGGCGTGCTGACCGTGACTGCCGAATCCGGCGCCAGCACGGTGGTGAGCTTCAGCAAGGGCAGCGCCAGCGTACGCAAGATCTTGACTGGCACAGGAGCGGCTCAAGCCGTGGTCTTGAGCGCAGACGATTTGCTCAGCTTGGGCGATGGCACGGTGAACGTGAGCGCACTTGCCACCGACGCAGCAGGCAACGCCAGTTTGGCGGGTGTCAGCAGCTTCACGCTCGACACTGTGGCCCCTAACCTCAGCAGCAGCACAGGGCCGGGCACGGCGCTCAGCACCGTGGCAGGCAGCGCAGGCAACAGCGTTGGCAAGAGCATCACCCTGACCATCCCCTTTGACGGCCCAGTGCACGGCTTGACCAGCGGCACCAACAGCACGGTATTTACGGTAGCTGGCACGGGTGTGAGCGCCACTTGGGGCGGTAGCAACGGCAGCACCACACGCACCCTCACCTTCACAGTGCAGGCGGGCCAAAACGGACAAGCCAGGGTTGATGAAGCAGCCCTCAAAGCCGCCTTACAGGCGGGCATCAGGGACGCGGCGGGCAACGCCTTCAGCCACACCCTGAACGGCGGCAACATCCCCGATATCGACAGCACCGCCTTGCCGGTGATCGACACCACCGCGCCTATGGCCCCCACTGTGGTCTTGGGCGCGGGTGTGGGCAACGGAGCCACCGCTGCAGAAGCCACAGCCACAGGCGGGGTGCTGACCGTGACTGCCGAATCCGGTGCCAGCACGGTGGTGCGCTTCACGCGCAGTGGTGGTGGCTCGTTGAGCAAAACCCTGACTGGTACAGGAGCAGCCCAAGCGGTGGTCTTGAGCGCAGACGATTTGCTCAGCTTGGGCGATGGCACAGTGAACGTGAGCGCACTTGCCACCGACGCCGCAGGCAACGCCAGTTTGGCGGGTGTCAGCAGCTTCACGCTCGACACCCTGGCCCCCAAGACCACCATTGCCGCCCTCACTTTGAGCGCCGACAGCGGCTCCAGCGCCACCGACTTCGTCACCCGCGAGTCAACACAAATGCTGAGCGGCACACTCAGTGCGGCTTTGCAAACGGACGAAAAAGTGCTGGTCTCGACGGACAATGGCAACACCTGGACTGCCGCCACCCTGAGCGCAGACCAACGCAGCTGGCGCGCAAGCGGCGTGAGGCTCTCGGGCAGCCAAAGTTTGCGCGCCAAGGTGCAAGACAGCTCGGGCAACGATGGCAGCGTTTACAACCAAGCTTATGTTCTGGACAACACTGCACCCAAGCTCAACTTGAAGGGCAGCGACGCCGCCGAGAACCACAGCCTGGTCCGCACCCCAGCCACAGCTGGCACGGCCATTCGCCTGACCGGGGTTGACAACGATGGCATCAGCCTCACCGAAGCCAGCGATCGCTTGAGCCGCATCACACTGCGCGTGAGTGGCTTGCAAAATGGTGCCAAGGAAATCATCACCGTCCATGGTGCAACACCCTCAGACCTGCCTGCCGATGGCAGCGCACTGCCTGTCAGCCTGAGGCTGAACAACGCGACCCAGACCACATGGCGGGTGACGCACGCCAACGCCGAATTCAGCTTCACGCCCATCGATGATCTGGGGGCACCCATCACCGCGAGTGTCAGCACCGTGGCATGGTTGCTCGATGCGATCGGGTACAAAAACACCGCCGCTGTTGTGCTGGAGGGCATTCGGCAATTTTCCTTCAGCATCACCGACGAGGCCGGCAACATCAGCAACACGGCCACCGCCAGCCTGACGGTCAACGCGGCGAGGCCCGCAGCGGCCAGCAGCAGCCCGGTGCTCACGGCAGACGCCGACGGCGACGGCGTCAAGGGCGATCAGTTCACCCTGAGTTTCAGCGAGGCGGTGGCCACCAGCGCCATCACCACCGTGGGCAACTGGACGCTCAGCGGCTCGCGCACTTTAGGCACGGGCGCCACCATCACGGCCATCAAGCCCGTGACCGTGGATGGCGTGAGTTTTGCCAGCCAATACTTGGTGACAGGCGGCACGGGCCGCAGCTACACCACAGGCACCACCTTGACACTGGCCGCGGCCAACGTGGTGGGCGCGGCGGGCGCGGCCACCGACACGGCAGCGGGGCCCGTGGTGTTCACCATGACGGACATCGTGGCGCCGCTGGTTGTGACCGCGCCCTTGTATTTGTCGGGCGATAACTGGGTGAACAACACCGAAGCGACTGCTGCGGGTGGCTTTGCCACGGCTTTCACCTTCACCGCCAACGCCGACAACGCCAGACTCCGCTACTACCTCAATGGGGTGGAGCTGGCGGGCAAAGCGGCCACGCTCACCTCCAGCCAGACCAGCCAGAGCCTGACTCTTTTGCCTGCAGACTTCACGGCCCTGAGTGACGGCCGCCACATCCTGACGGCGCGGCTGGAGGACAGCACCAGCACCTCAGGCGGCAGTGTGGGCAACCTGGGGGCCATGTCCTCGCCGCTGGTCTTCACGCTGGACCGCGCGCTCAGCCAGGGCCTGGCCAGTGCGCGCCTGAGCACCGACGCCAACAGCAATGGCGCGGCCGATGCCGGAGACAGGGTCACCCTGGTCTTCAACGAAGCGGTGAACATCACCGCCAGCAGCTTGCCGGCCGCCTTTGGCACCGGGGCCACGGTGGTTGCCGTGGGCGCAGGCTTTGGCAGCACGGCTTTTTCAAACACCTGGACCGTCACCCTGGGCACGTCGCCCAGCCTGGTGGGCAGCCAGTCGGTCAGCTTGACCACGGTCAGGGACGTGGCGGGCAACACCGGCACGGTGACCGCGTCCTTGCCTGCCGATTTCCTGGACACGCCCTCGGTCACGCAAGTGGCCAATGTCACCGCCGACAACGTGATCGGCAGCAGCGAAAGGGCCGCGGCTCAGACCATCACCGTCAACCTCAGTGGCGCCAAGACAGGCGATGTGGTGAAGCTGTTCATGGACGGTGTGCAGGTGGGCAGCAATCTCACCCTGGGCGAGGCCGAGCAAACCAGCCAGAGCGCCGCCTTCACCGTGGCGGCCCACGCCTGGGGCGCCGATGGCGAGCGCATCCTCACCAGCAGCATCCAACGCGGCAGCGGGGCCGTGCAGAACTCACCGCAGCGCAGCGTGGCGGTGGCAGCAGACGGGGCGCACTGGGCCGCATCGGGTGTGCTGTGGCTGGACCCGGACAGCCTGATGGCGGGCAGCACCATCACGTCGTGGGCACCCTCTGCGGGCCAGGGCACGGCCAGCGCCAATGCAGGCAGCTTCAGGGTGATCGCAGCCAACACGGGCGCCAATTACGTGGTGTTCGATGGCAGCAACTGGATGAGCTTTTTAAGCAGCACCCTGGCCGGCGCAAGCTCAACGTCGGTGTTCAGCACTTTTCAGCTCAACCAGACCCCTGGCTCGCTCTACCCCAGCCTCTACCACCTGGGCGGTTGGAGCCAATCGCCCAGTGCGAGCAACACCACCTCCAGCTTTGGCGTGGAGTTTCAAAACAACGCCCGCATTCAGGCAGGCAACTGGCCCACCGGCACCTACACGAGCACGGGCACCAACGGCCTGATCGTGGGCGCGGCCACCACGCTGTCGCAAATCTGGGACTTTTCACAGGGCACGGCCAGCGCGCAACTCAATGGCGAGCCCTACGCCAGCCGCAGCGCAGGGACAGCGACCCGCTTCGCGTCCAGCGACCTCAACGGCTACCTGGGCATTTTTGGCGACCGCGACTCCGGCAACACCCGTTTCAAAGGGCAATTTGGCGACCTGATCGTGGCCACCAGCGCGCTGGGCAAGGCCGCCGCCGAGGAAATCAACACCTACCTGAGCGTCAAATACCAGTCGGTCGGCACACCGGTGACCCACACCAGCACGGCTCAGCTCAGCGGCGTGAGCACCGCTTGGGTGTACGACCTGGGCAGCAGCGGCAGCGCATTCATAGACCAAACATTGGATCTGCGCGCCCTGCCCCGCGCGATTGACGCCTCGGGCATCACAGTGATCACTGCAGGCCGCGACTGGGTGGCCACCGGTGCAGGCCCCGACACCGTGTACCTCAAAGACCTGAACTTCCGCAGCATCGACGCGGGCCAAGGGCAAGACCGTTTGGTCCTGGACAGCAGCTTCCAAGGCCCCGCCAACTGGGTGCTGGCCGACTTTGTGAGCAATGCCCGTGGCAACTCGGGCAATGGCGCAGCTGCACAAGCCAATGCGCGTGTGAACGCCGCAGGCTTTCACAAGCTCGCAGGCTTTGAAGTGCTGGACCTGAGCCAGTCAAAGGCCCCGCAAAACCCGCTGGTGAGCGCCGCTGACGTGATGCAACTGAGCGACACCCAAACCCTGCAGGTGCTGCTCGGTGCCAACGACAGCATCAGCGCCACCGGCTTTGCCAGCGCCACGCCCACCTGGGGCTTTTACAGCCGAGGTGGCGTGGTGTACGACCAGCGCTGGAGCTTGAACCAAGGCGAGAAAACCTACACCTTGTATGCGGGCGGTAGCAGCATCGCAGGCCAGATGCCCGAGGGTTTCACCTTCAAAGCCGGTGCCACTTACGGTGACGACCTGCTGGTTGGCACAGCCAGCCAAAACCTGCTGCAAGGCTGGCTGGGCAACGACACCTTGACCGGTGGTGCAGGGGCCGACATTTTCCGATTCGTTCGGGGCGATGTGGGCGCAGACACCATCACCAACTTCTCACGCGGCCAAGGCGACAAGCTCGACCTTTCAAGCCTGCTGTGGTCCAGCGTCTCCAGCCAAACACCGCTGAGCGAGCTGGCCAATTACCTCAACTTATTCACCCAAGGAGACGACGCCTGGCTGCGCGTGGACCTGACGGGCAGCGCCAACTGGAATGCCGCTCACTGGGTGGTTCGCCTGAGCGGCGCCAACGTGGCGGGCAACTTGCTGGACGCCAGCCTGGCCAGTTTGCTGGCCGAGCGCGTGCTGGTGCTCAAAGACGGTGAGGTGGGCGCGCCATGGCAAGCCCACCCGTCGGACGTTTCGGGGCAAGTGCAGCTGGTGGTGCAGGCCATATCGCCGCAAGTGCTGCGCGCCGACGCCAGCGCCCTCCAAGACCCCGCAGGGCGGGGCCTGGTCAGCTACCAGTGGCAACGCTCGAGCGACGGCTTGAACTGGCTCGATGTGACGGGCGCCAACACCGCCAGCCTGAGTCTGGACAGCGCTTTGCTGGGGCAGCGCGTGCGCGCCTTGGCGCAGTACACCGACGTGCTTGGGACACGCAAGGCCAGTGCGTCTGAGGCTTACATGGCCATGCCCGACGCTGACATCGCCAACGTGGTGGTGCAAGGCCCGGCCACGCTCACCAATGCGCCTGTCCATTACGTGCTGACGTTCAGCGCCAGCTTGTCGCGCGAGCCCCTCGTGGAAGACTTTGTCGCCTTGCATGGCCGTGTGACGGACTTGAGCAAAACAGCCGACAAAACCTACCGCATCACCCTCACCCCAGAGGCGGGGCTCAGTGGTGTCACGCCCGTGCTGGGCTTGGCCGGCACCGGCCTCTCGGATGCCAGTGGCCGGGTGCTGCCGCGCACCGACATGGGCTTTGCGAATGCGCCCCAAATTGACACCTTGGCCCCGGCGGCACCGGGGGTGCCTCAGCTGACATCAAGCCACACGGCGGGCTACCACACCGCCGATGCCACCCCCAGCTTGCAGGGCCAAGCCGAGCCTTTGGCCACCGTCACGCTGGTGCAGACGATGGGCGGCGTGAGCAGCGCCGCAGGCACGGCACAGGCCAACGCGCAAGGAAAGTGGCAGTGGACGGCGCCTGCCAACTTGGCCGATGGCAACTACCAATTCACAGCCTGGCAAACCGACCTGGCAGGCAACGCCGGTCCTCAAAGCGCGGCCCTGAACATGACGGTGGACAGCCAAGTGAGCGCGCCCACCCTGGTCGCCTTGCACGCCGAAAAGCTGGCCCGCTACGTGATGGTGCGCGCCAACCCCAGCACCTGGTCTGAAGCATACATGGGCATTTCTGAGGTGGAGGTGTATGCCAATGGTGTGAACGTGGCGCTGAACACCCGCTTCACCAAGTCTGCGCTGGCCACCCTGTACTACAGCGGCTCCTTGGTCAATGGCAACAAAACAGAAGGTTTCTGGCTCGGGGCCAGCAACTCACAAGACCAGTGGTACCAGGTGGATTTGGGGGCCCTTTATGCGGTGGACCAAGTCAAAATTTACGGCTACAACAACAGCGCTTCGCGCAATTTTGGGGTCATGATCAGCCCCAACAACATGGCCCCTGGCGGCAGCACCATCGCCTATGCGACGGTGGTGGCCGATCCGGCCGTGCGCTACGCGGCATTCAGCGAGGCGGCCAACAACACCACCGGTCTGAGTTTTTACCCCGGCACGCCCACCTTTTCGCCCAGCGGTTTGTTGCGTGGCACGGGCGAGGTGGGGGCTTTGGTAGAAATACTGGCGCAAGGCAGCAACACCGTGTTGAGCAGCACCACGGTCAATCTGCTGGGCGAATGGAAGGCGCAATTGCCCGCCTTGAGCGGCAACTTGTCGCTGCAGGCGCGCCAAACCGACCTCACGGGCAATGTCAGCGCCCAAAGTGCGGTGTTCAACCTGAGCATCAACGCCCAAGCCCTGGGCACGCCCATGCTGGACGCTGGCAGCGATACCGGCGTGCAAGGCGACCGCAAGACCGCCATCTCTCGGCCCAGCCTTCAAGGCTCTGGCGCTGCCAGCTTGGGGCTGCTTGAGGTGTACGACGGCGCTGTTGTGATGGGACAAACCACGGCCAATACGAGTGGGCAGTGGGCATGGACGCCCAGTGCAGCCCTGAGCGATGGCTTGCATGCCATCTCGGTCAGGCCCGCCTCGGGCAACGCCGAACAGGCCTCGCCCGCCCTTGTTTTGACCATCGAAAGCAGTTCCATCGCAGCGGTGGATTGGACCTTCGCGGGCAATCGGCAGGTCTGGGGGACCTCGCCTGTTTTGGATGGCACTGGGCTGCCGGGCGCAAGCATCACGGTGCACGCCACCAGCGCAGCCGATTGGCGTCAGTTCAGCACCCAGGTCAATGCGCAAGGGACTTGGCGCTTGGTTTTGCCCGTGGATGCCCATGACCCCTTGGCCTTGCTGCCGGACCGGGACTGGACCGTGGTGGCCCGGCAAAGCACCGATGTGGGGCAAAGCCCCCCATCACGCGCCTTGACCCTCACGCTGGACCAAACCGCCGATGTGCAACTGGCCAGCAGCAGCTGGCGCATCGACCGAGGCCAGCCCCATGTGCTGGACCAGGGCGATGTGGTGCGCCTGGACTTTGACCAAGCCGTTTTGCTCAGCGAGAACAACTTGCCCGCCACGCTGTTTGGCTTTCCAGCTTTTGGCAAAGGCGCTCGCGTGCAAGCCGTCAACCCCATTGAAGGCCTGGCCAGCAGCTGGGACGTGAGCTTGGGCGAGCTGCCCAATTTGCGTGCCTTTCAAACCCTGGAACTGAATGGCGTGCGCGACGCGGCAGGCCAGGTGAACAATCTCAGCTTCAATTTAGACAGCAACTGGCTGGCCAACGCGCGCATCACGCCCCTGGGCACGCAAGCGACTTACCAAGGCGTGCAGTTCTCCGGCTGGAGCGCGCCTTTTGCCAAACTGCAAATCAGCTGGGGCGGCCAGCTCAGCGAGACCTTTACGGCCGACAGTGCGGGCGCTTGGGGCTACAAGTTCTACGACATCGAATCCCTGTTCGGCCGAAAAATCCCCACCCCGGGCAGCAGCCACGAGGTGGCGCTCTACCAAGTTCAGCCCGACAACAGCAGCACCAAGCTGTGGAGCCAGCAAGCCAGCATTGATGTGCAAGCACCCACGGCGCTGAGCCTGCTGCCCACGCCAGCGAATCCGAGTGGCCAGCTCAGTGCAGGCCAAAGCGTGACCCTCCAGTTGCAGCTCAGCGAGGCGCCAGGGCTGGGTTTTGGCCTGGACAGCTTTGAGGTCAGGGGCGGCAGCTTGAGCCAGCTCAGTGGCAGCGGCTCGCAGCGCACGCTGGTGTTCACCGCCGACAGCAGCAGCACGCCCACGCTGGCCAGTGTGGGCTTGCGCGAAGGCCGCTTCATGGACACGGCAGGCAATGCCAGCGCCAACGCGCTGCGGCTGGAGTTGCCCGTGAGCACGGCCAATGGCGCGCCCTTGCGGCCCCTGACGCAAGAGCTCAAGGTGCGCGCCTCGCTGCCCGTCCAAATCGACTTGCGCGACCCGCTGGTGGACCTGAACACGGCTGAGCACAGGGTGCAAATCACCGGCCTGTCGGCGGGCGACAGCTTGAGCCACGGCAGCCGCAACGCCCAAGGCGTGTGGACCGTCGCGGGCACAGACCTCCACGCGCTGTGGCTGCACACCGGCAAAAACCAAACCGAGCAGCAGCTCAGCTTGGGCATCAGCTACCAACGCTGGGTTGACGGGAATTGGGTGAACCAAAGCCGCGCCGATGTGGCAGTCGACGTGCTGGCCTGGATTCAGCCGGCCAACAAAGGCGCGGTGGCGGCTTACCAACCCAACGACGACCATTCACCGGACACCAAAAATTTCACCCATCTCTACGAGGCTTGGAACTTTGGCCTGAAGTCGCTCTCGGGCAAGGGCATCACTGTGGAGGCTGAAGGTGGCTCCATCGTGCCCAGACTGGCCGATTGGTTTCAACCCGGCAATGTGTTGGCAGGCAGCGTCACCGGGAACACGGTAGACCATGGCACCACCGTTGGACAGTTCATTGCGGGCGACAAAAACAGCTCCTCCATGGTGGGCGTGGCCTACGGTGTCAACGTCCGCTGGGGCTGGACCTCGGTGGACCAAATGGACATCGACAACAACAGCTGGACCTGGGGCTATGGCCCGGCCAACTACGGCAGCAATGATGTCTTGTGGAGCGACCAAATCACGCTGGGCCGCCAAGGTTTAGGCAATGCCATCGTTTTTGCCTCTGGCAACGGCTACCAGTTTTGGAACACCGGCCTGATCCGCTCCACCAAAAATCCAGCCTACATCGTGGCCGGCTCGCTCCAGGTCAACGACGGCTACATGAGCGCGCACACCGTGACCGGTGAAGCCTTGACGGTACTGGCCCCCGGCGATGGCGGCACCAGCTTGGCATCGCCCTACGTCGCCGGTGTTGTCGCCTTGATGCTGGAAGCCAATCCAGGCCTGGGCTTTCGCGATGTGCACAGCATCTTGGCCTACTCGGCCCGCTACATGCCCAATGCCACGGTCTACAGCCCCGCCACCTGGCCCAACCCCAGCAGCGATGACGCCTTGTCTTTGAACAATGCCAGCAGCCTCAATGGTGTGGGCCTGCATTTTTCAATGCGCACGGGTTTTGGGGTGGTCAATGTGGGGCCGGCCGTGCGCATGGCTAGCGACTGGCTCAGGGCCGGCCAGGTGGCAGCCACCGTTCAGGGCTGGGAACACCAAACGCCCACCCAAAACCTGAGCCTCACGGTCCCAAGCGCCAAAGACCAAATGGTGCAGACCCAAATCACCATCAGTGACCGGGTCACCCTGGAGAGCATACAGATCGAAGCCGACGTGGCTGCACCCAACATCAGCTACATGCGCATCGTTTTGATTTCGCCCAGCGGCACAGAAAGCCCCATTTCCCACGGTGACATTCGCGGCACCGACTACGGCCACAGCTCTCGGCTGAAGATGACCAGCAAACACTTTTGGGGCGAGTCCACCGAAGGCACCTGGACCCTGCAGTTTTGGTACACCCAAGACGTGGCTTCGCCCGCGACCATTGCCAACCCCAAGCTGATTTACTTTGGCCAGCAAGACGCGGTTGACGACCGGCATGTCTACACCGACGAGTTCACCCAAACCCACGACGAGTACGCCAATGCCGCCGAGCAAAAAGCCATGCACTGGCTGGTCGACCGCAACGGCGGCACAGACACCGTCTTTGGCTCGGCACTGAGCACAGACCTGCAGGTGCACTTGGGTCGGCACGGCAGCGTCAAGCTGCAAGGCCACACCGTTCACATGGCCCCGGGCACTGTCATTGAAAACGCCTTTGGTGGCGACGGCAACGACGTGCTGATCGGCTCCGGGTCGAGCACCAGCGTGCTGCTGGGCAACATGGGCAGCGATGTGCTCATGGCCTACGGCCACAACGCGGTGCTCGAAGGCGGCGAGGCATCCGACTGGCTCTGGCTGGGTGGCAACGCCACCGGCCTAGGCGGCGAGGGCGCAGACAAAGTGTTGCTGCTCAAGGCCAAGGACAGCATCTTCAACTTGGCCAGCCTGCAAGCCAGGGTGGCCGACTTTTACCACCGGCAAGACCACTTCTTCAGCATCGACGGCAGCGGCCAGTACTCGGTGGCGCAGTTCAGCCCCGACGGCAGCACCATGACTTGGGCCAGCGTCAGCGACAGCAGCTTGATCAAGACCCTCAACGACCAGGCCGCCGCACTGAACGCGCCCCAGCCTGTGGCCGTGAGTGCCTCAGCGCAAGCCTTGACGCTGACCTTCGACCAAGCCATCGCCAACCCCAGCAGTGATTGGCATTCGCTGCAGTTTGGTGCTGGCGGCAGCGTCAGCGCCGTGCCCCAAAGCCAAGGCTTGCAGTGGCGCTTCAACTGGGGCCGCGCGCTGGGCAGCAGCGAGGTTTTGGATTGGAGCCCGGCAGGTCTTTATGACAGCTTGGGCGTGGCCATGCCCTACAGCAAGTTGTATTGGCAGTCGCAGGCCAATGGCACCATCAACGCCAACACAGAGACCACCGCAGTGGCCTTGTTCAACAACGGGGTCAACGGCCACTTGACGGCAGGCGCGGGCGACGACCTCTTGGTGGCCACCATCGCTGCCGCCACCAACACCCGCATGAGCGGCGGCGCGGGTGCCGACGAGTTCCGCTGGCTGAGCACACAGCCCCACTTGCTGACGGGGCGGGTGGACATCTTGGACTTCAAGGTGAGCGAGCAAGACCGCCTGAACCTGGACGGCCTGCTGGACACCCTTGGCGTGGACAAGACCCTGGACAGGTACTTGAGCGTGCACCAAACCCGCACGGACATTGCGCTTTTGTTTGATTGGACGGGCTCAGGCAACTTTGACGACAGTGCCTTTGGCATCTGGCTCAACGGTGCCGCTGAGCACGGCTTTGATACCTTGAACATCCAGCAATTGCTCAATGACCGGGTCTTGGTGTGCTGAGCCGCAAGCGGCTGGGGACCGCGTTTGAGCACCCGCTCAGGTCGGCACCTGAGCCGTGCCGCTCAGCACCCGATCTCAAGCCGCGGGCTTGAGCAACTGGCTGGTCGGTCCATCGGCCAACAGGCGACCGTCTTCGAGCACCACCAAGCGCTGCGTCAAGGCCAGCGCACGGGCGCTGTGGCTGACCATGATCAGGCTCAAACCTTCCCACTGGGCCAAGCGCTGCATGATCAGGTGCTCGCTTTCGGTGTCCAAGCCGGCCGTGGGTTCATCCAGCAGCAATACCCTGGGTTTGGGTGCTACAGCCCTGGCCAAGGCCACTTTTTGGCGCTGCCCGCCCGACAAATTGGCACCGTATTCTTCCACCAGCTGGTCCAGGCTCAAGGCGCCACGGGCCAAGTCTTCGTCCAGCGTCGAGTGAAACAGCGCAAACTTGAGTGCCGCCAAACGCTCTGCCTCTGGCGTGCCAAGGGGCAGGTTGAGCAAGATGTTGTCTTCCAAAGTGCCGGCCACCAAGGGGGCCTCTTGGGGCTTGAAGGCCAGCCAACTGGCCCGGTCTTGCAGGTCAATGGCCTGCAAATCAATGTGGTCCACCCGCACCTGGCCTTGGGTGGGGGCAATGGCCCCGGCCAAAATGCGCAGCAAAGTGGACTTGCCCGAGCCCGGCCTGCCCAGCAAACCAATGCGCTCGCCGGGTGCGAAGTTCAGGCTCAACTCACGCAACACCTCGCGCCCTTGTGGCGTTTTTTGAGGGGCTTGTTCGGCTGCATTTTGGCCATCTGGCCCTTGGGGTGGCGGGCCAAAGCGGTGCACCACACGGTCAATTTGCACATGGCCTGTCACCCCTTGAGCGCTGCGCCGAATCGGTGAAACCCCGCTGTTCAAGGCACCTTCAGCGTCCACAGACCCGGGTCGGGGTGCCACCTCTGTGTCCTGCGATAAATCCAACTCCCCAATGTAGGGGCGCAACTGGGTAAAGGATTGCACCAGGTCCTGCCAGCGGCCCAGCGTTTGCAGCGCTTGGCCCGCCACGCCCAAAGTGCGCCCCCCCATCATGCTGCAAGCGATCAAAGCGCCCGTGCTCATGAATTGGCCAAAGACCAAATACGCACCCAAGGTCAGCGCACTGACAAAACTGAGCAAGCCCATCAGCTGTGACCAATGCTGGGCCAGCATCAACTCCATGCGCAACCAGCGCGAGAGGTCCACCTGGTCTTGCGCCGCCAGCACAAAGCGTTCGGCCAAACGCTCGCCTGCGTGGCTGATGCGCAGCACATCCAAAGAGGACATCGCGTCATTCAGCAAGGCCAGTTTGCGGGTTTGACTGCGCAACTGCATTTGCCCCACGCGCTGACTGCGGTCCTTCAAGTACAAACCACCGGCCACGTAGACCAACACCCAAAACAGCAACAAGAGCATCAAGGGCCAGGCGATCAGCCCTACCACCCCCAGCATGAGCAACACAAAAGGCAGGTCGGCCAAAGCCAAAAAGTAACTGGCCGAGAAAAACTCGCGGGCTTGAGACAAGTCACGGTACAAGGTGAGCAAGCGTGCAGACATGCCGGGTTGCGCCGCACTGCGGGCAGAGGGCCGCAGCAGCCCATGCATCAAGCGGGCATCGATGCCCAAGTCGATGCGCGCGGCCAGAGCTTCGGTGTGCCGCACACGCAGAGCGCGCACGGTGAACTCAAGGGCGGTGTAGACCAAGACGCCAATCACCAAGGCCCACAGGGTTTCAAAAATGCCGTTGTGCACCACCTTGTCGTACACCAGCATGGCCAAAAGCGGTGTGACCAACAGCCCCAAATTGATGATCAAACCCGAGGGCAACAGCCAAGGCCACTGCGCCCGCAACACTTGCGTCAACCATCGGCGCAAAGCCTTTTTGTGGGCTGGGCTGGCCACCAACTCAGACATATTCAATGTTGACTCTAGCGACTTGTGTGCCTTGCGCGTTCAAGAAGCTGACACTGCTGTCGCCTAAATTGAAGGAAATACCGGTTTCCTGTGCGATCGAATAGCTCTCGCCCCCGGACAGTCGCAAAGTCAAAACAGAACTGTTGCCGTTGTCCACCAGTGCCTGCACGGCAGTTGAGCTGAGCGCTACATTGCTGGTCTGCCCGTCACGGGACAAGTCAAGCACTTGGAAATGTTGGTATTTGACCGCGTTGGCACCACCAAAAATGGCATCCATGTTCAATGTGCCGTTATTGCTGGCCCAAAACTGCAAAGTGTCTGTGCCCGACGCAGCCGCAGGGGTGCCACCGTGAAGGGTGAAGTTTCCGGTGGCAGCAGACTGCGCCACAATGATGGTGTCATTACCAGCGCCACCCTCTGCATAGTCGCCATCGAGCGAGGTGTTGTTGGTGCGCAAATCCAGTGTGTCGTTGCCAGCACCGCCCACCAAACTGTCGTTGCCTGCACCGGCCTGTAAATTATCGTTGCCAGCCCCTCCGATCAAGGTGTCGTTGCCAGCGCCGCCCACGAACGTCATGCCCGTGGCACCTGCCTGCATGCTGTCACCTTCAGCTGAGCCGATGACGCGTTCGATGCCTATGAGCACATCCCCCTCGGCCTGCCCGCCCGTGTTGATACCGGTCTCCAAGTTCAAGCTCACCGCTGTGGAATTGCTGTAGTTCACCGTGTCCACACCGCCTGCGCCATTCAGCGTATCGGCACCGCTGCTGCCCCAAAAGAGGTCGTCGCCTGAGCCGCCAATCATCATTTCCGCATGTACCTCATCACCCAAACCCAAATAGTCAAAAAAGACATCCCGACCAAAAAAGATGTTGTTGCCAGTCGCACTGCCCTGAACCGCCTCCACACTGACGTCAATGAAATCGTTCAGCGCATCACCTGTTCCGCGTGTCCCGTTGTCCATGTCAATGGTCAAGCCCGCCGAGGCCGAGTAATCGGCCACGTCAAAGCCCTCACCGCCGTAAATGTCGTCAACGCCGGCACCACCTATCAGGATATCGTCGCCATCGCCACCACGGAGTACGTCGTCGCCCTCACCGCCGATGAGCAAATCGTCGCCATCACCTCCGGTCAGGGAGTCATTCCCTGCACCGCCGAGCAAGGTGTCGTTTCCGGTGCCGCCAGTCAAGGTGTCGTTCCCCGCCAGACCGTCGGCCAAAATGCCATTGGCCGAGTTGTTGGTGAGGGTGTCGTTTTGTGCCGTGAGGGCCAGGTTTTCGATGCCCGAGAAAGTGGTGGTGTTCGCGCCGTTCGCGCCCGTCCAGGTGGCCGTGCCAGCGCCCACGCCGGTGAGTGTGAGGTTGATGGCCACTGCTCCAATCAGGTCAAAACGCAAACTGTCCTGGGTGCCCTCGTCACCGGCCGCAGTGCCGCCCCAAACGGTGTCTTGGCCGGTTGTGGCATAAAAAGTGTCGTTGCCCTGCCCGCCTTGCAAGATGTTGTCATTCTCGTCACCGGTCAAGGTGTCGTTTTGGTCTGAACCGGTCAGGTGACGGATGTTGGCGTAACGGTCATTCAAGGCCGCGCCTGCGTTGAGGTTGGTCTGAATGCCCACCAAATTGCGCAGGTCGGCCGTCACCGCCGCGCTCGCATTCACATAGCTCACCACGTTGGCCTGACCCTGCGCGCCCTGCAGGTTGGTGATGGCAGTTCGCCCCCCCGACAAAAAGGTGGTGACTGCGCCAGTGGCCCCGATCACGGTTTCCACCGTGTTGTCGATCACATCGCCAAACGCTTCGCTGTTTGGCGAGCTATCGCCACCGCCCAAAACGGTGTTGGTCAAGTCGATGGTGAGGTTGCCAGTCACGCCAGCATAAGTCACCACATCACTGCCCAGGCCCCCCGACAAGCTGTCACTGCCCATACCGCCCACCAAGGTGTCGTCACCCTCCCCACCCAAAAGGGTGTCGTTGCCCGCTCCGCCGACCAGGCTGTCGTTGCCTGCACCGCCATCGATCCGGTTGTCGCCAGCATCGCCACTGAGGATGTCGTTTTGGTTCGACCCCTCCAAGTTTTCGATGCCGATGTAGGTGTCACCCCTGGCGTCGCCCGTGTTGTTGGCGGGTGCCAACAAAGAAACTGTTAAACCCGTCGCGCTGCTGGCGTAACTTGCGGTATCGATGCCATCACCGCCATCGAGGACATCGGCACCAGATCCGCCGTCCAGCACGTCATTGCCAGCGCCGCCCGTCAGCGTATCATCGCCGGCAGCACCACGCAGGCTGTCGTTGCCCGCGCCGCCTTCCAAACGGTTGTTGTTGGCATCCCCCGTCATGTTGTCCGCGCCTTGGGTGCCCAAGATGACCGAGAAGTTGGCCAATCTGTCCACTTGGGTAGCACCCACTGTCACATTGAAAAAGCCTGCAGTCACTTCGGCCATGTTGAAAGTGATGGCGTTGTTTGCAGCGAAAGCGCTGTAATCAGCGGTGTTGTTGCCCTGCCCGCCATCGAGGGTGTCGTTGCCGCCCAAACTGCCACGCAAGCTGTCGTTGCCAGCGCCGCCCTCGATGCGGTTGGCTGCAGCGTCGCCTTGCAGCACGTCATTGAATTCAGAACCCACGAGGTTTTCAATGCTGACGTACAAGGCCCCTTGGGCCGCACCGCCGGTGGAGGTCGCTGCAAGCAAGCTGACATTGACAGCACTCGAGGACGCCTCAAAACTCACCGTGTCGCTGCCGCTGCCCCCGTCGTAAGTCATGCCGAATTTGGTACCGCCCGCGATAAAACGGTCGTTGAAAGCACTGCCAACGATGATTTCGATGTCAACCAACACATCGCCTTGCGCATCACCGACGCCCGCCCCGGGTGTGGCCAGATTCAGCACAATGCCGGCACTGGCGTTGCTGTAGCTGGCCGTGTCAATGCCCTCGCCGCCATTGAGGGTGTCGGCGCCAGAGCCGCCCACCAAGAGGTCATTTCCCGTACCTCCCAACAGCTGGTCGTTCCCCGCCAGGCCCTCCAATGTGTCGTTGCCACTGCCGCCTTGCAAAATATTGTTTTGACTGTTGCCGATCAGCCTGTCAGCCAAGGTGCCGCCGACCAAGTTTTGGATGTTGTTGAAAAATTGCTGCCCGCCGTCACCGTTGCTGTTTTGATCATTGCTGGACAGGCTCAAGTTGAGGGCAGTGGTGAAACCGTCGTAAGTCACGGTGTTGTTGCCCGCACCGCCATCGTAGTGATGCAAGCCAGGGCCCGTGTTTTTGAGCAGGTCATCCCCATCCCCTCCCAACAAAGTGTCGTTGCCACCGCCCCCTGTCAAAGTGTCGTTGCCAGCGCCACCTCGAATCAGGTTGTCGCCGCTGTTGCCGGTGATGTTGTCGTCAAATGCACTGCCCGTCACGTTTTCAATGCTGTTGTAAACATCCCCATTGGCATGGCCTGCCGTGCCACCCGTGTCCAAGTTGAGGGTCACAGCACCGGGTGCGTTGGCATAACTGACTTCATCTGTACCCGAGCCACCGATCAAGGTGTCAGCGCCGTTACCGCCTGTCAAGGTGTCATCGCCTGCACCGCCATCCAACACGTTGGCAGCGTCGTCACCCACCAGCAAATCGTTGTAGGCTGTGCCCATCAAGTTTTCAACCAAGATGTAAGTGTCACTCACCGCAGCGCCCGAGTTGAACTGTTGAAGTGCGCTGTCCAAGTAAGCCTCCACTTTGACCTGCGCATTGGCATAACTGACCGTGTCCTTGCCCTCACCGCCATTCAAAATGTCCCCACCACCACCGCCCATCAAGGTATCGTCACCCTCACCACCCCAGAGTGTGTTTTTTCCGCTGTCGCCCATCAGGACGTCATTGAAATCACTGCCCCGCAGGTTTTCTATGCTGGTGTAGGTGTCACCCGCTGCATCATTGGTGTTGTTGGCAGGCGCGCTCAAGCTGGCCACAACCGCACGCACGGCTGTTTCGTAACTGGCCCAATCGTTGCCTTCGCCACCGATCAAGGTGTCTGCACCCAGACCCCCGATCAAGGTGTCGTCTCCGGCCCCGCCCTCTAAGCGGTTGGCGTTGTCATCACCCACCAAAGTGTCGTTGAAGGCACTGCCCTCTAAGCCGCGTATGCCAAAGTAGGTATCACCCACCGCATCAAGACCGGTATTTTTGCCAGGGTCCGCCAAGTTGGCGGTGACAGCCGTTGCAGACAAGCTGTAACTGACGGTGTCGAGGCTGCCGTCGTTCGGGGCACTTCCACTGCTGGCGTCGCCATAAAAAGTATCGGCACCAGCGCCCCCTTCGAGGGTGTCGTTGCCACCGCCGCCAATCAGAATGTTGTCTTGGGCATCGCCCACCAATCGGTCGTTGTTGCGACTGCCCGTGAGGTTGGAAATGCCCACAAACACATCACCTTCGGCGTCAAAGGTGTTGGCCACGCGCGCATCCAGCGAAACGGTCAAGAACTGGCCTGCGTCAAGCAATGCTTGGGTCTCGTAGCTGGCCGTGTCATTGCCCCCGCCACCGATCAGCGTGTCGGGCCCAGCACCGCCCACCAAGGTGTCATTGCCCAAGCCGCCATCCAAGCGGTTGGCATTGGCATCACCGGTCAAAAGGTCGCCATTGTCAGAGCCAATCAAGTTTTGAATGTTGCTGAGCCGGTCGCCTTGAGCGTCGCTGCCGATTCCGGTGTTGCTCACCAGGCTCACCGTCACGCCACCACTGGCGCCCGCATAACTGGCGGTGTTGTTGCCTGTGCCGCCGTCCAAACTGTCAGCACCTGCACCGCCAATCAAAGTGTCGTCACCACGGCCACCGAGCAAGGTGTCGTTGCCCGCCATGCCTCGCACCACGTCATGGCCGTCACCCGCATTGATTCTGTCGGGCTGAGCACCGCCCAAAATCTCGTAACTCCAGCCACGCGCGGCCAAATACAGTTTGGCATTGCCATTGGCGTCATTGCCAATGCCTTGAACCTCGGCCACGGTGCGGTAATCTGCAAAGGTGAAGCTGATGTCGTCAAGCAGCTTGGCTTGGCCGCCGGAGGCGCTGAGCAAAAACCCCTCTGCGGTGCGCATCGCAACCCTCAAAGAAAAATCAGAGGGCGCCACATTGATGCCATCTGCGATCACATCCCAGGTCATGGTGATGCGCGTGCTGACGGTGCCGTCCATCTTCACCAGTGCCTCTGAACCACCAGACCAGCTGGTCATCACGCCCTGGGCGTCGAGGTAAGTGAGTTTGAAACCCGCTGGCAGAGTCCCGCTTTTCAGCGACAAACTGGCAACTTCGGCTCCGGTCAAGCCAGGCAAAAGCAAATCCAAACTGGCCTGTCCATCGCCCAAACCGGGGCTGCCCTGAGGCTTGACCTCGCCACCCGATGCGCTCACCTGCAAGGGCGAACCAGCCAATAAAGAGCTCACAGGCACCGATGCGATCGCCTGCGTGCTGGTGACATTGCTGACTTTGAAGACTTCGTCGTTGGTGACTTGACGCACCGGCACAATCGACGAATCTGCAGCCACCACCGGAATCAACACCTGCTGCAACACCAATTTAGCAATCACCGTGCCCGCACTGTCGATGAACTCGGTGGTGTCCCCCTTGGTGGAACGGGTAATGCCCGATTCGGCCACCACAGTAACCGTGTCGTTTTGGGCCATCAACACCTTCAGGACCGAGTCGTTACCCTGGTCTGCCAAGGCCCGGATGGCACTGGAATCGATGGTGAAATTGTCGGCGCCGCCGTTGCTGCGCAAATCAAGAATTTCAATGCTTTGGTAACGGTCGTTTGTGAACTGGTCGGCAGCAAACAATGCGCGTGCATCAAATGTACCCGCCGTTGTCCACACCAAAGTGTCCAAGCCCTCGCCCCCCACCAAGGTGTCCGAACCGCCACTCGAGACCAAGGTGTCGTTACCAGCCCCGCCGATCAACAGGTTGTCGTCGTCGTTGCCCGTCAAATGATCGGCAAATGCAGAACCGATCACATGGTTGATGTTGATCAAGCTGTCCCCCCAAGCATCACTGCCTGTGTTGCGCGTGCTGTCCACCAGGTTCACCGTTACGCCGCCAGCAGCCAAACTGCCTGCGTTGGCATAACTGACGGTGTTCTCACCCTCGCCACCATCGAGCAAGTCAAACCCCGCTCCGCCCTCTAAGGTGTCGTCACCACGGCCACCGAGCAAGGTGTCGTTGCCAGCGCCGCCCACCAACACGTCCTTGCCATCGCTCCCCTCTAACAGGTTGTCGTTTTGGTCGCCTGTGAGCGTGTCGTCAAACGCGCTGCCCACCAAATTTTCAATGCTGATGAGGGTATCGCCTTGCGCATCGCCACCCGAGTGAATGCCCGTGCTCAGATTCACATTGACCGAGACCGCCGAAGTGGCGTAGGAGGCGGTGTCTATGCCATCTCCGCCGTCCAAAAGGTCGGCCCCTTGACCACCTTGCAAAAGGTCATTGCCCGCACCACCCACCAAAGTATCGGCGCGATCCGAGCCTATGAGGGTGTCGTTGAAATTACTGCCCAATACCCGTTGAATGTTCACCAATACATCGCCGGCCGCCTCTCCCGCTGAACCGGTACCCGTTTGCAAGTTGACCGAAACGGCGCTGAGGGCATTGGTATAACTGCTTGTGTTGATGCCCGGCCCCGTGCCGCCATCCATGCTGTCGGCACCCAAACCGCCCTCCAGGGTGTCGTCGCCATCGCCGCCCAGCAAGCTGTCGTCACCGGCTCCGCCCACCAACACGTCATTGCCAGCTAAGCCTTGCAAAAGGTTGTTTTGGGCATCGCCCGTTAAAAGGTCACCAAAGTCCGAGCCCTCTAAGTTTTGTATGCCCACCAACACATCGCCCGCAGCATCGGCCCCAAAGTTGGTTTGGCTCAACAAATTGACCGTCACCCCCGCAGAAGATGTGCTGTAACTGGCGGTGTTGTTACCACCCCCGCCGATCAAGGTGTCAGCGCCCTGCCCTCCCAGCAAGCTGTCATCGCCAGCGCCGCCTTGCAACAGGTTGTTCTGCGCGTCGCCAATGAGTCGGTCATTGCCCGAACCGCCTTGCAGATGCTGGATGTTGAACAATTGGTCACCTTCGGCATGCCCGCCCAAACCCCTGTTCAGACTCAAATCAACGATCACACCGTCGCTGTCTTGCGCATAACTGGCCGTATTCACACCGTCGCCGCCTTCCAAAGCATCCGCGCCTGCGCCACCGATCAGCGTGTCGTCGCCAGCACCGCCAAACAATTTGTCATTGCCACCCAAGCCCCGCAGCACATCATGGCCTTGACCACCGTGCAGCACATCGCCTTCGGCGCTGCCTTGCACCTCATAGCTCCAGCCCCTCAATTGCAAACCAAAGGTGCCCGTGGGCACTTCTGCATTGCTGCGAAAATCGCCGTAGCTGAAAGTGTAGGTCTGTGTTTGGGGCACACCAGCAGCCCCGCTGTACTGAACCTGCAGCTTGAATTGCCCAGGCACCACCTCGCTGGCGTCAGCCACACGGCTCCAAGCCATGTTCAAACGCAGCTGGGTTTGGTCCGTCAGAAGCAATGCCTCTCCCTCTTTACTCAACGCTTGGCCATTGAGCGTCCAACCAGCGGGCGCGGTGCCATCGGTCAATTTGACTTGGATGCTGGCCGCCTTGATGGAGGGCGACAATTCAAACGTCGCCTTCACCAACTCGCCGGTATCGAGATCCTCCTTGCTCATGGCTGTGGCCTTGACCTTCAAAGGGCTGGCCTTGTACAGCTCTGAAATCTGCACTTCCTTGAAACCCCGCCCATCGACCAAGCTCACGCCTGTAGAGCCAAGGTCTGCGTGAAAAACTTGGGCTTGGAGGTCGGTGTCAATCGGAAAATTTACTTGGGTTTGGAGGTTGTTGTCAATCGGAAAGATTTCACGCTCATCGTCTTTTTTTTCTTCTTCTTTTTGTGCGGGTGAGCCTTGAATGTTGGCGGTCAAAGGCGGCTCAGACTTGGTCCCCGTGCCCGGCCCCCGGCCCGGCCCTTGCCCCAAACTCAAGCCTTCTTCATTGTTCGTTTTGGCGTTTTGCACCTCTTGGCTCAGTTCATTGACTTGTTGCGTCAATTGATCAATTTGCGATTGGGTGTCAGATTCGATGTCGTCCTTGCCCAGGTTGAAGTCGCTGCCTGATTTTTCACTCACCCCTTGCACCGGCTTGATGGTGGTGGACTGCATGCGGAAGCTGCCGCCCTCAACGGCCTTGGTCTGACCCACCCTTTTGAGCTGCTCGGCCGCTGACTCGCTGCTGCCATCGGCAAAGAGCAGCTTGGTTTTATCCGGTGAAACCGTGGCTTTGAGTGCCGCCTCGCGCAGCACAAAGCGCTCACCCGATTGGGTCACCAGCACCATGTCCACGTCGACCATCTCAACACCCACAATGTCCCCACGCCCAACGGGCAAAGAAAACTGCACGCTGCCTTGCGCATCCACCTCTGAGGGCACCGGCGAGATGCGGCCCGTTGCCGGGCTGTTAGCCGATGCCGAGGTGCCGAAAGGAATGGTGTTGTCTGCCATGGAAGTCTCCAAAAGGGTCAACAGAAAAAGTTTGCGTGCAAGTTATACGGACAAAGCCCAGGCCTAGGCCTTGTCTTTCAGCACCGCATGGAACAGCTGCTCTTGCCTGGCCTGCATTTCTGACAGGCTTTGGCGGCTGCGTTCGGCCAACTCCAGCCTTTGCTGGCTGTCCGAGGTCAATTGCTGCTGGGTTTGAGCCAACAAATCGGCCCAGTTCTTTTGCAGGTCGCTCAAACCTGTGTAAGCGTCGGCTTGTTGTTGCAATCGCTGCTGCCACTGCTCACTCATCTTGGGCAGCTCCAGTTCGTTGCGCTGCACCATGGACAGCACCGCTTGCAACAATTGCTGTTGCTCTGAGGTCTGACTTTGGGATTGTGTTTGCCACTGTGCGCGCTCGCGTTGCACTTGCTCGGCCACCGTGCTCAAGCCCTGAGCCCATTGGGCTTGCAACTGCGCCAACTGCGTTGACTGGCTTTGCGCCAGCTGCGTGAATGCATCGCCCCAAGGCTGCTCGTGCGTGATCGCCTGTTGCAAAAGCTGCTGCTGTTGGGACAACATTTGCGACCAGTCTTGCTGGCGCACACCGCTGTCTTGCAAGGCCGCCAGGCTTTGGGCTTGCAGTTCGCACAACTTGTCCAAGGCCAAGCCCATGGTTTTTTGTCCGTCCGACTGCACAGCAGATTGCTCGGCCATGCGCTGCTGCCATTGAACCGTTTGCTCCAGACGTGCTGACAGCGCCGTGTTGGAGTCCACCAGCTGGCGAACGCGTCGCTCTGATTGGTCCAAAGCCAAGCTCAAACCTTGCAACAAAGGCGAGTGCTGCGCCAGCTCGGACAAGGCAGATTGCAAAGGCTCCACATTCAAATCAGGCGTTGCTTGGCCGCCAGTGGCTTTGCTCAAGTCCATCAACCACAACATGCGCGAATGCACCAAGGACACCAATTCAGCAGCACCGCCTTTGACGAAAACCATCAGCATGCCCATGACCAAAGAGCCCAACACGCCGAACAAAGAGGCCGAAAAGGCCACGCCCATGGCCTTCATGGGTTCGGTCAGTCGCGTCACCAACTCGGAAACGGCGGCCACAGGGTCGGTCATGCCCGGACCAATGGCAAAACCGCCGATGAGTTTGCCGATTTCTTGCAAGGCACCCAGCAGGCCAATGAAGGTGCCAAACAAGCCCATGCCCACCATCAAACCCGCGAAATACTGGGCCAGCAACAAGCGGCGGTTTTGCTGAGCTTGGAATCGCGCCACCTCAGCCTCAATCGCCGAATGCTCCACGGCCCCCACCACCCGACCGTGCAAGTCCAAAACCTCACTGAGCAGGTCGACCACATCGAAGCGGCCCGAGCCGTTGGTTTCTTTTAGCCACGCTTGAACATCGGCGCTTGAGGCACCACTTTTGAGTTTGTCCATGAAGCTTTGAACCAGCAAACCTTCACGGTTGATGCGCCGAACATGCGACAACATCAAAACCGAGCCCACCACGAACAAAGCAAAAATCACGTAGTTGATTTGCGGGTGCGGGTTGCCACGCACGGTGTTGGCAATGGCTTCAAAAAAGACCACCGTTCCCACAATCAGCAGGCACACCGGAATGCCGACCAATAAGTAATAACGTTGAAGGCGTTTCATAGCACGTTCCTGTCTGGAGAAAAATTAACGAGACTCACTCAGTGCACGGGCACTGAAGCGTAAAAAAGGCGAAAGCAAGTAACTCAGCACGCTTCTTTGGCCCACCACCACATCGGCACTGGCCGTCATGCCAGGCAAAATGATTTCGGATGACAAGGCCCCCTTGGCCGGTGCTGTCTGCACAACGACACGGTAATAACGTTGACCTTGTTCATCGGGCAAGGTGTCGGAACTCACTTCGGTGACCTCCCCATCCAGCGCCCCATAAACCGTGTAGTCATAAGCCCCCAGCATCACACGTGTGGGCAAGCCAATGCGCAATGCGGCGCGGTCATCGGGGCGCACGCGCGCCTCGACCGCCAAAGGCCCTTCGCTGGGCGTGATCTCCAATACAGGCTCACCGGCTTTGATGACGCCGCCCAAGGTATTGAAGTAAAGCCTGTTGACAAAACCCGCTGTCGGTGCCCGCACCTCGGTTCGGCTGACACGGTCAGTGTCGGCCCCCACCGAAGCCTCAAAGCGCTGAATCTCGGCCGACACTTGGCTCAACTCGGTGCGCGCCTCGGCCCGAAAGCGCGAATTGGCCTCGTTCAATCGGGCGCTGGTCTCTGCTTGTGCCGACAACAACCTGGGCAAAGAATTGACCACATCGCGGTACTGCGTGTTCAAGCGCTCGCTGCGGCCTTGGGCGTCGAGCATTTCCATCTGCGAGGCCGCCCCTTTTTTCTGCAGGTTTTCCATCATGATGGTTTGTTGACGGGCCAATTGCAGTTCGCTGGACAAGCTTTGCGTGCGCGCCTGCGCCTCTCGCAACTCGGCGCTGCGCTGCGCCACTTGCTGCTGCAATGCCGATTGCTCAGAACCCATGCGCGAGCGTCGCTCTTCGAAGGCTCTTTGCTCCAATGACCGGAGTGCTGCCGGAATTTCAGCAGCAAATTGAGGCGATCCCCCTTGCGCCTCTGCTTGCAAACGCGATTGCTGCGCCTTCAAGGCCAGCAGTCGGCTTTGCCCCTGCTGCAAAGAGCTGTTGGCATTGATGTCTGACAACTGCATCAAGGTTTGACCCACCTCGACCTTTTGCCCTTCGCGCACCATGATGGCTTGCACGATGCCGCCCTCCAAGTGCTGCACCACCTGCGCCCGGCCAGCTGCAATGATGCGGCCTTGTGCCCGCACAATTTTGTCCAAGGGTGCCAGTGCTGACCACAGCATCAACAAGATCAGCAAAGCCGCGCCCACCCACAACAAGCGCAGCTCACGGCGACGCGCCAGTGCTTGCGTCAATGAGGTTGGCAAAAACCCCAAGGGCAACAACGCCTCGGCTTGAACTTGGCGCTGAGTGACAGGCTGCTCAAGGGTCACGGCATCAACCTCACCAACACACGGGCGTTGTTGGCCGCATCCCCCTCGGCCTCAACCACACGCATTTCAATGTCTTGCGGATTGGCCCCATTTTTGATCAGGTTGTTGCGCAAATTGTTGAGCCGGTAATAGGCCATGCGGGTTGCCTCCGAAAAGCCTTTAGGCGACACCACCCGAAGCTGCCAACGGCCGCCCGCGATAGGCCCCCCCACAGACAGCTTGCTGACCAACTCGCGAACTTCATTGTCTGACAGTTCGATCACATCGGTGTCAAACACCACCACCACACCGCCCGAGCTCAGGTCTTGCACCTCACTGACCCCTGCCGCTGCGGCCAAGGTGTTTTCACGCGCCTGCACCACTTGGGCTTTTTGTGTGGCGTTGACCGTGGTGCCGCCGTCACGGTTGGCGTTGGTCTCTGTTTTCAACGAGGCTTTGGCCGACTTGCCCTGGGCCAAAGCGGCACGGTCTTGCTCGGCCTTGCCTTGCTGGGCCTGGGCTTGCTTTTCAAGCTCTTGCAATCGCTTTTGCAGTGCCTCAACTCGGCTGACCAAGGCTTTTTGCGTCTGCATGGCCTGCTCCAATGCGGCCTCAGCCTGCTGCATGGTTTGCTGCATCTCCAGGGGCGTGGTTTGCGGTGTCAGGCGTGCGTCGGCCAAAGCGGTTTTGGCTTGTTGCATGGCTTGTTGCGCCTGCATGGGCAAACTCGACTGAGCTTCGGCCACTACTTCTTCGCGGATGCCATCGTCTGGTTTCATTTTTGAAATTTGCAAGGTGGCGGTGATCACCACGATGGCCATGATCGCCACCACAAACAGCAAATTGATGGCCAAATTGGTCACGGCATCGACGTAACCCGGCCAAAAAATGTCCGATGAATCGTCAGAGTTGGATGCGCTGGCCATAGGGGGGGTTCCGGTGATGAATCAATTGGGAAGGGGGGTGACCAAAACGCTCGGCAGCGCAGGCACCGCAGGAGCTGCAGGCACTTGAGGCACCGCAGGAGATGCAGGGTCTGCAACAGGGCTGGTCGCTGAACGTGGTGCCATCTCGGCCTGTGCCCCATCACGCAAATCGCTGAGCAAGCCCATGCGGGCCAGCAGCTGGGCTTGTGCCTGCATTTGTTGGGCCAAAGTTTGCGTCAAGCGCTGGCGTGCAGCGAAATTGCGCTCGTAAGCATCCAAGGCCTCCAGCAATGAGCCAATGCGGCCAATGCGCAGCTGTTCATTCACCGAGGACACCACAACGGCTGTGGCCAATTGCTCAGCTTGCCCAGCCGTGACGCGCAATGTGGCTGACTGCAGTGCGGCAAAGTCTGCATCCACCAGTTGCATGACACGTTCACCTTGTTCGGTCAACTTGGCTTGGCGGTTGTCCAATTCAGCGGCGGCGGCGCTGATCCCATAAACTTCTTTGCCACCCAAGGACACATCCCAAGACATCACACCCATCAGCCTTTGGTCCACTTGGCGGGGGTTGTCGCCCCGCACATTGCGCGAGGCATCGTGCTCCAAACTGATGCCGACCACGGGCAACATGCGATATTGGTTAGAAGCCAAGGAAAGCTTTTGCGCTTCAATGTCACTGCGCAAAGCGCGCAGCTCAAAACTTTGATTCCAGACCATGCGACGCATCTCGCCTTGGGTGCTGGGCAAGCCGGGCAACTGGTTGAGGTAAGGCAATTTCAGTGCGGTGGGTGACTGCCCCGTCAGGCGCTGCAACTCCAACAAAGCATTTTTGTAATTGCCTTGTTGATCGATGCGCAATTGACGTGCCAACAAAACGCGGCTGCGGGTGCGCTCCAAATCGGCTGTGCTGGCCACGCCGGTTTGGGCACGGCTTTGCACGTAATCGAGCAAGCGAGAAAAGTTGACCAGTTGCTCGTCTGAGTGCTCCAAAACCAAGCGTGCGGCGGCAAGGTTGAGCGTGGCCTGCGTCACAGCCAGTGCGACCGATTCTTGGGCTGCTTGCAAACGCCAATTGGCCGAACGCTCGTTGCTCAGCTCGGTCATCCAATCGGACACCAGCGGCAAATTGAAAAGTGGCTGGGTCAGCCGCACAGATTCGCTGTAGGTGACGTGTTTGTTGGCCCCATTGGGCTGCACGTTGGGGCCTTTGGAGTTTTCTGGCCCTTCGCTGTAGCGAACGGTCAGACGCGGCAACAAGTCGGCACGCGCTTGTTTGCTGCGGTTGATGGCCGCATCCAGTTGTGCCACCGCTTGGTCCATCACGGGGCTGTAGCCCAGGCCCACATTGACCAGATCCGGCAAGCTCAGCGCATCGTCTGAGTTGACCTCCACACGCACCACTTCGGTCTGGGGGTTGAGGTCCGAGAGTTCTTGCTGCGGCAAATCAATCAAAACACGGCCGGCCACCACACCCAAGGTCAAGCGTTGGCGAGAAAAATCTGGTGTGTAAGCCATGCGCGGCATCTCTTCAGTGCCCAAAGCTGCCGGCCTTGGCAGCAAACGCTTTGAGCCTCGCGCCTGGCGAGGCTCAGGCCATTGAATGGTCTCAAGGTAACGCAAACCCTCTGGCGTGGAGGCAGGTGCAGGCGGCTTGCCGCTGGCGGACTCGGCAGAGGCGGCCTGTGCGCGGCCCTGCCATACGCTGGCGCGTTGGTTCATTTGAGTGGGATTCAAATTGGCACCCAAACCCCGCGCATTGTCCAATGCACCTGGTTGATCGGCCCGCACCGCCTCTATGGACTCACGCGTGCGTTCGCGCAGTGTGCGCAAATTTTCGGTTGAGGTGGCCTTTGAACTGTCGACCGTTTTGGTCGTTTCAGTGGTTTGCGCCGAAACCGTCAACCCGCAGCCCGACAGGCACAAAGCCAACACCAAGGGGCGCAGCGCATGCGCACGCTGAGCTGCAGCTGCATTGTTTAAAAGCGCGAAAGAGAGAGGGTGGTTTTTCATGGCAATCAACGTTCACGCAAAGCTTCACGCGCGCGCAACAAGGGTTTGAAAAGGTAGGACAGCACCGACTTTTGGCCCGTCTTGATGTCGACGTAAGCCTGCATGCCTGAAATGATGGGCAAGGCCTTGCCGTCCTTGGTTTTGAGCTCTGCCGCGCGGGTGCGCACCATGACCCTGTAGTAGGTTTCGTCGCGCCGCACTTCATCGCGCAAAGTGTCCGGGCTGATTTGCACCAACTCACCTTCTAGCCAGCCATAAATACCAGAGTCGTAGGCTGTGATCTTCACGGTGGCTGCCAGTCCCGGGCGCAAAAATGCGATGTCCACAGGGCGAATGCGGGTCTCGATCAGCAAGGTGTCATCGATCGGCACAATCTCCATGATCTCTTGGCCCGCTTGCACCACCCCGCCCAGCGTGGTGACACGGATGTTTTTGACCACCCCGCGCTTAGGAGCCCGAAGCACTGTGCGCTTGAACGCATCGGTGCGGCCCACCAAAGTGGCGCTTTGTGAGCCCAATTCGCCCTCGACACGGGCCAACTCTGCTGCCGCTTCCGCGCGGTACTTGGTCTGCAACTCGCTGATGCGGCCTCGGGTTTCTGTCAAAGTCCGCTGGATTCGCAGCACATCCATTTCTGACACCAAACCCTTGGCGGCCAATGGCTCAGTCAAGGTCAACTCTTCTTGCGATACTTTGATCGATTGCTGCAACGCGGCCACGCTGGCGTCCAAGGACTGTCTGCGCGCGCGGTATGTGTTTTGCTCTGAAAGCACCAACTCAGGATTGCGCTTGACCAAGCTGGGTGGGAAAACCAATGCTGCGCCTTGTGACTCAGAACGCAAGCGTATCGCTGCCGCTTGCAAGCCGTTGATGCGGGCTTGGCTTTCTTGCATGTTGGCACCCAGTCGCACGTCGTCAATGCGAACCAAGGGCTGATCGGCTTCGACCAACTGGCCCTCCGTGACCAACAACTCAGCCACCACGCCTGCCTCTGAGGCTTGCACCAACTGCTCCCGGCTGCTGGTCACCACTTTGCCAAGCCCTGTGGTGACCTCGTCGAGCGTGGCGACTGAAGCCCACACCACCAAGACCAGCAAAACGAGCGCCACCGCTTTCAAGCCGTGTCGCAAGATGGGCGCGGGCGGTTGCAGTCGCAAAAGATAAACATCTGAGAGCTGATCCAAAGTCGCCAAGCGCTCGTTGTCTGCGCGCAAAGCCTGAACTTTGGCCATGAAGGCCGGATCTTGCTGAGCGCTTGCTGAGCCAGACTTGGCGGCCTGCGCCAATTTCTTCGCTCGGCCCCGTTTTGACCAACGTTCAAGCAAGCCAAATACCCCCGGTGTGGCATTTTCACGCGTCATGCGGCCACCTCTTGTAAGCGGGATCTGTCAGGGCTTGACGGCACACGGCCCACGCGCCCATCGGCAATGGCTTGCAACACCGTGTCGCGTGGTCCGTCGGCCAACACACGACCCTTGTCCAGCACGAGCAAGCGATCGGCCAACACCAAAGGACCCGGCCGGTGGGTGGCAATCAAGACCAAGCGGCCGTCCAACTCCGTACGCAAGCGGGCCATCAAAGCCTGCTCGAAGGCCACGTCCATCGCGCTGGTGGGCTCGTCTAAAAAAACAACCGGGGCTTCGGACAACAGCGCACGTGCCAAGGCCACCCATTGGCGCTGGCCACCTGACAAGGCCTGGCCCCCCTCACCCAAAGGCATGTCCAAGCCCTGCGGATGTGCAGCGGCCAGCAGGTCCAGCCCACACAAGCGCAACACCGCCATGAAGCGCTCATCGCTCACTTGCGGCGATGCCATCAACAAGTTTTCTCGCAAACTGCCTTTGAACAGCACCGCGTCTTGCCCCACCCAAGCCACATGGGCACGCCAATCGGCGGGCGAGATTTGGCCCGAAGCCAATCCGTTGACCAACAACTGGCCCTCGGTCGGCCACAACAGGCCCGCCAAGACCCGCAACAAGCTTGATTTGCCCGATCCCACAGGGCCAGTTACCGCCACCACTTGGGACTTTGGGAATTTCAGTTGATCGATGCTCAGCACATCCGATGCGGTGCGTGGGTAACGAAAACGCATATTCTGCAAACTCAACCAAGGCACACCTTGCTGCTCTGATTGCGGCCAAGCCACATAGGTTCGAGCGGGGTCGCTGCGCAAGGGCAAAGCCATGATTTTGTCGACCTGCTCGAACGACATTTTGGTGGTTTGCCAACGGGCCATCAATCCCGCCACCTGCGCCAAAGGTGACAAAGCACGCGAAGCCAAGATGCTGCAAGCAATCAAAGCACCCACCGTCAGTTGTCCCGCCACAATCGCATAGACACCCACCACAATCAACACCACATTGGCCAGTTGCTGTATCGATTGGGACGCATTGGAGGTGAACGCCGACGCCGCACGCAAGGCCATGGCGCTGCGTGCAGCGGCTGCGCACACCCGCTCCCAACGGCCTTGAATTCTGGGCGCAGCGCCCAAGGCTTCAATGGTTTCAAGGCGCTCCAAAGTTTCTATCAAAAAAGCATGCTTCAAGGTGCTTTCGTATTGGTAGCGCTCGACCGAGCGACGAATCGGCAACTGCGTCAAGGCCCCCACCAGCAAAGTCAGCACGGCAGCCACCAAGGGGACCCAAACCAATGGCCCACCGATCCAAGCAATGACCGCCAAAAAAAGCACCGCAAAAGGCAAATCGGTCAAGGCCACCAAGGTGGTAGAACTTACAAAATCTCGCACAGAATCAAATTCACGCAAATGACTCACCCACTGACCGCTGGAAGCGGGGCGGTCAACCGGGCGCAAATTCAAGGTTTGCCGCAACAAACTGGCCGACAGGGCCAAATCCGCGCGCTTGCCAGCATCGTCCAGCACATGGGCGCGAAAACTGCGCAAACCCAGCTCCATCAGTGCGGCCACCACGACCCCTACAGCCAAGGTCCACATCGAATGCATGGCCGCGTTCGGAATGATCCGGTCATAAACGTTCATGCTGAACATGGAGCCTGCCAAGGTCAACACGTTCACGAGCACTGCGGCCAACACACAGTCACCGTAATGCGCGCGCAAACGGCCAAAGACCCCCCAAAACCAATCACTGCCAGCGTCTGTGTCTTGGCCTTTTGGGTGCCTTGTGGCAAAGGCTGAATCTCCGGCATCTCCGGCATCTCCGGTGTCAACGGTCTGCGGCTGAGAAACTTCTATGCACAAACCATCGTGCAGCGCCCAAAGCTTGTCCAGGGGCCAATGCTCCTGCACAGACTCCGCTGTCTGATCGTGCCCCGACCCGCCAAAAATGCTCAGCTTGGCCCCACTGTTGTCCAAGGCAGTTAACAAGGCCCAGTTTTTTCCTTGCAGACGCAAGACCACCGGCAAACGAAGCGATGGCAGATCGCGCGCTGGGTCTTTCAATTGAATGGCTCTGGCAGCCAAGCCATGTTCACGCAAGCTGAGCACGGCCACTTCGGGCAAAACCTCGGCGGTCGATTGACTGGCACGCTGCGCCAAGTCACGCCAAGAGACCCGGCGATCGTGCGACAGTGCCAAGGCCTGCAAGGCCACCCAGATCATGGTTTACAGCCCCAACTCATCCGCCAACAGGCCGCGCAAACTGATCAAGCGCCATTGAGCCAGCTGCACGTCCATTTTGGTTGACATTTCATTGGAGCGGGCCGTGAACAGTTCATTTTCGGCATTCAAAACGTCCAACAAAGAACGCCGGCCAATGCGAAATTGCTCTGCGTAAGATTGGGAAACGGACAATGCCTGCTCGGCATAAATTTGGTAACTGACCAAAGATGCTTCGGCGGCTTTGAGTTCGAACCACTGCGACTCGACAGAAGAGCGCACGCGCAATGCTTGGGTGTCTACCGCCTCTTGGGCTGCACGCATGGTTTCGGTGGCAGCGCGTTGGTTAAATCTGTCTGATGCGGCAAAATTCCATTGCACGCTCAAACCCGAATACCAAGTGCGTTGCTCGCCAAAAATACCGCCAAAATTATGGCCTCGCCGGTCATTCAACTCAGCGCCCACACGCGGTTTGGTGGCTGCAGCGGCCACCCCAATTGACGCTTGTGCCGACACCAGGTCAGCCAAGGCTTTTTGCAACAAAGGGTGCACAGACAAGGCCTCTTGCACGCCCACTTCCATGGACACAGGCAAATCGACCAAGGGCAAATCGCGCAACACGGTGCTCAAAGGCCCAACCGTTGACTCCTCTGGCGAAGGCAAGTTGGAATGGGCACGCCAAAGGACACGCGCCTGCTCAAGGCGAAGCAGACGACTGGTCAACACCGACTCGGCCAAAGCCACACGCGACTGCGCGACAGGCAAATCAGAGGCACGCCCCAAGTCGACCCGCGCAATGTCTTTCATTTGGCCCACGTACTGGCGATGCAGTTTCAAATTGTCACGCGCCAACTCTGTCAAGCGTGACTGCCGCACCAATTCTGCGTACAACTCCACGGTGCGCAACATGACCTGTTCGCGCACTTGCACCATCGACCAGTCTGCACCCCAGGTGTTGGCACGTGCTTGGCGAATGCGGGCCGTGACTCCCGCGTCATACAAGGACTGTGTCACACGCAACTGCACAGAGTGCTGATCGGTGTAGCGGTTGGTTCTGGATTCCAAATACTGGTTTTCTTGCCCAACAGAAGCAGACAAGCCCAGTTGCGGCAAGGCCCCAGCCCTGGCCTCATTCCACCGCTCGCGAGAAACCCGGTTTTCGGCACTGGCTTGCGCCAACTCGGGCTGACTGAGCAGCACCTGCAACACCATTTCACGCAACCAGGCCATCTCAGGTGCAACGGGGACCACCTCTGCTGCAAAGCCAGCACTTGCTCGGACCTCTGCCACGGGTTGTGACACGGCCTCAAAAGACAGGCTCATCATGGTCAAGCACCAAGCCGTAACGACACCGCGAAAAATCATCTTTTATCCTTCTACAGGGAACCCTCAAGTGCAGCGTGGAACACATTCAAAATCCAGCGGGCAAAGAATGGCCCAAAGGTTCGAATGCGAACCCACCGCCCGCCCCAAACGATCAACGGGTGATGGCCTCTTGGACCGGCAACAAGCTGTATTCAAGTTGCAACACATTTTTTCCGGTGGATATCACTTCGACCCAAATTACCCGGTCTTCACGCTGAAACTGAAAGGACTGGTGCATGCTGACGCGGCGGTTCAAAAGTGTCTTCCACCCCTTGGCTTGCCCATCTTCAATCAACATGTCACGCGCCGCGTCCAAACATGTAGTGCTGGCGCAAGTGATGCGCGAGGCATGTGGCAAAACGATGGTCTGCGGCTGAACCGGCATCGCAAGAGCTTTGTTTTGAATCGCATCGGATTTAAACCAGCGAGAAATGAAATTGCCGGACTGCTCTGGCCTGGCCGCAGGCACCTCGGCAACCGCAGGAAGTTTGACTTCCTGAGGCGAGCCACCCTTGCCAAATTCAACTTGGGCATACAGGCGCCCGAACATCCGTGAACCAACACCAACGGTCGTCTCTTCATTGACTCGGGCAGGCTGGGCACCGGCAATCCACGGAAAATCATGCTTGGGGTCCACCTCCCAGCTTTTTGGAGGCAAGCTCTCTTTGGAGGTGGGCACATAAGGGGCAAACAACATGCGGTTGTTTTCCGGAACAGCTGCCTGCACCGGCAGTGGTGTCGTGACCGCTGGGCTTTGGGCAAGGGCTTGAGCGGTACCGGGCATGTTGGGGGGGGTTGCCGTGGTGTTGGTCGTGAACACCGAGCGCAAAACCGGTTCGCGTGGCAAACGCAAATCATCGGGTACCTGCAGCAGGCGCGCCTGTCTCTGCACCGAGGGCGGCGGAGGCACATCGTCATCAGCCAAGCGTAAAAAACTGCACCCACCCAAAGAAAGCAAACTCACGCCCGCCAGCAAACCGCCAAGAACTCGGAAATTCATCATGATGACCTCACAAAATCACAAAAAAATGCATCAGCGCACTCTTGAAGGCGCACCAACGCCCACGGGTGCAATGACTGCAGCAGAAGGAGCAGTCGGTGCAAGTGCAGATTCACTTTGCTGCGTGAGCGCCACCGAATACACCGCCTCAACACCCTCGGTAGAGTTGACCAAGCGAATGTCCAGCAAACGCTGACCTTTAGAGAAGGTCGTGACGTAATAGGTGCCCAAGCGCAAAGCGGTTTGCAACTTCCATCCTTTGCGCTGAGCGTCTTGTACCAACTCTGCTTGAACCTCATTGCTGTTGGCTCTGTTCATTTGCGCAAAAAACAAACCCGTTTGTTGCTCAGACTCACCCAACAAAATAGACTGCTCGTGGCGAACCAAATCCAAGCCCTTGGCAACGGGGTAGTTGCGTGCTTGAACGGCAGGCCAAGGTGTTTGTGCAAATGACGCACCACACACACCCAGCATGGCCACAATGAACCAGTGACGCACTTTCATACAAAATTCCTTCAAATGACCGAAACTACAAAACGTTGAAATTTATTTATATCCAAAAATTTAATAAAACTTAAATAAATCTAAGTTTACTAAAAATGACCGGATGTTAACATCTTAGGTCAAGCCTGCGTCACCACCAAGCGGCCTTCTTCCAGCATTTTTTGCAACAAATCACTGGTTGTCTCCGATGTGACGCCCGAACCCGAGTTGCTGGTGTCAATGCCCTGCAAGGTCACCAGCAAACCAAATGTGTTGGCCCCCTCTGCATCCTTGCCGTCACGGTCAACCCACACCTGCCAATCCGTCACATCCGCATTGCCCACTCGCCTTAAGGTGGTGCGAATGTCCAAATAGCCGTTGTCCGTCAGCGTGGCCGCATCGGTGGCCGCATTGCCTGTGAAGTTGGCGTCGGCGCCGAACAACTGGCTCAAATCCAATCGGTCAGCCTGCGTGGCGTCTGCCTGGCCATTCCTCACGCCAAAGTTGAAATACGTGATCACATCCCCTCGGGTGCCCCCCAGGTTGCCATCGGCACCCGAATCGGCCACCTCGTTCACAAAACGGAAGGTGTCTGCGCCTGCCCCGCCCGTCAGCGTGTCCGCCCCCGTGCCCCCAATCAAGGTGTCAGCCCCACTGCCCCCTGTGATCTGGTCAGCCCCTGCGCCACCAAGCAGCATCACCCCTTGCGCTTGCTCGGCGTTCGTCAACACACTGGCGTTCAAGCGGGGCGTGGTTATTATCCCGCCCGAGAGCGTGTCGGTGTCCACGCCATCGGTGCCGATCAGCCAAATCTTGCTGGCAAAGCTGCGGCCCGCCTCATCCTTGAGCACCGTCAGCGGATCGGTGTTGGTGTAGGTGATCTTCACAGGGCCCTGCGGCGCCGTCGTAAACGAGAACTGCAAGCCCTGGCGCTGATTGACGGTGGCCACCGCCGTGTCCCTGAAGTTGTCTGTGGCGCCCAAACCACTGAACTGGAAGTGCCCCGCCACTGGCGTGCCAAAGGTCATGGCATGGTCTAAAGAGATCTGCAGCAACTGCCTGTTGCCACTCCACTTGATGCTGTTGAGCGTGGTCGCTTGGTCTCCCCCTGCGCTGTAAAGCGACAGGTTTTGCCCACCAGCCGTTACAGTGGTGTAGTAACGGTCGTACCAGTTGTCGTTGATCTTGAACGCGCCACGCTGCGCGCTGCCCATGCCATTGACGTTCAGCACATCGTTGGCACCGAGCTTGACCTCTAAGGTGTTGGTCTCGGACAACTGGTTCACATCTTCGGCGTCCACCGTCAGCACTTGGCGTGCGGTGCTCGTAGAAATATCGATCACCTCAAAGCCTTGCAGCTTGTGAAACCCTGCCGCATTGACCCGCGTGTCCGCAACCACATTGCCAGACATGCCGCGTGAGTTGCTGACAAAGTCGGCCAGCACGATGCTTGAGCGGTCGCTGTAATCCGCATGCAAGGCCCAAACATCCCGCCCCAAACCGCCGTCGAGTGTGCGGAATGCCAAGTCTCTGCTTATGATGGTGTCGTTGCCTTGGCCCGTTTGCACATAGTCGGCACCGGCTGTGGTGACGGTGTCGGCACTCACGCGGCTGGTTAAATCAAGCCGATCATCAATCAAGGTGCCTTGAATCGCACTGGTGGTCAAGTTGTAAACGTTATCGCTGCGCAACACCGCCTGCGCACCGATGGCCGCGTATTTCCACGCCAGATAGGCATTGATTTCAGCCGCTTGCGCAACGCCCAGAGACCCTGAAGCCAAGATTTGATCGCCCATCACCAAATTGGTTGAATGACTGCCAACTGCACTTCCCAATATTTTGTAATTGGCTGCGCCAAAGTCCACATAACCCGCACTGTAGATAAACCTGCCCTGGCCACTGAGTTGCCCATTGGCACTGAGTTTGAACTGCGTGTTGTTGTTGGAGGTGACGTATTGCGCAGCCAACCAACTGCCGGTCGTACCCGATTCGTCTGCGCCATAGGGATAAACGTTGGCAACGTCCATGGTCAACCTTTGCGGCGTTGTGTTGTAGACCATCCGGTTATCCACACCCATTTGAATCGACGCATTGCTGTTGGGTCTGATACCGTCGTTAGATTGGCCATAGTTGACAAAAATATTCAAATTCCTGTCTTGGGTGGCTTGGTAGGTGGCCCCGATCAAAGTCAAGCCTGTGCGCCCGGTGGGCAGCAAGCCAGAAGGGTCGGTGAACCTGTAGAACGGCTTATTGGCTGTGTTGGCGCCATAAGTGGCGAAGTTGAGGCTTTGATGGCCCAAGACCAGATCGGTCACCAACTGCGGCGCGGCCACCCCATTCAGGCTGGCGACACTGCCGCCAGCGCTGGCGTTCCAAGTCGCCAGATTGCCGGCAACCAAGGTGTCGGGGTCAAACCACACGAGGTTGTTGCTGGACCAGTGATTGCCATCGGCCGCCACATACACCGAACGATTGGCCGAGTTGAGCACAGTGCCCGTGTCGCGTTGCACACTCGCTTTCAAGTGCTTTTCACCATCAGCCCCCCAGGTGGCGGCGCTGACAGAAAACTCCACAAAGCCGTTGGCACCCACGGTACGGTTAACAACGTTGTTACTCACCAACTGACCGTCCAAGAACAAGGAGACCACATCATTGGCGGCCAAATTGTCCACATAGACCCTGACCAGTTGCGTACCTTTTTCAGCCGCTGTGAGCACGTTGTCACTGGACACGGAAGCGATTCGCGGCGTGCTGGGCGCGGCGTAAATATTGGCGTTGATGGTGCCCTGCAAGCTGGCGCTGTTGCCGGCCAGATCGGTGACGGTGGCGACCGTGATCGATGCATCCAACAAGCTGGCCGCCGTTACGCCTGCGCCCAATCTCACATCCCAGGTTTGGCTTTTGCCGCTGACTGCGCCCACGGCTGTGGCCACCGCACCGGTGCCAAATGTGCTGCTCAGCGCGCCCAATGCAAAAGCCTCGTTGAATTGCAAACGCAGCACATCGTTGGCGCTCACACCATCGCCACCCTCATCGGCGATCAGGCTGGCCAATTGGATGCCTTGCTGCACCACGGTGTCCACAATCAATGTCTTGGGCGATGAGGTTAATGAAGTGCCTGAAGTGCCGCCGGTGCTGGGTCTGGTAAGTTGGGCCGACACTTGGTAAGTGCCGTCCAAGCCCCAAGCAGTAGAACCCACATTGAATGTGAAGTTCGTCGCGCCCGCAGCCAAGGTGGTTGTTTGGATGACCACACCGTTCAACGCCAAATCCAAACGATCCCCCGCCACCGTTGCAACGGGCACGTTGTTGCCGTTTTTGAAGGTAAAGGTAATGTCTGTGCCTGCGGCGGCGGCTATGTCAGTCGCGTTGATGAAGTTGTCAACGCTGATGGCCACAGGGGGGCTGGGGCGGTCGGGGTAGGCCAAACTCGGCACCGTGAAGCTCTGCGCCTCAGCTGCCGTGTTACCCCCCACGTTCACAATCTTGCTTTTCTCCACCCCCACCACATCGCTTGCCGTCAACGTCGTGTCCGCCCCCAGGTAAATCCTGTACCTGCTGGCAAACTGCACCCCGTTCACACTGCTTGAACCCACCGCCTCTATCCTCGCCCCCGTCCCCCAGCTCTTGGTCGTCGTGAAGCTTGCAGCCGTCAAACTGCTCAAGTCCTGCACCCGCACCAACTCGCTGAACGTGATCTGCAAGCCGTCGTTGTTCGCCCC
>NZ_JBIKIL010000125.1:0-11179 GCF_044361645.1 Limnohabitans sp. | reverse complement strand
GAAAAAGACGAGGTCAAGCGCGAAGCCATCGAGCGCGCCCTGACCTACATGGGCCTGCAGCCCGGCAAGGCGCTGGCCGACATCACCATCGACAAAGTGTTCATTGGTTCTTGCACCAACAGCCGCCTCGAAGACATGCGCGAAGCCGCTGCCATGGTCAAAAAACTTGGCCAAAAAGTGGCCAAAAATGTCAAACTGGCCATGGTCGTGCCCGGCTCGGGCCTGGTCAAAGTGCAAGCCGAACAAGAAGGCCTGCACGAGATCTTCAAGGCCGCCGGCTTTGAATGGCGCGAGCCCGGCTGCTCCATGTGCCTGGCCATGAACGCCGACCGCTTAGAACCCGGTGAGCGCTGCGCCTCGACCAGTAACCGCAACTTCGAAGGCCGTCAGGGCGCGGGTGGCCGCACCCACTTGGTCAGCCCCGCCATGGCCGCAGCGGCTGCTGTGCACGGCCATTTTGTCGACATCCGCAAATTCACATGAATTCTGTGGAGATAAAAGATATTGTCCTTTTGATAGTCGGCGGATTTATCGGCTGGCTAATTGCCTGGTTTTTTGATCGGTACAAAAAGACGCTTGTTGCGTCCTACTTTCTCGAAGACACCAATGATGAATTTTTTTACTTTCAATATAGGGATGGTTGGGGGAGGTCGACTTACTCAAGGCGCCCCATCGAAGGCACTGCAAACGAAACTTCGGTTTCAAATGCGGAGTTTGAAAGAGTTAAAGCAAATTTAATCCGGAGAGGTATCCCATGAAGAAATTCACCGTACACCAAGGCTTGGTGGCCCCCATGGACCGCGCCAACGTGGACACCGACGCCATCATCCCCAAGCAGTTCCTCAAGTCGATCCGCAAAACCGGCTTTGGTCCTAACCTGTTCGACGAGTGGCGTTACCTGGACAAGGGCGAACCCGGCCAAGACCCAGCCAGCCGCAAGCCGAACCCCGACTTTGTGCTCAACCTGCCGCGCTACCAAGGTGCCAGCGTTTTGCTGGCCCGCAAGAACTTCGGCTGCGGCTCCAGCCGCGAACACGCGCCCTGGGCCATCGACCAATACGGCTTTCGCTGCGTGATCGCGCCCAGCTTTGCCGACATCTTCTTCAACAACTGCTTCAAAAACGGCCTGCTGCCCATCGTGCTGCCCGAAGCCGTGGTCGCCCAGTTGTTCGACGAAGTGGCGGCCTTCCCGGGCTACGAGCTCACAGTCGATCTGGAACGCCAAGTGGTGGTGCGTCCGCAAGGGCAAGAGATCCCCTTCGAGGTGCAGGCCTTCCGCAAGTTCTGCCTGTTGAACGGCCTGGATGACATCGGCCTGACCCTGCGCCACGCCGACAAGATCAAAGCCTTTGAAGCCGAACGCCTGGCCACCAAGCCTTGGTTGGCGCACACCGCTGTCAACGCATAAAAGAAACTTGGAATCCCCATGAAAATCGCAGTCCTCCCCGGTGATGGCATCGGCACCGAAATCGTCGCCGAAGCCGTCAAAGTCTTGAACGTGCTCGACCTGAAGTTCGAGATGGAAACCGCCTTGGTCGGCGGCGCGGCCTACGACGCGCATGGCCACCCCCTGCCCGAGTCAACGCTCAAGCTGGCCATGGCGTCGGACGCCGTGTTGTTTGGCGCGGTGGGCGACTGGAAATACGACACGCTCGACCGCCCCCTGCGCCCCGAGCAAGCGATCTTGGGCCTGCGCAAAAACATGGGCTTGTTTGCCAACTTCCGCCCGGCCATTTGCTATGCGCAATTGGTCGGTGCTTCGAGCTTGAAGCCCGAGCTGATTTCGGGCCTCGATATTCTGATCATCCGCGAGCTGACGGGTGACATTTACTTCGGCCAGCCGCGCGGCCGCCGCATCGCGACCGACGGCCACTTTCCCGGTGCAGAAGAAGCCTTTGACACCATGCGCTACTCCAAGCCCGAGATCGAGCGCATCGCGCACGTGGCCTTTCAGGCCGCTCGCAAGCGCAAGGCCGCAGGCAAAGAGGGCCGCGTGACCAGCGTGGACAAAGCCAATGTGCTCGAGACCTTCCAGTTCTGGAAAGACGTGGTCAGCGAAGTCGGCAAAGCCTACCCCGACATCGCCCTAGACCACATGTATGTGGACAACGCCGCGATGCAATTGGTGAAAGAGCCCAAACGTTTTGACGTGGTGGTGACCGGCAACATGTTTGGTGACATCTTGTCTGACGAAGCGTCCATGCTCACCGGCTCGATTGGCATGCTGCCCTCGGCCAGCCTGAACACCCAAAACCAAGGCCTGTACGAGCCCAGCCACGGCAGCGCCCCCGACATCGCCGGCAAAGGCGTGGCCAATCCACTGGCCACCATCTTGTCCGCAGCCATGATGCTGCGCTTCAGCTTGAACCAACCCGAGGCCGCACAGCGTATCGAAGCGGCGGTGCAAAAAGTGCTGGCCCAAGGCCTGCGCACCGGCGACATTTGGAGCGAAGGCACGACCAAGGTGGGCACCGCGCAAATGGGCGATGCGGTGGTCAAAGCGCTTGCGCACTGAGCCCCAAGGACGCTTGCGCCACCGGCGGCAAGCTGTGCTTGTCCACCACATGAATTTGCGGGAAATGCAGGTGGTGCATCAACGCGCGAACGAACACCACGGTCGAAAAAAACGCGCTGAACTTGGCAAGGCCCCTTGGTGCGGGGCTTGTCCAAACGCCTGCATGACCAAACGGCTGAAGGCGGCCTCGACCGCTTCGACATGCAAAAGCATGTCCTCGCTCGGACTGACACCACTGACCACAGCGAGCGTACGCAGGTCGTCTTCGCTCGTGTAAAGCTGCTCTCCAGGGGGAATGTCGGCATGGGCCGCTTGAATGCGGTCTTCTGTCCATTCAACCTATTTCCGGCAGTTGGCCGCTTGCTTGCGCTTCAAAACTTGATGAATCAAACACTTGCGCACACGACCACCTTCACCTCATGGGTGAAAGCGCTGCACGGCCGCAGGTCTGACGCTTCAGGCCTCTGGCGTTGTTGCTCGCACCCCCCGGACAGGCAGTCCGGGGGGCACTCGCGCCTAGCCAAAGACCTGCTTCGTCAGCCCCTCGGCCGCGCCCAACTGCCGGAAATAGGTTCAATCGCATGCTCCAAGCGCCCTGGGCTGATCGCGTCGCCGTTAAAAAACCGAGCCGTCAATCGGGCATGGCCCCAGGCCATCAGGCCATGCCTTTGGCCCCCAGCCGCACAATTGGGCAGCCCTGCCGATTCGGGCCCCAAAACCAATTGAAGATTGTTTGTCATGGTGTTTCTCAGTAAATATTTTGATTAAATAGTACTACATTGAGTATATTCAAGCCCTACAATCCCAACCTCTTAGCCAAGACCACCCCATCATGGAAACGACCTTCCACAGCCTGAGCCATTTGTTCAAACAACTGGGATTGCCCCATGAGCCCGATGCGGTGGCCCAATTTATCGCCCAACACCAAGGGGCTTGTCGCCACTGCGGCCTGTTGGAAGCGCCAATTTGGACGCCCAGTCAGCTGACGTTTTTGAACGAGGCCATTGCCCAAGACGCCGATTGGGCCGGGGTGGCCGAAAGGCTGCAGGCGGCGTTGGCTTGACGGGCGGGTCTGTTTTTTTCGCACCATTCATTCATCAACTGAGGAGTTACTCCATGCAAGTTCGCGTTTCTTCAGCCCAATGGCAAGGCAGTCTCAAAGAGGGTTCTGGCCGCATGAATTTGGGCAGTGGGGCCTACACAGGCCCTTACAGTTTTGGCTCGCGCTTTGAGTCGGCACCCGGCACTAACCCCGAAGAGTTGATTGCCGCAGCCCATGCTGGCTGCTACTCCATGTTTTTATCCGCACTGCTGGGCAAGGCCGGGCTGGTTCCCACATCGATCCGCACCACCGCCAAAGTTCGCCTGACCAACGAGCCCCGCATCGATTTGATCGAGTTGGAAACCGAAGCCGAGGTGCCCGGTTTGAACAACGAGGATTTTCAAAAATACGCGCAAGAAGCCAAGCTCAACTGCCCTGTCTCTCAGGCCCTGGCCGGTCCCGAGATCCGCTTGCTTGCCCGACTGATGCCCTGAAGCAGGAGACGCGAACATGAAGCTTTATTACAGCCCAGGTGCCTGCTCCTTGAGTGCGCACATCGCCTTGCATGAAACCGGACTTGACTTCGAGCCGGTATTGGCCAGCACCAAAACGCACCGCTTGGTCGATGGCACGGATTACCACCAGATCAATCCACTGGGCTATGTGCCCTTATTGGAACTTCACGATGGCACGCGCCTGACCGAAGTGGCGGCAATCTTGCAGTACATCGCGGACCAAGTCCCCGCCTCGGGCCTGGCCCCTCCAGCCTGGGAGCTGGCGCGCTACCAGCTGATGGCTTGGCTCAATTTCATCGCCACCGAATTGCACAAAGGTTTTTCACCGCTGTTCAGCAAATCAACCCCCGAGGCCTACAAGCCCATCGCCAAAGACCACCTGATGCAGCGCTTGGACTGGGTCAATGCGCAGTTGCAAGACCGCCCTTTCTTGATGGGAGAGCGTTACACGGTGGCCGACATCTACCTGTTCAACATCACCAACTGGGCCCGTTTGGTCGGGCTCAAGCTGGACGATTTTGCCAAGCTGATGGCTTTGCGCGCGCGCGTGGCCGAACGGCCTGGGGTGCGCGCAGCCATGCGGGCCGAAGGCCTGCTCAAATAAACCAAGGGCGATCCAGCGGCATTTGGATCGTCCCTCATTCCGACTACTCGGCTTGGGTCTGAACGCTGGCGAGCATGTTGGCGATCACAAGCTCCAACTCCTCGGGCTTGATCGGTTTGGAGATGAAGGCCGAGACATCTGCGGCCTTGGCCTGGTCTTTGGCGTCTTGCAATACATCGGCGGTTAAGGCGATGATGGGGACTTGAGATTTCGGCCAAGCCAGTGCCCGAATGGCGCGTGTGGCGCTCAGGCCATCCATCACCGGCATGTGGATGTCCATCAGGACCAGGTCAAACTCCGCTTGCACCACCGCCTCCAAAGCCTTTTGGCCGTTGTCACAAAACTTGGCTTGGTAACCCATGCGCGCCAGCATGAGTGACAAGTACTTTTGATTCACCGGGTTGTCTTCGGCCACCAAAATACGCACCGAAGAATTCAAAACAGGGCACGTCGCGTCGGCGTTGGCAGGGATGGCCCTTGGTGCACGTGCTTCGGGTTGCGCCGGTGCGCAAAGCCGCAAAGGCAAGACCACGGTGAAGGTGGAGCCCTGCTGCGGCAGACTTTGAACCCTGATGTCGCCGCCCATCAAGCGTGCCAGCGAGAGCGAAATTTGCAAGCCCAAACCGGTCCCGGCAAATTGACGCGACAGCCCAGAGTCCACCTGGAAAAACCGCTGGAACAACTGGCCAAGCGCTTTTTCATCCATGCCGATTCCGGTGTCTTTGATTTGCAACTCCAGCCATGGCCTGTTTTGTTCGTCGTCCATGCGGCGAACCTGCAAGACCACCTGGCCCTTTTCTGTGAATTTGATGGCATTGGTGATCAGGTTGAACAAAATTTGCCGTTGCCGTGTGCTGTCGGTCTCCAACCAAAGGTCATCTTCAAGCTGGTTGTGAACCTCAAAATGCAAGTTTTTCTGGGCCGCCAAGGGTTGGAAGATGGCCTCAATGCCTTGTAAAAAGCTGGGCCAGTGCACCGGCTCCATGTGCAGACTGATTTTGCCGGCCTCCAGGGCCGACATGTCCAAAATGTCGTTGAGCAGCATCAACAAGTGCTTGGCCGAATCGTTGGCCACACGGACCAAATCGGTTTGCTCAGGGTTGAGTGGGGTTTTTTGCAGCAAGCCCAACAAGCCCATGACGCCATTGAAAGGGGTGCGCAACTCATGGCTCATGTTGGCCAGAAATTGACTCTTGCCCAGGTTGGCACTGTCTGCCTGTTGGCGAGCCAACTGCAATTGTTCATTGAGTTTTTTCAGTGCTTTTTCTTCCCGTTGCTGAATTTTGCTGCGCCACACCAAGCCTGCGAGCAGCACGCTCAACAAGCCCAACTGACCCATGGTCAACCAGATGATGTGCAGGTTTTGTTTCAACAAATCGCGGGTTTGGCGCTCCAACAATTGCGCGCCCAACAAGTCAGCGGCATTGCCCAGTGCCAAAGAATTGGCCGCTTGTGCTTGCATTTCTTGCAGCAAGGCCTGCAACTGGAGCCGATCGAGTGGCTGGCCTGACAGCGCCTGCTCGCAGCGGTCTGCATAGACTTGCAGCCGTTGGAGGCGTTGCGCCAGCTCGGGGTTTTGCAGCAACAAGGCCGAGCCTGGTGACTCGCGAACGGTCTCGATTTTGCTGAACAAAATGTTCAAACGTGTTTGCACCTCGTCCAGAGGCGGCGCGCTGCGTGCGTTCAAAAAGAAGTCCAAACTGCTGACCAAGCGAAGGTACTCGCGGTCCAACAAAAAGGCCGGCGCGGTCACGGAATCCACCCTCTGAACGGCTTGCGCTTGCAAGGCTTGGCGTTGTGTCCACTCAAATACCAGCAAGGCCGTCATGGCCAAGGCGACCGCCAAGGAGGCCGCAAAGAGCGCAGCGCTGTAAGAAAAGGCCTTGGGTCTTTCGGTCATCCCGTGCTCACTCCAAGCGCAGGGCCTTGAGTTGCCAAATGGAGCGCTCGTAAAAACGAACGGCTTGCAATTCGGGCTTGCTGTCGTAGGGATAGACCACAAACAAAGGGCCTTTGTTTTTGGGGGTCAGGGTTTCACCGTCCATGGTGTGGGCCAATATCACGTCGAATTGCACGGCGTCCGAAAAGGGGATGCTGACCTGGTAATCATCCAGGGCCACCGCATGGATGACATGGCCCTTGACCTTGGCAGCGGCCAACACGTCGCGCAACAAAGGGCCAGTGAATTTGACTGGTTTTTTGTACCATGGCGTTTTCGTGACGAAGCTGTGTTGCGGCAATTTTTTAAAGAACTCGATCTGCAAACTCGCCACCAATGGGCCATTGGCAAGCTCTTTGGCCGGTTTGGTGGTTGTGCTGCTGGCCGCTGGTGCGTATATACGCAACACCACAGGCTCGGTTGCGGCCACGGCCTGTGGTAGAAAACCCCAGATCGCCAGCATGCTGAAAATGCCCAAGGCCATGCGTTGGTAGAAATTCATTTTCACTCCTTGGTTTGGTGGGCCATCCGGGCCGCACTGTCCTGATTCCTGTCCGGTGGCTCAGCGGCGTTTTCAATTATGTGGGCAATTGCCCAACAAATGACACAGATCAATGTCTTCCAAGCCATTTTGTATGTGCCTGATGTGTTCTGATTCTGCGCACGGCGTTGGCTTGCACACCACTAAGGGTGCATGGGCTTGCATTCCGATCACTCCCCATGTTTCACGCAAGTTCGTTTTCTTTGAACTTTGACTCGGCCACCCAGGCAGGTGCTGGCGCGTGTGCTTTCACCACCAAAACCACGACCATGAAGGACTGATCCGGTCTGGTTCGTCGTGCGCCCTCCCGGCCAGCCTGAACACCAAAAACCAAGGCCTGCACAAGCCCAGCCACGGCAGCGCCCCCGACATCACCGGTAAAGGCGTGGCCAACCCACTGACCACCATCTTGTCAGCCGCCATGATGCTGCGCTTCAGCTTGAACCAACCCGAAGCCGCACAGCGCATCGAAGCGGCTGTGCAAAAAGTGCTGGCCCTAGGGCTGCGCACCGGCGACATCTGGAGCGAAGGCACCACCAAAGTCGGCACCCCCGAAATGGGCGATGCGGTGGTCAAGGCCCTGGGCTGATCAAGACGTCCCAAAGACAAAGCCCGGCACCTGCAAAGGTGGCCGGGCTTTGTTTATTAAAACGGCCTTAGGCCTGGCCCATGCGCACCAAGCGCCCCGGGCGGGCGGCGGTGATCTCGCCTTCGCGCTGCACCAGCTCACCCGCCACCCAAGTGGCCACATAGCCTTCGGCCTTTTGCACAAAGCGCTTGCCGCCTGCAGGCAAGTCGCGCACCAAGCGGGGCAGGCCCACGCTCAGGCGCTGGGGGTCGATGGCGTTCAGGTCGGCGCGCATGCCCGGTGCGATCACGCCCCGGTCTGACAAGCCCAGGTACCGGGCATTGCGGCGGGTCAACATTTCGACCGCTGTCTCCAGTGGGATGGCCTCACGCCCACGACCTTCCAAATGGTCGCGCACCCAATGGGTGAGCATGAAGGTTGGGAAACTGGCATCGCACACCGTGCCCACATGCGCGCCCGCGTCGCTCAAGCTGCTGAGTGCCCGGGGGTGGTCCAGCATGCGGCGCACCGCGTCGAGCGAGCCTTCGTTGTAATTGAAGATCGGGAAATAAATCAGACCCTGCCCACTGCCCGCTGTGAGGTGGTCGTACATGGCTTCCAGCGGCGTGATGCCTGCTTGTTTGGCCCGCACCAGAAAGCTTTGCATCACCGAGGGCTCGTAGTTGAGTGTGTCTTCGAGCGCGAACATGCGGCCGCTGATGAGGTCTATCTTGGCCAACAAAATGTCCACCAGCGGTGGGATGGCGCTGCCGTCGCCTGCCAGGCGCTCGGACTTTTCAGACAGGATGCGGGCCTTGCGCGCCGGGTCGCGCAGCGCCTGGGCTCGCTCGGCCAAAGGCAAATGCGCCACCTCTTTGTAGGACGGAAAGCCCATGAAGGGGTGAAAGCTCGCGTCCAAACCGTTGAGCACGCCGATGCCCCGAACCGCGGTTTGCATGTACAGCGGCAGTCCCGCCTGCACCGCCGCTTCGACCCGCTCTTGGATCTTCAGGTACTGCTCGCCGCCCGGGTCGCGCTGCAGCCAGGTCATGGACACCGGCTTGCCGCTGGCGCGCGCCAGCGCCTCCACGCAATCGAACTCAGCGTCGAAGGGGTCGGGACCGTTCAGCAAGTTGAAGTCGCTCACGATCTGCACCACGCCATGGCTAAAGTCCTCAAAGGCCTGGGCCAGACCCGTCAATTCGTCGAGGCCCGCATTCGCGGCAGGCGTGTCTTTGCCATCGGAGGTGCGGTGGTTGTCGCTGCGCCCCGTGCTGAAGCCGGCGGCACCGGCCTGCAAGGCTTGGCGCAAGAGCGCGCGCATGGCCTCGATGTCTTGCGCCGTGGCCTTCTCGTGGGCCAGGGCACGTTCCTGCATCACGTACATGCGCAAGGGGTCGTGTGGCACCTGCACCAAATAATCCAGGCTGCGCGGCGTCACAGCCAGCGCGTCCATGTATTGCGGAAAGCTTTCCCAGTTCCAGCGGATGCCCTCGTGCAGCGCAGCGCCGGGGATGTCCTCCACACCCTCCATCAGCTTGATCAGGTCGCCTTCATGACCCGGGCGTTTGGGCGCGAATCCCACACCACAGTTGCCCATGACCACGGTGGTCACGCCGTGGTAAATGCTGGGCGTGAAGCATTCGTCCCACGTCACTTGGCCGTCGTAGTGGGTGTGGATGTCCACAAAGCCGGGCGTGATCCACAAACCTGTTGCGTCCAAGGTGTGCAGGGCGGGCTCGTCGACTTGGCCCACCGCCACAATGCGTCCACCCCGTATGCCCACATCGGCCACAAAAGCGGGTGCGCCGGTGCCGTCCACCACCGTGCCGTTTTTAATCAAGCCGTCGAGCATCTTTTCTCTTCCAATAAAAAACCAGTCCCAGGCCGCTGACGATGTGCCAGATGCCCCACAGGCTGGCCAGGGTGACCATGCCCAAATCGCTGCCAAACTGCACTGCAATGATGCCCAGTGCCAGGCCCGAGTTCTGCATGCCGCCTTCGATCATCACAGCACGGCGGTCGCGCTCACTCACCCGCATGGCCTTGGCTGTGGCCCAGCCCAAAAACAAGCCGCTGGCGTTGTGCAGCACCACAATCAACAAGGTGGGCAAAAGGCCCAGCGTCAACAGCTGCCGCTCTTTGATGAGACCGGCCACGATGAACAAGATCAAGGCACCCACGGCAAAATGGCCCAGTGGCTTGCGGATGCGCTGCGTAAGGGTAGGCCACTGGTGCGAGAACAGCAAACCCAGCGCCAGCGGAATGCCGAGCAGCGCCACCAAGCTCAACCAAATGCCCGAAGGGTCGATGGACAGCTCGCGCAACCACGACGCGGTCTCGGGGTTGGCGGCGATCATCCAGCTGAAGTTGAAGGGCGTGGCGAACAATGCGATCACGCTGGCCACCGCCGAGATGCTGACCGACAAGGCCGTGTTGCCCCGCCCCATGTGGGTGATGACATTGCTCAGGCTGCCGCCCGGGCAGGCGGCGACCAAGATCATGGCGGCCTCGACGTTGGCCGGCAGGTCCAGTGCCAAAGTGGCCAGCCAAGTGCCCACCGGCAGCAAAATGAACTGGGGAATCAAGCCACACAGCACCGCCCGTGGTGCTTGGGCGACCCTTTTGAAGTCTTCGATGCGAAGTTCCAGCGCCACCGAAAACACCATGGTGGCCAGCACCAAGCTCAAGATCCATTGTTGTGAAGTCATGCATTTGTCCTTGTCAAAAGTATAGACAGCCGCCACACCCTGAACACAAAGGGTTTACGCGCAGGTCAGCCACCACCACCGTTGTATCGTCTGGGGCGCAACCTGCCATCCGCTACAATCAAGGGCTATGTTCCACCCAAAATTGTTCTCTCTGAACAGCGCCATCACCGTCCAGGTGGGTGCTGCTGTGGGTGTTGGCTTCACCAAAACCACGACCATGAAGGACTGATCCAGTCTGGTTCGTCGTGCGCCCCCCCGGCCAGACGAGCCGGGCAAACAGTCTGGTCTGACACTGTTTTTAAAACTGAAAGGGCGTTGAAATGAGCAAGTTAGTAGGTTTGGTCGGCTGGCGCGGCATGGTCGGCTCGGTCTTGATGGACCGCATGGCGCAAGAAAAAGACTTTGACCTGATCGAGCCTTTGTTCTTCTCCACCTCCAACTCGGGTGGCCAAGCCCCCGCGATGGCCAAGAACGAAACCACGCTGCAAGACGCTTTCAACATTGAGCAGCTCAAGCGCTGCGAGATCATCATCACCGCCCAAGGCGGCGATTACACATCCGAGGTTTTCCCCAAATTGCGCGCGACAGGCTGGAACGGCCATTGGATAGACGCCGCATCGACCTTGCGCATGGACAAAGACGCGGTCATCATCTTGGACCCGGTCAACATGCCCGTGATCCAAAACGCCCTGGCCCACGGCGGCAAAAATTGGGTGGGTGGCAACTGCACCGTGTCATGCATGT
>NZ_JBIKIL010000124.1:0-11213 GCF_044361645.1 Limnohabitans sp. | reverse complement strand
CCTGCTGCAGGCCTGCGGTTTGGGGCAACTTGCTCGGCAATTGCGACAAATCTTTGTCTACGAACCACTCAAGGCTGAGTCCAAAAACTGGGCGCTGAACTGAAAATGAATTTTTCAGGGACGACTAAAAAATTAAGTTTTCATTTTTATACCCTCAGAGCGACAGCCCCATCCAGATCCAATTCAATGAGGCCGTGCCGCACGGGCGCTGTGTTCAGCGTTGGACACTGCGGCGCTTTGCGATCGCCTCCGACAGCACCTGCAACACGCCTTCGCTGTCGTCCCAGCCGATGCAGGCGTCGGTGATGCTTTGGCCGTAGGTCAGTTTGGTCACATCGTGCTGACCAGGCGTGAACTTCTGCGCGCCGTCTTTCAGGTGGCTCTCGACCATGACGCCAAACACCTGGCGTGAACCGCCGCTGATTTGGGCTGCGATGTCTTTGGCCACGTCGATTTGGCGTTCGTGCTTTTTGCTGCTGTTGGCGTGGCTGCAGTCGACCATCAAACTGGCGGGCAGCTTGGCGGCTTGGAGTTCCTGGCAGGCGGCGGCCACGCTCTCGGCATCGTAGTTGGGGGCTTTGCCACCGCGCAAAATCACGTGGCAATCCCGGTTGCCCTGGGTCTGCACAATGGCCACCTGGCCGTTTTTGTGCACCGACAAAAAGTGGTGGCCACGGGCAGCGGCTTGAATGGCATCGGTGGCGATTTTGATGTTGCCGTCGGTGCCGTTCTTGAAGCCAATGGGCGCCGACAGGCCCGAGGCCAGCTCGCGGTGCACTTGGCTTTCGGTGGTGCGCGCGCCGATGGCGCCCCAGCTGATCAGGTCACCGATGTACTGGGGCGAGATCACATCCAAAAACTCGCTGCCCGCAGGCAGGCCCTGGCGGTTGATTTCAATCAGCAACTGGCGCGCAATGCGCAGGCCTTCGTCGATGCGGTAGCTCTCGTCCAAGTAGGGGTCGTTGATCAGGCCCTTCCAGCCCACGGTGGTGCGGGGTTTTTCGAAGTACACGCGCATCACAATTTCCAGGCTGTCGGCGTACTTGTCGCGCAGCGGTTTCAAGCGGCGGGCGTACTCGATGGCGGCGGCCGGGTCGTGGATCGAGCACGGGCCGATGATGACGAGCAGGCGGTCGTCTTGGCCGTGCACGATGTTCTGAATCGCTTGGCGGGTTTGGGAGATCAGGGTTTCGGTCGCCGTGCCGGCGATCGGGAAGAATCGGATCAAATGTTCTGGCGGTGGGAGCACGGTGATGTCCTTGATGCGTTCGTCGTCGGTCTGGCCTTTGCGGTCGGCGGCATTCGGGTACCAGCTTTCTGCGGTTGAGGTTTTGGTGTTCATCGTGGACTCCTGGAAGTTGAAAAATGGTCAAAAAAAACCGCCGGGCTTTGGGGCTCCGGCGGTGTGGTTCGAGATGTTCGGGTGCTTATGCGCTCGCCTCTCGTCCGCCTGGGACTGAGAACCAAAAATAAAAAAAGAAAAAGTTGGGGCGCAACGACATGGGGTTCAATGTAGCACAGCTTGTTGACGGTTCCTGAACAGGCACACGGGGACAAACCCGGGCCCACCCACAGGGCTCAGGCCGTGCCGCCCACCGTCAAGCCGTCGATGCGCAAGGTGGGCTGGCCCACGCCCACCGGCACGCTTTGGCCTTCTTTGCCGCAAGTGCCCACGCCCGAGTCCAGCTTCATGTCGTTGCCGATCAGGCTGATCTTTTTGAGCGACTCGGGGCCGCTGCCGATCAGGGTGGCGCCCTTGACGGGGTATTGGATTTTGCCGTTTTCCACCCAGTAAGCCTGGCTGGCCGAGAACACAAACTTGCCGCTGGTGATGTCCACCTGCCCGCCCGCAAAATTGGTGGCATACAGGCCCTTTTTGATGCTGGCCACGATTTCTTCGGGGCTCTTGTCGCCGCCCAGCATGTAGGTGTTGGTCATGCGCGGCATGGGCACATGGGCGTAGCTTTCGCGGCGGCCATTGCCCGTGGGCTTGACGCCCATCAGGCGGGCGTTCATCGAGTCTTGGATGTAGCCGCGCAAGATGCCGTCTTCGATCAGCACGTTCTTTTGAGTGGCGTGGCCTTCGTCGTCCACGTTCAGCGAGCCCCGGCGGTCGGCCATGGTGCCGTCGTCCAGCACCGTGACGCCTTTGGCCGCCACACGTTGACCGATGCGGCCGCTGAAGGCACTTGAGCCCTTGCGGTTGAAGTCGCCTTCCAGGCCGTGGCCCACGGCTTCGTGCAAGAGCACGCCGGGCCAGCCACTGCCCAACACCACGGTCATTTCACCGGCAGGCGCGGGGCGGGCTTCGAGGTTGATGAGGGCGGCCGACACGGCTTCTTGCACATAGCTCTCGACCATGGCGTCGTCAAAGTAAGCCAAGCCAAAGCGGCCACCGCCGCCCGCGCTGCCCACTTCACGGCGGCCGTTTTGCTCGGCGATCACCGTGACCGACAAACGAATCAAGGGGCGCACATCGGCGGCCAGCGTGCCATCGGCGCGCGCCACCATCACCACGTCGTATTCGGTGGCCAAACCGGCCATGACTTGCACCACGCGGGGGTCTTTGGCTTTGGCGGTTTTTTCCACCCGGCCCAGCAAGTCCACTTTGGCGGTGCTGTCCAGCGTGGACATGGGGTCGAGCGAGGGGTAGAGCGACCGGCTGGCCGACACCTTGCGGGCAGGCACCTTGATGCGTTTGTTTTGCGTCGCCTGCGCGATGCTGCGCACCGTCATGGCTGCATCCATCAAGGAGGCTTCGGAGATGTCGTCCGAGTAGGCGAAGGCGGTTTTCTCACCCGAGACGGCACGCACGCCCACACCCTGGTCGATGCTGAAGCTGCCGGTCTTGACGATGCCCTCTTCCAAGCTCCAGCCCTCAGAACGGGTGTACTGAAAGTACAGGTCGGCGTCGTCGACTTGGTGCGCCTGGATGGCGGACAGCGCCCGGCTCAGGTGACTTTCGTCCAAGCCAAAAGGCTCAAGCAAGAGGGAGCGGGCCGTGGCCAGACGTTCGATGGTGGGTTCGCGTGAAATCATGGGCTCCATTGTAGGCAGGCTGCAAGACCCTTGCCGGGGCTGGATGCGCGGGTCGGTCCCCTGCACCCAGCGTTGGCAGCGTTCAAGGCCGCTCATGGCCAGCCAATTTCAGCGCTGGCGCATGAGCTTGAGCAAGGCAGCGTCGTCCAAATCTGCCCAGCCCAAGGCCATGGCTTGGGCGAACACATCGCGCGCCATGCGTCCCAAAGCGGGGTCAAAAGCCACCTCGTCAGCGGCCTGCACAGCCAAACCCGTGTCTTTGGCCAGCAAAGTGACGTGGGCACGCGGTTCGAAATCACCGGCCAAGGCCCGGCGCATCCTGTTCGAGCCAATCCAGCTTTGACCGCTGGAAGCTTCAATCACCGACAGCGTGGCGGCAGGGTCCAGCCCCAGACGCTCGGCCAAGGCCATGGCCTCGGCAGCACCTGCCAGATTCACGGCAGCTAACAAATTGTTGACGAGTTTGGTGCGCGCGCCGTCTCCTGCGCGGGTTCCGACGCGAAAAACTTGCTGACTCAAAGCATTCAGAAGCTTTTGGCTGCGTTGCCACACCGCATCCGAGCAGGCCACCATCAAGCTCATGCTGCCCTCTTGGGCCCGCACAGGACCACCCGACATGGGCGCATCGATGCAGTCAATGCCCATCTGCGCCAAACGCTCGGCCTGGCTTTGCACCGTGGCAGGCCCCAGGGTTGGGCACAGCATGACGGCTTGACCCGGCTTCAAAACCGGGCCAGCGCCCCCATCGCCCCAAAGCACCGCCTCGGTTTGTGCAGCATCCACCACGACCACCATCAACACACCATCTGGCGTCAGATGTCGAGCCGCTGCCATCGCAGACCCACAGGCCACGGCCCCCAGGGCCACGGCCTTCGACTGAGCCAGCGGGTCGGTGTCATGCACCGCCACGGACCAGCCAAAACCGCGCAAACGGGTCAGCATGCCACCGCCCATATTGCCCACCCCCACCACCGCAACTTGTGTCAGAAATGTCATGTTTGTACCAGTTGTTTGGACCGCGCTATCGACATCAAGATGCCCAAGGCCATGCCCAAAGTCACCATGGCCGTACCGCCATAAGAGACGAAGGGCAAGGGCACCCCCACCACCGGCAAAATGCCGCTGACCATGCCCATGTTCACAAAGGCATAGGTGAAGAAAATCATGGCCATGCTGCCGGCCAACAAACGGCTGAACAAGGTCGGGGCCTGCATGGCAATGACCAGTGCCCGGTAGATTAAAAAGAAGAAGCAGGCCAACAAGACCAAACCGCCGAACAGGCCAAACTCTTCACCCAAAGCCGCAAAAATAAAGTCGGTGGTGCGCTCGGGGATGAACTCCAGGTGGGTTTGCGTGCCCTGCATGAAGCCCTTGCCCCAAAAGCCACCCGAGCCAATCGCGATCATGCCCTGAATGATGTGAAAGCCCTTGCCCAGCGGGTCGCGGCCCGGGTCGAGCAAGGTGCACACCCTTTGCCGCTGGTACTCGTGCAAAACATACCAATCCACATCGGGTTTGCACAAACTGGGCTCCATGATCACCAGCACCACAATGCCCAAAAGCCCGAGCAAAACTGGCGGCAAAATCCAGCGCCACTTCAGTCCCGCAAAAAAGATCACCGTCAGCCCAGCGGCCAGCACCAACAAGGAGGTGCCCAAGTCGGGTTGCTTCATGATCAAAGCAACCGGTATACCCAAAATCAAAAGTGCCACCGCAAAGTCAAAGGGTCGCAACTGGCCCTCTCTTTTTTGAAACCATGCCGCCAACATCAAAGGCAAAGCGATTTTCAAGATTTCACTGGGCTGGATAACCACGCCTAAATAGAGCCAGCGCGTAGACCCTTTTTTGGTGATGCCGAAAAGCTCAACCCCCACCAGCAAAATCACGCCCACGATGTAAACAGGCATGGCCCAAGCCATCATTTTGGAGGGCGGCACTTGCGCCACCACAAACATGATGCCTCCCGCAATCAACATGTTGCGCCCGTGGTCAACAAATCGGGTGCCATGGTCAAAACCGGCCGAATACATGATCAACATGCCCATGCAAACCAGCAACAGGACCGCAACGACCAAAGGGCCGTCAAAACCGCTCAGCAAAAACCCCAGGCGCTGCCAAACTGTGGGCTTTTGAAAAACGGTGGCCGAAGTCAGTGGCGGCTGGCGAAGGGTCATTTTGTGGCCTGTCAGGCAAACTCGCCCTTGGGATCACGGCCCATCAGGTGTTGTACCGCTTCTTGGGCACTCCAGCGGCCATCGAGCAAAGCCACCACCGCCTCGGTGATGGGCATGTCCACACCCACATCGCGGGCACGGCGCAAGACCGTGCGGGCGCTGTACACCCCTTCGGCCACATGCCCCAACGAGGCCACGGCCTGCGCCAGACTTTGCCCTTGCGCCAACAGCAAGCCCACTTTGCGGTTACGGCTCAAGTCGCCCGTGGCCGTCAAGACCAAATCACCCAAGCCTGACAAGCCCATGAATGTATCGGCCTGGGCACCCAGTGCGCTGCCTAAGCGGGTCATTTCAGCCAATCCGCGCGTGATCAGCGCGGCACGGGCATTCAGACCCAAATTCAAGCCATCGCACAAACCGGTGGCGATGGCCAACACGTTTTTGACGGCACCACCCACCTCCACACCCACAATGTCGCTGTTGGCATAGACCCTCAAAGCAGGCCCATGAAAAGCTTGCACCAAGGCTTGCCGCACGCTGGCGTGCGCACTGGCCGCGACCAAGGCCGTGGGCTGCTCCAGCGCCACGCCAAGGGCGAAACTGGGGCCACTCAAGGCACCCGCCAACAGGCTCGGTGCCACTTGAGCCTGAACTTCATGCGGCATCAGGCCGGTGCCTGACTCCAAACCTTTGCACAGCCAAGCCACAGGCGCTGTCACGCCCACCATGGAACTCAACACGCTGCGCAAACCAGCCACGGGCGTGGCAATGACGAACAAACTGTGCTCAGAGTTTTTCGCCCACAAAGGGGGCAAAGGACCCGATGAGATGCTCATGGAGCCCGGCAACTGGATGCCTGCCAAATAGCGGGCGTTTTGCTTTTGCTCTCGCAAAGCCCTCGCTTGGGACTCGTCACGTGCATGCAAAGTCACTCTGTGCACGGCGGGGTGCCGAGCGGCCGCCAAGGCCATGGCCGTGCCCCATGCGCCCGCACCGATCAGGGTGATGTGCATGCTCCGAATAGACCTCGGCGCTTACTGCGGGATGGCAGCGGCTTGTTCGGCTTGCTGCACTTGCTGCTGTTCGTACATGGCTTGGAAGTTGATTTCGGCCAAATGCACCGGCGGAAAGCCCGCACGGGTGATCAGGTCAGCCACATTGCCGCGCAGGTAGGGATAGACGATTTGCGGACAAGCAATGCCCATGACCGGGCCCATTTGCTCCTCAGGCAAATGGCGGATTTCAAAAATACCGCCTTGCTTGCATTCGACCAAAAACACGGTTTTGTCGGCAATTTTGGTGTGCACGGTGGCCGTCACACAGACCTCAAACACGCCCTCAGCCACGGGCTTGGCTTCCACACCCAACTGGATGTCCACACTGGGCTGCTGCTGGTCGAGCAAGATCGCTGGCGAATTGGGTTGCTCCAGTGACGCTTCTTTCAGATAAACGCGCTGGATTTGAAAAACAGGGGCTTGCACCTCGGCGGCAGGGGCGACAACGTTATCGGTCATGGGTCACTCTTAAAAAAGAAGGCTGCGGCGGTTAACCGTGCCATAGATGGAAAAGAAAGCATTATCGGCGATGCCGGCTTGGCCTTGGTTGCCACACCAGCCCGAACCTCGGCTGCTCAAGCGCCGTTGCAGCCTCAAAGCCCTTGCAACAAAGACTGCAATCCGCCTTGAGCGTCGAGTGCCATCAAATCGTCACAGCCGCCCACATGCGTAGCGCCTATGAAAATTTGCGGTACCGTGCGGCGACCCGTGATCTGCACCATGTGGCTTCGCTGAGCCGGATCGGTGTCGATGCGGATCTCTTCGATGTGCTCAACCCCTTTGGATTGGAGAAGCTGCTTGGCCCTTGTGCAGTAAGGGCAAACGGCGGTGGTGAACATCTTGACGGCTTGCATGGGGGAATCCTTGTGGCAACAAAAAACGCAAAGAAGTTGTCAAGCTTTTTCGGTTGGCATGCTGGCCAGCACCCAAGCCTTGAGGCCACCAGCGAGAGATTGCGCATTCTCATAGCCGAGCTTACGGGCCGAAGCCGCAGCCCGCGCCGAACGGGCACCCACCTGGCACACCATGATGACTGGGGTTGACTTGTTTTTAACCACCAAGGGCAGCTTGTCCTCCAGTTGACCCAAAGGCACATTTTTGGCACCCATCACATGGCCACGGGCAAACTCATCGGGCTCACACACATCGATGACCACGGCTTTTTCACGGTTCATCAGCTGCACCATGGCATTGGGGTCCAAGCCACTGCCTTTGTTCAGCACGGGCAAAAGCAAAGCCAAACCTGAAGCCAGCGCCATGGCCAACAACATCCAGTTATCGATGAGAAAGTTCACGAATCAAACCTTTAACGCAAAAAAACAAAGGCCCTGAATCAGGCCTGCCAGCAGGGATTCTAAAATGACAAACTTATTCCCTTGTTTTGACCCCCCTCTGCGGCGCTTCTGCATATGTACAAACTGGTCCTCATCCGTCACGGCGAATCCACTTGGAACCTCGAAAACCGATTCACCGGCTGGACCGATGTGGAGCTGACCCCCACAGGCGTGAAGCAAGCCATGTCCGCAGGCCAACTGCTCAAAGCCCAAGGCTGGGACTTTGACATGGGCTACACCTCGCTGCTCAAGCGGGCCATTCACACCCTGTGGCTCACCCTGGAAGAAATGGACCGCACTTGGCTTCCCGTGGTCAAGGACTTTCGCTTGAACGAGCGCCACTATGGCGCTTTACAAGGCCTGAACAAAGCCGACATGGCCAAAGAGTTTGGAGAGGAACAGGTGTTGGTGTGGCGTCGCAGCTACGACATTGCGCCGCCCATTTTGGCGGCCAATGATCCGCGCTGCGAGCGCAAGGACCGCCGCTACGCCAAGCTTGACCCTCTGGCTGTGCCGCTGACCGAATGCCTGAAAGACACCGTTGCCCGCGTGCTGCCCTTTTGGAACAGCACCATTGCGCCCAGCATCTTGTCTGGCCAACGGGTCTTGATTGCCGCGCACGGCAACTCCATCCGCGCCTTGATCAAATACCTGGACCAAGTCTCAGAGCAAGACATCGTGCACCTGAACATTCCGAACGGCATCCCTCTGGTCTATGAGCTCGACAAAGACCTGCAGCCCATTCGCCACTATTACCTTGGTGCTGCCCAGGCCGACGTCCAGGGCGTGCCCATGGCCGAACCAAGCAAAACCTGAGCTTGCCAAGCCTTTGCCGGGAATTTACAAGTTCACCCCACGCCATGCAAGGTGGGGGTGTATATTGGTTTCATTTTTCATCGATTAGGCAAACGCCAAATGGGACAAAAACTCAAAATCATCGGCTGGATCAGTGTGGGCGCTCTCGCAGGTGCCCTGGCCACGGTCTCGCTGCAAACCGTGGCCCGTGCCAACATGGCGCCCTTGCCGCTGGAAGAGCTGCAACAACTGGCGGCTGTGTTTGGCATGGTGAAAAGCGACTATGTGGAGCCGGTGGATGAGAAAAAACTGATCACTGAAGCCATCAGCGGCATGGTGGCCAGCTTAGACCCGCACTCGCAATACTTTGACAAGAAGAGTTTCAAGCAATTTTCTGAGGGCACTTCGGGCCGGTTTGTGGGTGTGGGCATTGAAATCAGCCAAGAAGACGGTCTGGTCAAAGTGGTCACCCCGATAGAGGGCTCACCTGCTGACCGTGCTGGCCTCAAAACCAACGACCTGATCACCAAAGTGGACGACACCCCCCTCAAAGGCTTGCCTTTGAGCGAAGCGGTCAAGCGCATGCGCGGCGAGCCCAAGACCAAAGTGGTGCTCACGATTTTCCGCAAAGACGAAAACCGCACCTTTCCGGTCACCATCATCCGCGAAGAAATCAAGACCCAATCCGTTAAATCGCGCATGATCGAGCCCGGCTATGGCTGGATTCGCGTCTCGCAATTCCAAGAACGCACGGTCGAAGACTTCGCGCGGAAAGTCGAGGAGCTTTACAAACAAGACACCCTGCTCAAAGGACTGGTCCTCGATTTGCGCAACGACCCAGGCGGTCTTTTAGATGCCGCAATCGCTTTGTCAGCCGCCTTTTTGCCCGAAAACGTCACGGTGGTCACCACCAATGGCCAACTGCAAGAGAACAAGATCACCTACAAAGCCTCACCGCAATTTTGGCGTCGCAACAGCACCAATGACCCCATCACCCGAATGACCCAAGCCACGGGCGGTGCACTGAAAAAAGTACCTTTGGTGGTGCTGGTCAACGAAGGCTCTGCATCGGCCAGTGAAATCGTGGCAGGTGCCTTGCAAGACTACAAGCGGGGCACCTTGATGGGCAGCCAAACTTTCGGCAAAGGCTCGGTGCAAACCGTGCGCCAACTGGGGCCTGACACCGCCCTCAAAATCACCACCGCGCGGTATTACACGCCGACGGGTCGCGCCATCCAAGCCAAAGGCATCGTGCCCGATGTGATGCTGGACGAAACCGAAAACGGCAACGTCTTCGCCGCTCTGCGCACCCGCGAGGCCGACTTGGAAAAGCACCTGACCAACGGCAAAGAGGCCGAGGACAAGAAAGACCCCGCGCGTGAAAAAGCCCGCGAAGAAGCCATTAAAAGGATAGAAGAAGAGGCCAACAAATCCGTTGCCGAACGCCGCCTGCCCGAATTTGGTTCTGACAAAGACTTCCAACTGGCGCAAGCCATCAGGCAACTCAAAGGCCTGCCGGTGAAGGCCAGTACGACACTGGCCGAGCGCCAAGTCGAGAAAAAGGACTGATCCCGTCGAACGCTGGACTCAGCCCATGGATGACACCCAACTGCTGCGCTACTCGCGGCACATCTTGCTCAACGAATTAGGCATTGACGGGCAAGAAAAATTGTTGGCCTCGCATGCCTTGGTCATTGGTGCGGGGGGTCTGGGCTCTCCGGTCTGCCTGTACCTGGGCAGCGCGGGGGTGGGACACATCACCGTGGTTGACCATGACCAAGTCGACGCCACCAATTTGCAGCGCCAAATTGCCCACACCCTGGACCGGGTGGGGCAAGACAAGGCCGAATCGGTGCGCACCGCGATTGCACAGATCAACCCCGATGTGCGCGTGACCCCCATCACCCAGCGGGCCGATGCCGCACTGCTTGACCGCCTGGTGGCCCAAGCCGACGTGGTGATCGACTGCTGCGACAACTTTGCCACGCGCCAAGCCGTGAACCTGGCCTGCGTGGTGCACCACAAGCCGCTGGTCTCGGGTGCGGCCATCCGCATGGACGGCCAAGTCTCGGTGTTTGACAGCACCCAACCCCAAGCCCCCTGCTACGCCTGCATTTTTCCGCCCCAAGCCATGCCCGAAGAAACCCGCTGCGCCACCCTGGGTGTGTTCGCGCCGCTGGTGGGCATCATTGGCACGGTGCAAGCGGCCGAGGCCCTGAAAATTTTGAGCGGCATGGGCAGCCACATGGCCGGTCGCTTGCTCATGCTCGACGGGCGCGAACTGTCGTGGACCGACATCCGCATGCAGCGCAACCCGGTTTGCACGGTGTGCGCCTCACTTCGGGCTTGATTTCGCGCTGCATTCGCGCCTGTCAAAACAGCTTCCCATCGGTGTCAAAACTGCCCTTGCGGCTTGGGTTTGGCACCCACTCAGGGCCACTGGTGCGGGTGCGGGTACGGGCATTTGCACTTGCGAAACACCTACTCGGTGACTGAGCTCAGGGTCAAGGCAGCGCCTCAAGCACCACATCCATGGCATTTCCAACACAAAGCGCCATGCCGTATGCACCCGACCACATGGCGCAACCCCAAACACCCACCATCAAAACCAGACAGACCTCAAGCCTGCGTCACCACCAAGCGGCCTTCTTGCAACATTCTTTGCAACAAATCACTGGTTGTCTCCGATGTGATGCCCGAACCCGAGTTGCTGGTGTCAATGCCCTGCAAGGTCACCAGCAAACCAAATGTGTTGGCCCCCTCTGCATCCTTGCCGTCACGGTCAACCCACACCTGCCAATCCGTCACATCCGCAT
>NZ_JBIKIL010000123.1:0-11269 GCF_044361645.1 Limnohabitans sp. | reverse complement strand
AAGGTGACCTCGGTGGCGTAGTCGACGTGGGTGGCCAGGCCCATGAAGCTGCCGGCTTTGGCGCGGGTGGCGCAGTACTCGGGCAAATACCGCCCGGCTTGGCGCATGAGCCAGACGGGGGTGTGGTAGGTGGCCTGGCGCAGGCAGGCGCGCAGGAAGCTGTCGTTTTGCAAGGGGGCGAAAGAGCTCATGCCCTTATTGTGGCAGGCCCAGGCCGGTGTTTGACGGGGTCGCTTTCGGGCAGATTCGCAGGCTGGGGCAAGCGCCCACATGGCGGCACGAAGCAGGGCTCAACGCGCCGCCAGGCCCTGCAAGGCGGTTTGAACTTCGCGCACGCTGGGCAGTTCAGACAGCAGCACGGGAGCCCGGCCGGGGGCATAAAGGGCATAAACCGGCACACCGCTGCGGCCCAGCGCTGTCAGGGCTTGGGTGATGGCCGGGTCGCGCCGTGTCCAGTCGGCACGCATCAACACCACTTGGCGGGCGGCAAAGTCGGCCAGCACTTGGGCATCGGCAAAGGTGGTTTTTTTGTTGTACTGGCAGGTCACGCACCAGGCGGCGGTGAAGTCCACAAACACCGGTCGGCCTGCGGCCAGTTGGGTCTGCAGATCGGCTTCAGACCAAGCTTGCCAGGTGGACAAACCGGCAGTGCCTGAGCCTCTGGCGCTGCTGAGCGAATTGGCCAAGGGGGCGTTGGCAGGCGCTTCGCGCAAAGCCAGCGGCAACCAGCTGCTGCCCAGCCACAGCAAAGTGGCCAAAGCCAAACCAGTCATGGCCATGCGTGTGCGTCCGCGCAAGCCCAGTGCCCAAGCCAGCCACGCCACCGCGAGCAGCAAAGCCAGCAGGCCGCTGGCCCCGTCAAGGCTGGTTTGCTGTCCCAGCACCCACAGCAACCAAATGACCGTGGCAAACATGGGAAAAGCCATGGCTTGGCGGAAAGTCACCATCCACGCGCCGGGGCGCGGCAGCGCGCGTGCGATGCCGGGCCATCTGCTGGACACCAAGTAGGGCGCAGCCATGCCCACACCCATGGCGGCAAACACCGTGAGCGCTTGCCATGCGGGCAGCGCAATTGCCAAGCCCAGTGACGCCCCCATGAAGGGCGCAGTGCAAGGCGAGGCGATGGCAACGGCCAGCACGCCCGACAAGGCGGCATTGACTGTGGGGTGGCGGCTTTGCAGCGAGGCCAGGCTGCTGGGCAGCATTTGCCCAAATTCGAAAACGCCTGCCAAGTTCAGGCCCAGCAGGGTAAACAAAAGCGCCAAGCCGGCCACCACGCCCGGTGACTGCAATTGAAAACCCCAGCCCAGCTGCTCGCCGGCCGCGCGCAGGGTGAGCATCAAACCGCCCAGCAGCATGAATGACAACACCACGCCCAAGGTGTAGGCCAGACCAGCGGCGCGGTGTTGGGCTTGTGAGGTGTCGGCTTGGGTAAAAGCCAGCACTTTGATGGCCAGCACCGGGAACACGCAGGGCATGAGGTTGAGCAGCAAGCCGCCCACCAGCGCGCCCAAAATGGCCAGCGTCAGCGCCCAAGCGCTGGCGGCAGGCTTGACCGGCATGTCGGTCGCTCGGGCACTGTCGGCCAGGGCTTTGGCCAATGCGGGTGAGATTTCGACGGGCGCAGGTTGCGCCAGCGCAGGCCATGCGCCGAGCACGGGCGTTTCGATCTCAAAGGCTGGGGCCTTGGGGGCGGAGTCCATGCCGAGTGCGATCACCCAACGCATGCGGGTGGGGCTGTCGCCACGCTCTTGTGACACCGGGAATTGCGCGCGCCAGACTGAGCCTTGCCATTTTTGCGTCCAATCTTGGCCCTGCACGGCGGCGTTGTGCACCACATTGGCCGTGACTGGAAACGCGCTCAGTGTCTGGCCGCGCCAGTTGGCGGGCAAGCCGTGCACGCTCAGGCGCAGTTGTTGGCCGTCGTCTGACACGGTGGTCTGCCCGCCGGAAATCCAGGCGTCGCCTTGTTGCACTTGGGCCAGCGCTTGCGGGCTGAGTTTTTGGGCCGCGTTGAAACCAGCCGCGTGCGGCGTTTGCGCCGTGGCTGACGCCAAGTTCAGAACAAAGCGACCCTCTTGGGGGATGCACTCTTGGCGGCATACCAGCCATTCGGCTTGCAGTTGAATGGGCAGGCCACCACTGGCTGGGAACTCAAATTCCGCGCCTACCGTGATGGGCACAGTCAGCAACAGGCGGTCTTTGTAGCCGTAGTTGGCCAAGCTGCCGATAGGAAACTTTTGAGGCAAAGGCCATGCGATGTCACCGGCCTGCAAACCCGCAGGCAGTTGCCATTGCAGCTGGGTGGGCAGGCCCGAGTCGCCTGGGTTTTGCCAATAGGTGTGCCAGTCGGCTTGGTGCTCGATTTGCAAGCCCAGCCAAAACGTCTGTCCGACCTGAATGCCTTGTGGCGCGTGCACCATCAACTCGGCGCGCACCTGTTCGGTGTTCACCACTGGGCTGTCTTGGCCCAACAAGGAGGCGGTGCTGGTGCTGCTGGGCTTGGCAGAAAACAGCGAACGGGTCTGGGCCAAGCTGGGCGCGGTGGCCATCAAAGCCACGCAAAAAAACCAGCTCAGCACCAACATTTGGGCAGTGGCCCTGCCACGTGACAACACGGAAAATTTCACACCAATCCTTCTTAGACACCCCAACAATTTGAACAGAACCCGCTGTCCCTGTACCCGGGGGGCACTTTACACGCCTGCGCTCTATTAAGATGCCTCTGATGCAAAACCCTTCGCGTTTTTGGGCCGACTGGACCACCCTTGATTTTCAAGCTATGGCGCTTAACCGGGCCAACGACCGGGCCATCGCCGTGCTGCCCGTGGCCGCCACCGAACAACATGGCCCGCATCTGCCCTTGTCGGTGGACAGCGACTTGGTCAACGGGGTGGTCGCGGCCAGCTTGGCGCACCTGCCAGCCGAGCTGCCGGTGCTCTTTTTACCCACGCAGACCGTGGGCCTGAGCCCAGAGCACGCGCGTTTTGCGGGCACTTTGACGCTCAAGGCCGAGACGGTGATCCGTTTGTGGACCGACATTGGGGAGTCGGTGGCCGCCACGGGTGTGACCAAACTGGTGCTGCTCAACGCCCACGGTGGGCAGGTCAGCGTGATGGACATCGTGGCGCGCGACTTGCGGGCCCGCTTGGGCCTGTTGGTCTACAGCGTCAGTTGGTTCAATTTGCCACTTCTGGACGCACAAGGTGTAGATCTGCTGGCGCTGTTCCCGCCCGAAGAGCACCGCTTTGGCGTGCACGCGGGCGACATCGAAACGTCGATGATGCGGGCACTGCGGCCCGAGACGGTGCGCATGGCTTTGGCGCAAAACTTCCGCTCGACCGCGCAAGACCGGGCCGAGCGCTTTGGTATTTTGGGCAATGGCAAAAGTGCCAAGCTGGGCTGGCAAATGCAGGACTACAACCGCCAGGGCGCTGCTGGCAATGCGGCTGCGGCCACGGCCGAAAAAGGCCAGGCTTTGCTGGACGCCTCAGGTCGGGCCTTGGCCCAGTTGTTGGTGGAGCTTGACCGCCTGCCGCCCGACACCCTGAGCGATCAGGTGGGGTGAAGCGGGGCTGGCCCTTTGCGCAGCCACCCAAGCTGGGCTGACTGCCGCAGGCGGCCAAGGGGGGTCGTCAGGGCCGGGGCAGCACCAGTTCGCAGTGATCGCGGCTGACGCTTTTGGGGTATTCGCGGGTGGTGTCCAGGCAGCCACCTTGCGCGTAAACGCCTTGGGGGTCGCGCAGGCGCAGCATGCGTTCCAGCACTTGGGTGCGCGCTTCGGACCGGGCCTGCGTTTGCGCCACCAGCGCCTGCACCACCGTTTCGTTCATTTGCAACTCGCCTTGAGCGTCGGTGTCAACGCCGTCTTTCCAGTGGTAGATCTCGATGGCTTTGGACTCGAGCGTGAAGGGTTTGTCGCGCTGCCAGAAGTTGCTGAACAAACCACCGCCCATGTAGATGACCCAAGAGCCTTCGTAGCCGGTGACGTTTGAAGACCGTTCGTCCGGGTTGCGAAACCACAGCCGGTCGCCAGGCACATGAAAACGCGCGGGCAAGGGCGTGTCCATGTGGCCATACTCGACCAAAAAAACGTCGTGAAATTGCCCTGAACGGACGGCATGCTGTTCATTCAAATCTTGCAGTGCAAGCAACAAAGCCGGGTTGTGGTCTCGGGCTTCTAGCGCGATGCCGAGCAAGATCACGTATTCGGTGGCGCGGTAGCAAGAAAAATCGTAAAGCTGGCCAGTGGCTTCGGGTTGGGTGGCCGCGATCAAGGCCTTGATGAGGGAGCGACCGGGGTTCAGCACAAAGCCGGGTCCTTCTGCGTAGTGCCAATCGGCCGGGGGTCGCTCGGCTGCTTCGGTTTTGAAGGCCAAGGCGGTTTTGCGGGCCGCCAAGGCCGTGTTGCGCCGCACGCGGATGTGCGAGCTCAGCGCCTCCAGGCTGGCAAATTGAAAAGGCTGCGGTGAGCCGAGCAAGGCGACCCAAATCTCCCGCTCCAAGGCCCACACCTCGTCGGTGTGCTGCCCGTGGCCCAGTCGCTGGTGCAGGGCCAAGCTGTCGTACCCGGGCATGCAGCGCTGTCGAAAGTCGGGGCGCAGCTGGCAGATCAAGACGACTTGTGCGGGTTGGCCCTCTTGGTTTTTTGGCATGGCCAGCAACATGGTCTGCACCGCCGAGCGCAGCGCCCATTGGTCCACCAATGAAGCCAAAGCGACTGCCCACCGATCAGCGTCTGCGGCAAGCGGGGTGTTGAGCTGGATGCCACCCTCAGCAGCTTTGAGGGACAACCAAGCGGTTGAGCGGTTCATCCTAATATTTTGCCTGCAAACCGTAAGGGTATTGCCTAGGGAATCTACCTGTGCAGCATGACCCCATGGTGACACGGTGACACGGTGACACGGTGACCCGACAGCGTTTGGCCAAAACGCCTTCTGGTTTAGGCGAAGGTGACCCAGTGTTTGTGCGCGTCGCTGTCCAGGTGGGGCAGGGTGTTGTAGGTCAGCAGCATGTGGCGTTTGGGGGTGAACACCAACTCGGTGAGCGCCGTGTTGCGGATGCGCAGGTTCAGCTCGATGGTGGTCTCGGGCGGGGTGCCCAGCACCCGGCCCACGGCGGTGGAAATGGGGCCGCCGCTGGAGACGATCATCACATCGCCCGTGTGCTGTTGCCGCACATGGTCGAGCGCGGCTTCGATGCCACCGACAAAGTCGGCATAGCGGGGCATGCCCTGGGGTTGGGTGCGCCCGGCCATCCAGGCCTGCAGCGCGTCGCGCAGCAGGCGAAAGTGGTGGCGGTACAGCTCGGGCGTGTCGGGTTTGGCCAGCGGTTCGGGGTGGATGGCGGCGATCAGCGCCTCGCTGTCGTACTCGTTCAGGCCCGGCCACACGGCCGGGGTGTGCGGCAGGCCCGCGCCCTCTGCAATGCCCTCCCAGGTTTGACGGTGGCGCTTCAAGCTGCCCATCAACACGGCTTCAAGCGGCTTTTCTTTTAACTTGGGGCCCAGGTATTGCCCCAAGCGCACGGCTTGTTGGCGACCCAAAGGGCTGAGTTGATCGTAGTCATCGGCCCCGAAAGAGGCTTGTCCGTGGCGGACCAAATAAAGCGTTCCCATGCGGGCATTGTGCGGGCGGGTCTGCGCTGCTTCAGTCCCAAGAGCGACGGCTTGGGTCTGAGCTCAGGCCCAAGCGGCGTCCTGGCCATTCAGCACTTGGCCAAAGGTGGTGCTGTCCACATTGCCGCCGCACAAGGTGGTGCCCACCACCAGGCCGCGCAGCTGTGCGCGATCGGCCCAAGCGGCGGCAAAACTGGCGGCACCGGCCCCTTCGGCCAGGTTGTGCGTGTCGGTGTACAGGTCGCGCATGGCTTGTGCCACCTGCGCGTCGGTGACCTGCACGATGCGTTCCAAGCCCCTTTGCAAGATGGCCAGCGCCTGCGGGTCAGCACGGCGCACGGCCATGCCATCGGCCAGCACGGTGCTGACCGGGGCTTCCACCACGCAGCCTGCGGCCAGCGAATCGGCATAGGTGGTGGCGTGGGCGCTGACCACGCCTACCACCTTCACCCGGTGGCCCAAGGCGCGCTTGGCGGCCAGCGCGGCGCAAGCCCCCGAGCCCAGGCCAATGGGCACATAGACCACATCGAGCGCCGGCACCGCTTGTAAAAATTCGAACCATGCCGTGGCCACACCCTGCACCAGCGCCGGGTGGTAGCTGGGCACCATGTGCGCGCCGCGTGTCACGGCCAGGCTTTGTGCATGCTCGCGTGCCGCTTGAAAGTCGTGGCCGTGTTCCAGCAGTTGGGCACCCAAGGCGCGCATGGCGGCATTTTTCTCGGTCGAGTTGCCTTCTGGGACCACGATGGTGCAGGCCACGCCATGGCGTGCGGCGGCATAGGCGATGCTTTGGCCATGGTTGCCCCGGGTGGCGCTGATCACTTCGCTGGGCAAGGGGCCCAGGCTGCGCAGGTGTTCAAAATAGGTGAGTCCGCCGCGCACCTTGAAAGCGCCCACTGGGGTGTGGTTCTCGTGCTTGACCCAGCAGTCTGTGCCCAAGCGCTGGCTCAAGGTGGCCCAGCGGTACTGGGGCGTGGGGCCAAAGGCCGCGTACACGGTGTGTGTGGCCGCTTGGATCTGGGCCAGGGTGGGCAGTTCGTGGTGCATGGGGGCTTTTGGCGGTGGAGGTTTTGGGGTTCGTGGCTTGGGGTTCGGGGCTTGGCGCTGAAGGGGCTTAAAAATGCACGCTGCCTTGGATGCAGCCGACCACATCGCCGCCCACCCATACTTGGCCCTGTGCGTCTTTGGCGAGGAACACCTGCCCGGCGCGGCCCAGCACGGTGCCCTGGCGGGCGCTGTAGTGGGCAGGCATGTGGCCGTCGGCCATCAACCACTGCGCCAGCGAGGCGTTCAAGCTGCCGGTGACCGGGTCTTCGGTGATGCCGACGGGTGCGGCGAAGGCGCGCACTTCCAGATCGGTCGGGTCCTTGGCGATACGCTTGGAAGCGGCAAAGGCGCGGGCCTCGCGGTTGGCGCGGCGGATCAAGCCGTCAGCACCGGGCGCTCGCTTGGCCGCCACACCGACCTTGGTGTTCAGGCGTTTGAGCGCTGCGTGGTCCGGCTCCAGGGCGAGCAGGCTGTCCACCGAGGCGATCAAAAGGCCCAGCCAGTGTGGGCCGTTGTTCAGGTCTTGCGCGGCCAGCACCTGGTCGGCCTGCAGGCCCAGCGCCTCTTGCACTTGGGCCAGCTGGGCGGGCGCAGGTGCTTGGCGCTGCAAGGGGGGCGCTGCAAAGGCCCAGCGACCGTCGACCGATTTCAAACTGACCAGACCCACGCCACATTCCTGGACCAGTTGGCCGCTTTGCCGGGCTTGGCCGCCCGCCTTCAACCAAGCGTGGGCCGTGCCCAGCGTCGGGTGGCCCGCAAACGGCAGCTCGGCCCCCGGTGTGAAGATGCGCACCCGGTAGTCGGCCCCGTTCGCAGCGCCTTCGGGCGTGGGCGGCAGTACAAAGCTGGTTTCGCTCAGCTGCGTCCAGGCGGCAAAGCTTTGCATCTGTGCGTCAGACAGGTCGGTGCCGTCCAGCACCACGGCCAGCGGGTTGCCCAGAAAGGCGGTGTCGGTGAAAACATCCACTTGTTGGAAGGCGCGGTTTTTCATGGCGGTAGGGGTCTTTCAAGACAGGGGTAAATCCAGCACGCCAGCGGCACCGGGGTGTTGGCACAGGCGTTCGTACCAGCCTTGCAGGTGCGGCCATTGAGCGCGGTAGTCGAGGCCATGGGGCGGCAGTCCCCACCAACGGTGGATTTCGCAGGCGATGGGCAGGTCGGCCATGCTCAGCGCTTGGCCGGCGACAAAGGGCTGGTGTTCCAGTTGTGCGTTGAGCAGACCCAAGAGCGGTTCGGTGGCGGCCACCGATGCCGCGATCAGGTCTGCTTGGCGTTGTGCCGCCGGTGTGCGAATCCACTGCACAAAGGCCACGCCGCTGGCCCGGTTCAAGGTGGTTTGCTGCCAGTCCATCCATTGTTCGGCGTGAAAGCGTGTGGGCAGGTCGGTGGGGTAGAACCGGCTTTCTCTGGCGCAGAGGTAGCGCACGATGGCATTGGACTCCCACAGCGTGTAAGCCCCGTCTTGGAGCACGGGCACCATGGCGTTGGGGTTCAGTGCCAAGTATTCCGGCGTGTTCACAACACCATAGTGCAGGCCTGCCTCGACCCGTTGAAATCGCAGCCCCAGCATTTGCGCGCAAAGCACCACCTTGCGGACGTTGATGGAACTGATACGGCCCCAAATCTTGAGCATGCTCATCTCCCAGGCAAGGATTCACGGACCGCTGCGGCCAGTGCGGCCATGCCGGTGTTGATTTGGTCCACCGTGGCGGTGACAAAGCTCAGGCGCAGCGTGCTTTCGTTGGCTCCGCCTTCTTCGCTTGTGGCGTAAAAGGCCGAGCCGGGCACAAAGGCCACACCTTTGTCGACGGCTTTGGCCAGCAGCGGCGTCGCTTTGAGGCCTAGGGGCAGTTGCACCCACAAGAACATGCCGCCCACCGGGCGGTTCCAGCTCAGGCCCAGCCCGGCCATTTCGCGCTCGAGCGCGGCCAGCATGGCCGCGCACTGCTGTTTGTACAGGGCGCGGATGGTGGGCACATGGCGTTCGATGAAACCGTCTTTCAGCACTTCAGCGACCACGCGTTGGTTGAAGCTGGGCGTGTGCAGATCGGCCGCTTGTTTGGCTTGCAGCAGTTTGGGGTAGAGCGCCTTGGGCGCAACCAGATAGCCCAAGCGCAAGCCGGGAGCCAAAATTTTGGAAAACGAACCCAAGTACACGCTGCCGCCCGGGTGGCGCGAACTCAGCGAGGGCGGGGGCGGCGCGTCAAACCACAGGTCACCATAGGGGTTGTCTTCGATGATGGGCAGGCCGCATTCGATGGCCACTTGGGCCACAGCGGCGCGGCGTTCTTCGCTCATGCTGCGGCCGGTGGGGTTTTGAAAGTTGGGCAGCAAATACACAAAGCGGGCTTTGTCGGCCCCGCTGCCCACCTTCGCGCGCAGGTCGCTTGGGTCCACGCCGTGCGCGTCGCTGTCAACGCTCACTACGCTGGGCTCCATCGGGGTGAAGGCTTGTAATGCGCCCAGGTAGGTGGGGGTCTCGACCAAGATGCGGCTGCCCGCGTCGGTCAAAATTTTGGCCACCAGATCCAGCCCTTGCTGGCTGCCGGTGGTGATCAGCACCTGATCGGGGATGACCTGCATGCCTTGCTTGCGCAGGTCGTGCGCGACCCATTCGCGCAAGGGGGCATAACCTTCGCTGGCGGCGTATTGCAAGGCGGCTTGGCCGTCGTCTTTCAGCACGCGCTCGCAGGCTTCGCGCATGGCCTCAATCGGGAAGGTTTGCGGTGAGGGCAAGCCTCCAGCAAAGCTGATGATGCCGGGCTTTTCGGTGACCTTGAGGATCTCGCGGATCACCGAGGGGTTCATTTTTTCGGCGCGTTGGGCCATTGTCCAGTGCATGTGGCGATCCTCAACTTTCATTGTTCAGTTGGATTTGGGTGTGTTGGCCATGCGCCTGCCCAGGAAGACCGTGGCCACCACGGCCAGGGCAAAGCCCAGCGTCATGGCGTCCAGCGATTCGCCCAGCAAAGGCACGGTGGCCAGGATGCTGATGAAGGGTTGCAGCAATTGCAGCTGACTCACCCGCAGCGGGCCGCCCAGCGACAGGCCCTGAAACCAGGCAAAAAAGCCCGCCCACATGGAGAACACGCCGACATACAGCAGGGCCAGCCAGGCGGCAGGGATGACGGCGTGTTCAGGCCAAGTAAGCCAGGCGCCGGGCAGGGTGATGGGCAGGGCCATGACGCAGACCCAGCTGATGACTTTTTCCGCGCCCAGGTCGGCTGTGATCTTGGCCCCGGCCACATAGCCCAAGGCGGCCGAGAGCACCGCGCCCACCAGCAGCAGGTCGGCCCAGCTCAGAGCCAGATCGTGGCCCAGCTGCGCTGAGCGCAACAGGCTGTAGAGCGCCACCAAGGCGCTGCCCATGGCGGCAAATACCCAAAACCCCATGCGAGCGCGTTGGTGCATGAGCCAGGCTGCGGCCGCAGCGGTGGCCAGTGGCAGCAAAGCGGTGATGACGGCGGCATGGCTGGCCGTGACGTGGCGCAGTGCCCAGCCCAGCAGCAAAGGGTAGGCAATGACGTTGCCCAGCAGCGACAAGCACAAAGGCCCGCGTTGTTCAGGCCGTGGCCAAGGCGCACGCACGGCCAACAGGTAAATCAGCGACAGACCACCCGCCAGCGCGGCCCGCGCCCAGGTCACAAACCAGGGCGACATCTGCGGCGCCTCTGCTGTGCCGGTGGCCAGTCTTGTCATGGGCAAGGTCAGCCCAAAAATGAGCACGCCCAGCAGACCAAGCCACAGACCCAAGGTTTCGCGTTGTGGGGTGCGGTCATTCATGGGGCGTCAATGGGCGGGTCAAAATGCGTATCAAGCCGCGCTGTGCCGCAAGCTGTTCAAAATCCACAAGGCGGTAGCCACCAACGCGGTCGACATGCAGCGGTTGAACACCAACAAACGGCGGCCATGCGCCAGCCAGTGGCGCAGCATGGAGCCCGCCACCGCATAGCTCAGGTTGCTGACAAAACCGTAGGTCATCATGATGGGCAAGAGCATCATGGTGCGTTGGGCTGCGTCTTCACGACCCGCCACCCAGCCCGCCACGATGGCGAGCGCCAGCATCCAGGCTTTGATGTTGAGGAACTGCAGGCCCACGCCTTGCACAAAACCCACTTGAAGTTTCGCGCTATCGGCTTGCTGCAAGCTGCCGCTTTGCCACAAACGCGAGGCCAGCCACAACAAATACCCGGTGCCCAGCGTCACGATGGCCCAGCGCAAGGGCGGAAAAGCCACCACCAGACCGCCCAGGCCGGTGGCACACAGCGCGAACAAAATCCCCCAACCCACCGGCACGGCGCAGACAAAGCGCATGGCGCGCTTCAGGCCGTGGTTGGCGGCCATGGCGGTGGACAAGGTGGTGTTGGGCCCGGGTGTGAAGCTACTCACGGTGGCCAGCACCAACAGGGCGCTGAGTTCTGAAGATGTCATAGCTAGGAATGTAGGGTCAAAATGAATACAGTACCTATACAGTTGGCATCAGTAGTGTCCGGTTAAAAAGTGAACAAATTCAACTGCTTAGCGCAGTCAGGTGGTGCGGTTGTGTGAGCATCGGTCTGCAAGGCGCATGAAATCTGGGTTTTCTCGAAAACAGACACCGACAAA
>NZ_JBIKIL010000122.1:0-11328 GCF_044361645.1 Limnohabitans sp. | reverse complement strand
CGAAACGTTCGTCGTTTGCAGTTAGTTTTTTTTCCGAAGATTAACGAGGATCAGAACCTCGACATGCCCTGCCACGCGTCCGAACCCATGTCGAAACCAATGCAGCCCCAAGCCTCCTATTTTAGGCGCTCCTGAGATATTGCAAGAGGTCTTTCGGCGAATCGATGTGCAAATGTGCATTCCAGCGCGAAATATCGCTCTGTTGGCCCAAATAACCGTAGGTGGCCGCCACAGTGCCCATGCCCGCAGCCAGGCCTGCGACGATGTCGCGCTCGTCATCACCCACGTACACGCAAAGCGCCGGATCGATCGACAACCGGCGCGCCGCCTCAAACAAAGGCTCTGGATGCGGTTTGGCGTGTGGTGTGGTGTTGCCGCTGACAATGGTGCCAGCGGTTGCAAAAAGGGGCATGACGGATGTCAGGGGATCGGTAAAGCGGCTGGCCTTGTTGGTCACCACGCCCCAAGGCATGCCTTGCGCCACCAAGCGGGCGATCATCTCCACCACCCCATCAAAAATGCGTGTGCGCTCGGTCATGGCGCTTTCGTAATTGACAAAAAATTCTTCCTTCATCACGTCATAGTCGGGGTGATCGGGCGCCATGCCAAAGGCAATGCCCAACATGCCGCGTGCCCCCGCGCCCGCCATGGGTCGGTAATGCGCAAGCGGCAATGAGGTCAAGCCACGGTCGGTGCGCATTTTGTCCGCTGCTGCACCCAAATCGGGGGCGCTGTCAATCAAGGTGCCGTCCAAGTCAAACAAAACGGCTTGTGCATGGTAGAACATGTTCAGGCTTTCTGGCAGGCCAACAAGTAATTGACGCTGGTGTCTTGGTTGAGCCAATAGCGCTTGGTGAACGGGTTGTACGCCATGCCTTTAAAGCCTTTCACATCCAGCCCTGCAGCACGGGCCCATGCGGTGAGTTCACTGGGTTTGATCAGGCGGGCAAATTCGTGCGTGCCTTTGGGCAAAAGTTTGAGGATGTACTCCGCACCGACAATGGCAAACAAAAAAGATTTGGGATTTCGGTTGAGCGTTGAAAAAAACACCCAGCCGCCGGGTTTGACCATTTGCGCACAGGCTTGGACCACCAGGGCAGGATCTGGCACGTGTTCCAGCATCTCCATGCAGGTGATGACATCAAACTTCTCTGTTTGCTCAGCAGCCAGGTCTTCTGCACTGATTTCACGGTACTCAATACCCTTTGTGCCGGCTTCCAATGCATGCAGCTGCGCCACTTTGAGGGATTTGGTGGCCAAATCGATGCCCAATACCTGAGCGCCTTTGCGAGCCATGGCATCGGCGAGAATGCCGCCTCCACAACCCACGTCGAGCACCTTCAAACCCGTCAAGGGCACCAGACCGTGTATCCATTCCAAACGCAAAGGGTTGATTTGGTGCAGCGGCCGAAACTCACTTTCGGGATCCCACCAGCGGTGGGCCAATTCAGAAAATTTGGCAAGCTCTGCCGGGTCAACATTGGGTGTTTGGGTCGTCATGCCCCCGATTGTCGGTGAACACGCAGGGTGGTCTGATCGACAGGCAAAAAAAAGCCCCATTGCTGGGGCTTTTGCGGCAATCCAAAAATGGATTACTTGTTAGAGCGTGTACCCACCACTTCGATTTCGACGCGACGGTTCTTCGAGCGGCCTGCAGAGGAGCTGTTGTCAGCCACTGGCTGCTTTTCGCCTTTGCCTTCGGTATAAACGCGGTTCTTTTCAATGCCTTTGGACACCAAATAGGCTTTCACAGTCTCAGCACGCTTGACCGACAACTTTTGGTTGTAAGCGTCAGGCCCTGTTGAGTCGGTGTGGCCCACGGCGATGATGACTTCCAAGTTGATGCCCTTGACTTTGCCAACCAAATCGTCGAGCTTGGCTTTGCCTTCGGCTTTCAAAACAGATTTGTCAAAATCAAAGAAAGCGTCGGCTGCGTAAGTCACTTTTGTGGCAGCAGCAGGAGGGGGAGCAGCTGGACGTTGTGCAGCAGGCGCGGGAGCGGGTGCAGCTGCAGGAGCGGCGGGTGCAGCTGCTGGAGCGGCAGGTGCAGCAGCACGTGCTGGAGGAGCGACAGCGGGCTTGGCAACAATGGCACCATCGCAACCAGCAGCGGCAGTGGCGGGTGTCCAGTTGGCATCACGCCAGCACAGTTCGTTGGTGCCGTTTTTCCAAACCAGGTCACCGGAGCCATTGCGCCAGTTGTCAACGGTTTGAGCTCCAGCCGCGGATGCGAGGGCTGCAGTTGCCAGCAGCATTGCCACTTTGTTCAGTTTTTTCATGGTCTTCCTTAAAAGGGGATAAAGCCGCAGACTCACTGCGAAATGATGACGCTGCAGGTGAACATCAACTGCGGCGTTGCTCAGAATTGTGCCATAGAGACAACTCAGCTCAGGTAAATGGCAGGCGGACATGGAGGCGATGAATGGAAATGCATTACAAATGTTGCATGGACGCGACACTGGCTTGCACATAAAATGCTTTGTTTACAGCGCTTCACACCTTTCAAACATCCATGACCCAGTTCGCCAAAGAAACACTGCCCATCAGTTTGGAAGAGGAAATGCGGCGCAGCTACCTCGATTACGCCATGAGTGTGATCGTGGGCCGCGCACTGCCCGATGCTCGCGACGGCCTCAAACCCGTGCACCGCCGGGTCTTGTTCGCCATGCACGAGTTGAACAACGACTGGAACCGTCCTTACAAAAAGTCGGCCCGTATTGTGGGTGACGTGATCGGCAAATACCACCCGCACGGCGACCAGTCGGTGTACGACACCATCGTGCGCATGGCGCAAGATTTTTCCATGCGCCACATGCTGGTAGACGGCCAGGGCAACTTCGGCTCGGTGGACGGCGACAACGCCGCTGCCATGCGTTACACCGAAATCCGTTTGGCCAAAATTGCCCACGAAATGTTGGGCGACATCGACAAAGAAACGGTGGACTTTGGCCCCAACTACGACGGCTCTGAAAAAGAACCTCTGGTTTTGCCCTCGCGCTTGCCCAACTTGCTGATCAACGGCTCGGGCGGTATCGCGGTGGGCATGGCCACCAACATCCCGCCGCACAACCTGAACGAGGTGGTGGATGCTTGCCTGCATTTGCTGCGCAACCCAGAAGCCTCGATCGACGAGTTGATGGAAATCGTGCCTGCGCCCGACTTCCCGACGGGCGCCATCATCTACGGCATGACTGGCGTCAAAGACGGCTACCGCACGGGACGCGGCCGCGTGGTCATGCGTGCCAAATGCCACTTTGAAGACATCGACAAAGGCCAACGCCAGTGCATCGTGGTCGACGAGTTGCCCTACCAGGTCAACAAGAAAACCTTGCAAGAGCGCATGGCCGAGCTGGTGCACGAAAAGAAAATCGAAGACATCAGCCACATCCAGGACGAGTCGGACAAGTCGGGCATGCGCCTGGTGATTGAGCTCAAGCGTGGCGCTGTGCCCGAGGTGGTGCTGAACAATTTGTACAAGCAAACGCAGCTGCAAGACACTTTCGGCATGAACATGGTGGCCTTGATCGACGGGCAACCCAAGCTGTGCAACCTGAAAGACCTGATCCAGGTCTTCTTGCAGCACCGCCGCGAGGTGGTGACACGCCGCACCGTGTTCGAGCTGCGCAAAGCGCGTGACCGTGGCCATGTGCTGGAAGGCTTGGCCGTGGCTTTGGCCAACATCGACGACTTCATCGCCATCATCCGGGGCGCGCCCACGCCGCCCGTGGCCAAGGCCGAGCTGATGACCCGCGCTTGGGACAGCCAAATGGTGCGCACCATGCTGACCCGCGCCCGCGATGACGGCTCGACCATCAACGCCGACGATTACCGCCCCGAAGGCTTGGAGCGCGAATACGGATTGGGCCAAGACGGTCTGTACCGCCTGTCGGACACGCAAGCGCAAGAAATTTTGCAAATGCGCCTGCAGCGCTTGACCGGTCTGGAACAAGACAAGATCGTGGCCGAATACAAAGAGGTCATGTCCGAGATCGAAGACTTGCTGGACATCCTGGCCAAGCCCGAGCGCGTCTCCACCATCATCAGCGACGAACTGGGCTCTGTGCGCCAAGAGTTTGGTCAAACCAAAGCCGGTGCCCGCCGCAGCGAGATCGAACACAGCGCGCAAGACCTGTCCACAGAAGACCTGATCACCCCCACCGACATGGTCGTGACCTTGTCGCACAGTGGCTACATCAAGAGCCAACCCCTGAGTGAATACCGCTCACAAAAGCGCGGCGGCCGGGGCAAGCAAGCCGCAGCCACCAAAGAAGACGACTGGATCGACCAGCTCTTCATCGCCAACACGCACGACTATTTGCTGTGCTTCTCCAATCGGGGCCGTTTGTACTGGCTCAAGGTCTGGGAAGTGCCTGCCGGGTCGCGCGGCTCACGCGGTCGCCCGATTGTCAACATGTTCCCGCTGCAAGAAGGCGAAAAGATCAATGTGGTGCTGGCCCTGACCGGTGAGGCCCGCACCTTCCCGGACAACCAGTATGTGTTCATGGCCACCTCCATGGGCACCGTCAAGAAAACATCGCTGGACGAATTTTCAAACCCCCGCAAAGGCGGCATCATTGCCGTCAACCTGGACGAAGGCGACTTCCTGATTGGCGCAGCCCTCACAGACGGCCAGCACGATGTGATGCTGTTCAGCGACGGCGGCAAGGCCGTGCGTTTTGACGAGAACGACGTGCGCCCCTTGGGCCGAAGCGCACGCGGCGTGCGCGGCATGATGATCGAAGACCACCAAAGCGTGATCGCCATGCTGGTCTCGGAACAAGAAAACCCCGATGCGCCTGCCGATGAAGTCAAAGCCCGCGCCAGCGTGCTGACGGCCACCGAGAACGGTTATGGCAAACGCACCAGCATCACCGAGTACACGCGCCACGGCCGTGGCACCAAGGGCATGATCGCCATCCAGCAGTCTGAGCGCAACGGCAAAGTGGTGGCCGCCACCTTGGTGCAAGCCGACGACGAGATCATGCTGATCACCGACACCGGCGTTTTGGTGCGCACCCGCGTGGCCGAAATCCGTGAACTGGGCCGCGCCACACAAGGCGTGACCTTGATCGGTCTGGACGAGGGGGCCAAGCTGTCGGGCTTGCAACGCATTGTGGAAAACGACGCGAATGTGAACGAGGGTGAAGCCGGTGATGCCGATGCAGCAGCGGACGACAGCGCACCTGCAACGGAATAAGTGATGGGGCGCGCCTACAACTTCTCGGCGGGTCCCGCCGTCATGCCCGAGGCCGTGCTGCAACAAGCTGCCTCAGAGATGCTCGATTGGCACGATGCACAAGGCCGTTCCTCTGGCATGAGCGTGATGGAAATGAGCCACCGGGGCAAAGAGTTCATTGGCATTTACGAGCAGGCCGAAGCCGATTTGCGCGATTTGTTGGCCGTGCCAGCCCATTTCAAAATCTTGTTCATGCAAGGTGGTGGCCTGGCCGAAAACGCCATCGTGCCGCTGAACCTGTCGCAAGGCGGGGCCATGGACTTTGTGCTCACGGGCAGCTGGAGCCAAAAGTCACTGAAAGAAGCGGCCAAATACGGCACAGCCCGTGTGGCGGCAAGCAGCGAGGCAGATGGTTTCACCACCCTGCCTGCGCCTGCCACTTGGCAAATCGGCGCTGACAACCGCTATGTGCACATTTGCAGCAACGAGACCATCCACGGTGTGGAGTTTCAAGAACTGCCCGACCTCAAAGCTCTGGGCTGTGATGCGCCATTGGTGGTGGACTTTTCTTCGCATGTGGCCTCACGCCCGGTGGACTGGTCGCGGGTCGGCCTGGCCTTTGGCGGCGCACAAAAGAACCTGGGGCCTGCAGGCCTGACCTTGGTCATCTTGCGCGAAGACCTGATCGGCCACGCCCTGGCGCATTGCCCCAGCGCTTTTGATTACAAACTGGTGAGCGACCACCAGTCCATGTACAACACGCCGCCGACCTATAGCATTTACATCGCAGGCTTGGTGTTTCAGTGGCTCAAAAAGAATGGTGGCATTGCGGCCATGCAAGCGCGCAACATCGCCAAAGCACAGCTGCTGTACGACTTCCTCGACGCCTCCAGCTTGTATGAAAACCGTGTGGCCAAAAACTGCCGCTCGCGGATGAACGTGCCGTTTTACCTGCGCGACGAAACGCGCAACAAGGCCTTTTTGGCCGGGGCCAAAGCCGCCAACTTGCTGCAACTCAAAGGCCACAAATCGGTGGGTGGCATGCGCGCCAGCATCTACAACGCCATGCCCCTCGAAGGCGTGCAGGCGCTGGTGGCCTACATGCGTGATTTTGAAAAGACCCAGGCCTGAAATCGGCCCCACTGAAAGACTTCTGGACATGAGCCAACAACCCATTCAGTCGGATGCCCTGGGCGCTTTGCGGGTGCAGATTGACGCGCTGGACAAACAACTGCTCAGCCTGCTGAACCAGCGCGCCCATGTAGCCGAACAAGTGGGCGAGATCAAACGCGCCGAAGGCTCGCCCTTCTTTCGGCCCGACCGCGTGGCCCAAGTCATCGACAAAATCACCCAGGCCAACCCCGGCCCGCTCAAGAACGAACACGTCGCATCCATCTGGCGCGAAATCATGTCGGCCTGCCTAGCCCTCGAAGCGCCACAGCGCGTGGCAGTGTTGGGCCCCCAAGGCACGTTTTGCGAACAAGCCGCGATTGAGTTTTTTGGCAGCGCGGCCAACCTGATTTATTGCGCCAACTTCGACGAGGTGTTCCACGCCACCGCCGCAGGCACCGCCCAATACGGCGTGGTGGGCATGGAAAATTCCACCGAAGGCGTGGTGGCCCGTTCGCTTGATTTGTTCTTGCGCTCGCCGGTGCATGTGGTGGGCGAGGTCAGCCTGCAAGTGCGCTTCAATTTGTTGCGTCAACTCAATTCAGATGCTGGCATTGAGGTGGTCATGGCCCACCCCCAAGCGCTGGCCCAGTGCCAAGGCTGGTTGTCCAAACACCTGCCGCATGTGGAGCGCCGCGCTGTGTCGAGCAATGCCGAAGGGGCCCGCTTGGCGGCCACCAACCCGGCTTGGGCAGCGCTGGCCAGCGAACGCGCGGCCAGCCAGTTTGGCCTGCACATCGTGCACCACGCCATCCAGGACGAGGCCTTCAACCGCACCCGCTTTGCCGTGATCGCCCTGCCCCAAACCTTGGCCACGCCACCGGCCTCTGGCAAAGACTGCACCAGCTTGGTGGTGTCGGTGCCCAACCGCCCGGGCGCGGTGCACGACCTGTTGGTGCCACTCAAGAACAATGGCGTGTCGATGACGCGTTTTGAGTCGCGCCCCGCCAAATCGGGCCAGTGGGAGTATTACTTCTACATCGACCTGCAAGGCCACATCAGCGAGCCGCATGTGGCCGCTGCCTTGCAAGAGCTGCAGGGTCTGTGCGCCTTTTACAAGGTGCTGGGTTCTTACCCCGTTTCAGAATAACCTCCGAGTGAGCGCACGGTGAAATTCCAACGCCTGGCCCTGATTGGCTGCGGCCTGATGGGCGGCTCGTTTGCGCTGGCTTTGCGGCAAGCAGGTCTGGTGCAGCACATCACAGGGTTCAGCGCGTCTGAAAAAACCCGCCAACGCGCGCTTGAGCTGGGTGTCATCGACCAAGCCTGCAGCAGCGTGGCCGAGGCGGTGCAAGGTGCAGACCTGGTCTTGCTGGCGGTGCCCGTGGGCGCGATGCAAGCCAGCTTTGCTGCCTTGCAAGGCAGCCTGTCACCCAGCGCCTTGTTGATGGACGTGGGCTCCACCAAATGCGATGTGGTCGCAGCAGCCCGTGCCGCCTTGGGCGAACGCCTGCATTGCTTGGTCCCCGCCCACCCCATTGCAGGCAAAGAGCTGGCGGGCATCGAGCATGCTGAAGCCACGCTCTACCAAGCGCGCCGCACCATCCTCACACCTTTGCCACAAAACAGCATCCGCCAAATCAAAATGGCGAGCGAAGTCTGGACGGCCATCGGCAGCCATGTGAGCCACATGACGCCCGAAGCGCACGACGCCACCTTTGCCGCCGTCAGCCACCTGCCTCACCTGTTGGCCTTTGCGGCAGTGAATGCACTGACCGCCCAGCCGCAAGCTGCGGCGTTTTTGGAGATGGCAGGCCCTGGCTTTCGGGATTTTTCGCGCATCGCCGCCAGCGACCCCGCCGTCTGGCGCGACATCTTGAGCGCCAACCGCTCGGAAGTGCTGACGCAAATGACCCACTTTCGCCGCGCAGTCGACGCATTTGAAAACGCCTTGAAACAAGGCGACACCGCTGCGCTGCAGCAGCTGATTCAACAAGCCAGCGATGTGCGCTCGGCCTGGGCCCTGCAAGCGGGCAAGGCTTGCAACACCGCTTCTGAAGACTGAAACATGTTCTCCACCGCCTTCCTTGACCTTCCGCCTCTGCAAGGCGCATCCGGCACCGTCACCCTGCCCGGCTCCAAAAGCATTTCAAACCGCGTGCTGCTGCTCTCAGCACTGTGCCAAGGCACCACGGTGGTTCATGACCTGCTGGACTCGGACGACACCCGCGTCATGCTGGCCGCGCTGCGCCAACTCGGCTGTGGCGTTGAAGTGGCGGGCACCACGGTGACCATCACCGGCCTGGGTGGCCGCACATGGCCAACAGAGGCGATTGCTTTTTTCATGGGCAACGCAGGCACGGCCATGCGCCCGCTCACCGCAGCATTGGCTGTGCAAGGCGGCGACTTCACCCTCAAGGGCGTGCCACGCATGCACGAGCGCCCGATTGGCGACCTGGTGGACGCGCTGCGCGAGCTGGGCTGCGCCATCGACTATCTGGGCAACGAGGGCTTTCCGCCTTTGCACATTGGCCAGCCTGCGCTGAAGCTGGACAAGCCCATCCCCGTGCGCGGCGATGTCTCCAGCCAGTTCCTCACCGCATTGCTGATGGCGCTGCCGCTGGCTGCGCAAGACCGCGCCATCACCATCGAGGTGGTGGGCGAACTCATCAGCAAGCCCTACATCGAGATCACGCTCAACTTGCTGGCGCGCTTTGGCATTGCGGTGGAACGCCAAGGCTGGGCGCGCTTTGTCATTCCCGCAGGCAGCCGCTACCAGTCACCGGGCAGCATCCACGTCGAGGCCGATGCGTCGTCAGCCAGCTACTTCATCGCTTTAGGGGCCATCGCTCAAGGTGAGGGCATCCGCATCCAGGGCGTGGGCGCAAACTCCATCCAAGGCGACATCCGCTTCATGGACGCGGCCGCGCAAATGGGCGCGCACATCACCAGCGGCCCCAACTGGCTGGAGGTTCAGCGCGGTGCATGGCCGCTCAAAGGCATCACGCTCGACTGCAACCACATCCCCGACGCGGCCATGACGCTGGCCGTGATGGCGCTCTTCGCCGACGGCCCGACCACCCTGCGCAACATCGCCAGCTGGCGCGTGAAGGAAACCGACCGCATCGCGGCCATGGCCGCCGAGAGCCGCAAATTGGGCGCCACGGTGGAAGAAGGTCCGGACTGGATCACCCTCCACCCACTCAAGCCAAGCCAGTGGCAACGCGCCAGCATCCACACCTACGACGACCACCGCGTGGCCATGTGCTTTTCGCTGGCCGCCTTCAACCCAGACCAAGTGCCGGTGCGCATCGAAGACCCCCAATGCGTGGCCAAGACCTTTCCCGATTACTTCGAGGCCCTGTTCTCGGTGGCGCACACGGCGGCCGCCAATATCCCGGTGATTTGCATCGACGGCCCCACGGCCTCGGGCAAGGGCACGCTGGCCAGCCGCGTGGCCTCTGCATTGGGCTACCACTACTTGGATTCGGGCGCGCTTTACCGCGTCACGGCCCACGCCGCGCTTCAAGTCGGCCTGACGCTGGAGGCGGCCGATGAAACCGCGATTGCAGAGCTGGCCCGCCGCTTGCCGGTGCGCTTTGAAGGCGAGCAGGTGCTGCTGGGCGGCATGGATGTGACCGATGCCATCCGCAGCGAGCAAGGCGGCATGAACGCCTCCAAAGTGTCGGTGTTGCCTGCGGTGCGCCAGGCTTTGGTGCAACTGCAGCACAGCTTTCAGCGCTTGCCGGGCCTTCTGGCCGATGGCCGCGACATGGGCACCGTGATCTTCCCAAATGCCCCTTTGAAGGTGTTTTTGACCGCCAGCGCGGCACAAAGGGCCGAAAGACGGCATAAGCAGTTGATTTTGAAGGGTATTTCGGCTAACATCGACACTCTTCGCGCTGACTTGCAAGCGCGTGATGCCCGGGACATGTCCCGCAGTGTCGCGCCCTTGTTGCCAGCGCAAGATGCCTTGCAACTGGACAACTCGTCCTTGACCATCGAAGCCTCGGTGGAACAGGTGATGGTCTGGTGGCAAAGTCGGCAAGTTTTCGGTTGATCGACAAAAGTTGACCCGCCGAAAACAGCCACCCCAGCCCGCCCTGTGCAGGCTGGCCTGAAGTTCCACCCGGCTCTCCTCGTGCAGCTTGCACATTGGCCAGGTGGTTTTTTAAAAACCAACCGCGGCTCACGCCGCACAAGCAATCGCCACTGTCAGCTCCTGCTAACGACGCATGTCGCGCTCGTCAGTCCTGCACCTGTGGATGAGGAAATCACATGTCTGAATCATTTGCCGCCCTGTTCGAAGAATCTCTGACGCGCACCGAAATGCGCCCAGGTGAAGTCATCACCGCTGAAGTCGTGCGCATCGAGCACAACTTTGTGGTGGTCAACGCCGGACTCAAGTCCGAGTCCTACGTGCCCCTTGAAGAGTTCAAGAACGACCAGGGTGAAATCGAAGTCCAAGTGGGCGACTTTGTCTCCGTGGCCATCGGCTCCATCGAAAACGGTTACGGCGACACCATCTTGTCGCGCGACACCGCCAAGCGCTTGGCTTCTTGGATGTCTTTGGAAAAAGCCCTCGAGTCCGGCGAGTTCGTCACCGGCGTGACCAGCGGCAAAGTCAAGGGTGGCCTCACGGTGCTGGTCAACGGCATCCGCGCATTTTTGCCCGGCTCTTTGGTCGACACACGTCCCACAAAAGACTTGTCACCCTATGAGAACAAGACCCTGGAATTCAAGGTCATCAAACTCGACCGCAAGCGCAACAACGTGGTGTTGTCACGCCGCGCTGTGGTGGAAGCCTCGATGGGCGAAGAGCGCGCCAAGCTGATGGAAACCTTGCGCGAAGGCTCCATCGTGCACGGTGTGGTCAAGAACATCACCGAATACGGTGCATTCGTGGACTTGGGCGGCATCGACGGCTTGCTGCACATCACCGACATGGCATGGCGCCGTGTCCGTCACCCCTCTGAGGTGGTCACGGCCGGTCAAGAAATCACCGCCAAGATCCTCAAGTTCGACACCGAGAAAAACCGCGT
>NZ_JBIKIL010000121.1:0-11338 GCF_044361645.1 Limnohabitans sp. | reverse complement strand
CATCGTGGCCCAAATTGGTGGCCCCCGCACCGGCATTCGCCTGTCGCCGGTCACGCCCGCCAACGGCGTCAGCGACGAGCAAGCCCAGGCCTTGTTCGAACACGTGGTGCGCTGCCTGGCACCCATGAATTTGGCTTTCGTGCACCTCATCGAAGGCGCTACCGGCGCTGCGCGCGACCACCAACAAGGCGACAAGCCCTTTGACTACCCAGCCCTGCGACAGGCCTACACCCAAGCCGGCGGGCAAGGCGCTTGGATGCTGAACAACGGCTACGACCTGGCCTTGGCCGAACAATCCCTGGCCAGCGGTGCCGACCTGATCGCGTTTGGCAGACCCTTCATCGCCAACCCCGACCTGGCCGCTCGTTTGCGCCAAGCCGGCCCTTTCAACACCCCAGACCGCGCGACGTTTTACGGCGGGGGCGACGAGGGGTACACCGATTACCCGTTTTTATCGACGTCTTAAGCTTGGCCCGGCCTAAAAACCCAGGGTCACTGACGTGGGTGCCAACCGGTGACAAACGGGGTGCACAATTGCAGTTACTATTAAAGGATTCAGTTGACGGGCCTTTGTTTTTTGACAAGGCCTGTCTTTTTAACCTTACCCGTGAGCTTGGTAATGCGGTTCCGGTTGTTTTTTGTTCAGGCTTTTCTCCATGTCCAAATTGTTTGTCGTCAATGCCCTCAAAGCCCACCTCAAAGCGCGAGACATGACTTACAGAGATCTGGCCCAAAGTCTGAACGCTTCCGAGGTGACCATCAAACGTATTTTTGCCACCTCTGACTGCAGCCTTCACCGCCTTGAGCAAATTTGCACGCTTTTGCAAATCGAGTTTGCTGACCTCTTTCACACCAGTCCAAAACAAAGAAAACTGATCACGCGGCTGTCCCCAGCGCAAGAAAAAGAGTTTGCCAGCAACAAACACCTGCTGATGATGGCCATTTGCGCCTTGAACCACTGGCCCGTCAAAACCATGTGGGAGCACCTGAGCATCACGCCCACAGAAGGACTGGCCTTGCTCGAGCACTTGGACAGCATGGGTTTTATCGAACTCATCGACCCAGAAAGGTACAAATTATTGGTGTCGAGCAATTTTGCCTGGATCAACAACGGTCCGATCATGCGCATGGTCCAAGGCATGAGTGAAGAATTCTTCAACGACCCTTTTGACGGCGACGGCGAAATTTTGCGCATCATCAACGTGCGACTTTCCAAAGAATCCCAAGAACGCCTGCGTTTCCGGCTTGAAATGATCGCGCAAGAATACGTGGACCAATCCCGCGCCGACTCACACCTGCCTATTTTGGAGCGCTCGCCCGTTTCCGTCTGCATTGCAGCGCGAACTTGGATCCCGCAATTCATGCAAGACCTCACCCGCATGGCGCAAGACGCGTCTGCACCACCACTTGCAAGATCGACCTCGTTCGGCGGCGACAATGCCGCGCCTCAGCCATCCACTGACTGACTGGCACACCCAAGGCCTAGAGTGGCCCGTGCCTCACTGAGACGGCAAGCCAAGCCCAGCCGGAGGGCAAGCCTTGGCTCAAGCATGAACGCCATCCGAGCCCCCCAAATCCTTAGCCCAAACCCAAGCGGTCAAGGCGGTTTGGCTCGTTAAAAGCCGCTGTGCTCGCCACACCTGTGACCCCCAATGGGTTCACAGCGGGCTTTTTTGCCCCCCAAAAATACGGTGTTTTTGAGCAAAGTATCAGCAGATGATACTTTTTGCCACGCCTATGATACTTTGAAAATTTAGTCACTTATTTTGCCCAAAAAGTATTTAATAATGATTTAATGCCGCCTCTAACGAATACTTTGATTTACATGATGAGCACTTCGAAAATTTTGGCAGGCCTGTTTCACCGTCACACATCGGCGCGCTGCGCGCACCACAAAAACAAGCCGCGCACGACGCAATCGGCCTGAATGGAAGGGCCAGGTCCATGAACATCCCTCGACGCGCCCTTTTTGGCAAACTCAATTTGTCATTGTTCAAAGCCATGGAATCGGCCACGGCTTATGCAAAATTAAAAAACCACTCGCACATCGAAATCTGCCATTGGCTTTGGCATTTTTGGCAAATTTCAAACAACGACCTTCATGTCATTGCCGCACACTACAAATTGGATGGTGGGCAAATAGAGCAAGAACTGCGCAACGCCTGCGAATGTCAACCCCACAGCACGCACGGTCTGATCGACTTTGGTCATCAAACCATGCTGGCCACCGAAAAAGCCTGGATTCAAGCCAGCTTGGTCTTTGGCGACCGAAAAATACGCAGCGCATGGCTTTTAGTGGCCATGTTGAGCGACACCAGTTTGCGCTTGGCTTTGCGGTCTGTATCGCCCTCACTGCTCAAAATAACACCCCCTCTGGACAAGTCCGATTGGGCACCCTTGCTCAAGGGATCAAGTGAACAAACCGAAACAGCGCACGACGACAACGACTTGCCCTCGGCCATGCCTGGCGAGGCCTCTCTGGCCATGGCTGCGCCTCAAGAGGCGGGCGATGCGCTACACCGCTACTGTGCCGACCTGACCGAACAGGCGCGCAACGGAAAACTCGATGCGGTCATTGGGCGCGAACACGAGATTCGCACCATGATCGACATTTTGTTACGGCGTCGACAAAACAACCCCTTGCTGACAGGCGAGGCCGGTGTCGGCAAAACCGCCGTCGTCGAGGGCTTGGCTTTGGCCATTGCCCAACGCAACGCCCCGCCAGCGCTGCACAAGGTGCGCTTGCTTTCACTCGATGTGGGTGCACTGTTGGCGGGTGCCAGCATGCGCGGCGAGTTCGAAGCTCGCCTCAAACAATTGCTCAAAGAAGCGCAAGACAGCGAAACACCCGTGATCCTCTTCATCGACGAGGTTCACACCCTTGTGGGGGCAGGTGGTCAAGCAGGCACGGGCGATGCCGCGAACTTACTCAAGCCCGCTCTGGCTCGGGGCAGTTTGCGCACCATTGGTGCCACGACATGGACCGAGTTCAAGAAACACATTGAAAAAGACCCGGCCTTGACGCGGCGCTTTCAGGTTTTGCAAGTCCAAGAGCCACACATTGCCGCAGCCAAAGCCATGTTGCGATCCTTGGTCGATGCCTTTACCCAACACCATGGGGTGGTCATAGACAACTCGGCGGTAGAAGCCGCCGTCGACTTTTCGCACCGCTACATTCCCGCACGCCAACTGCCAGACAAAGCCATCAGCTTGTTGGACACGGCATGCGCTCGGGTGGCCATGTCGCAACACAGCATGCCAGCAGCCTTACAGCGATGCCAAGCACGCATGGATGAAGTCCAATCGCACTTAAAGCTCCGCCTGCAAGATCAAAAACGCAACCCCGATCACAGCACCCAAATTGACGAGTTGACAGCGCAACTGGAAACTTTGGCAACTGAAAAATCAGACCTCACCACACGCTGGGAAAACGAAAAAACACAAGTTCAAAACCTGCAAAAAGCCTGGTCTAACGACCCCGCACAGGGTGAAGGAGAAGCCGCGCCATCGACACCGCCAGCGTACGCAAGCGATTTGCAAAAGCAACTGCAAACGCAACAGGGCGACGACCCACTGGTACATGCCCAAGTCAATGCAGCGGTCGTCGCCAGCGTGGTGGCCGATTGGACAGGCATACCCATTGGGAAAATGCTCACCAGTGACCTGCAAGCCATCTTGCAATTGGAGGCTGCGCTGAGCCAACGGGTCAAAGGCCAAACGGACGCACTGCGCGCCATTGCCCAGCGCGTACAAATTGCCAAATCGGGCCTGACCGATCCGCAAAAACCCATTGGGGTTTTCATGCTCATTGGCCCCTCCGGTGTGGGCAAAACAGAAACGGCACTGGCACTGGCCGAAACCGTTTATGGCGGCGAGCACAACCTGATCACGCTCAATATGAGCGAGTTCCAGGAGCCGCACACCGTCTCCACCATCAAAGGCTCACCGCCAGGCTACGTTGGCTATGGCGAAGGCGGCATTTTGACCGAAGCTGTACGGCGAAAACCACACAGCGTGGTGTTGCTCGATGAAATTGAGAAAGCTCACTCCGATGTCCACGAACTCTTCTACCAAGTCTTCGACAAAGGCTGGATGGAAGATGGCGAGGGCCAACGCATTGACTTCAGAAACACCCTGATCTTGCTCACCAGCAACACCGGCTCAGAACTGGTGATGCAACTGCACGAAGACCCCGACTTACGCCCCAATGCCCAAGCGCTCACAGACGCTTTGCAACCCGCCCTGCGTGAAGTCTTTCCAGCAGCATTTTTAGGCCGCACAAGCATCGTGCCCTATGCGCCACTTTCCCTCGATGTCATCGCCGAAATCGTTGAATTGCAGGTCAAAAAAGTAAGCGCCCGCATGCAGCACCAGCACCAAATTCTCTTGACGTTTTCTGACATGGCCAGGGCAAACATCGGCCAAGCCGCTGGGGCACTGGAGATCGGCGGGCGGCGCATTGCTCAGCACATCGAGCGGCAAGTCTTACCTGTTCTATCGACCTATTGGCTCGAAGGCATGCAACAACGCAACTTGGCCCCACACATTGTGCTGACTTGGTCAGACACAGCGGGCTACACCGTGGAGCAAGCAAGACCCAAACCCTGAATCCGAGTCAGCCAGCCATGGCCGACTCTCCAAAACACCACGGGCAGCTCTGCTGCCCTATCCCTGCCGATGTGGTGATCGGCGCCACTTCAAAACTTTGCTGAAGGACAACCATGAGCGCAAACAACAGCAGCCAGAAATTCATAGCGCGCAACCGCGCGCCACGTGTTCAGATTGAATACGATGTGGAAATCTATGGCAGTGAAAAGAAAATCGAACTCCCCTTTGTGATGGGCGTTCTGGCTGACTTGTCGGGCAAGCCCGTCGAGCCCTTGCCAGAAGTTTCAGAACGCAAGTTTCTGGAAATCGACATCGACAACTTCGATGAACGCATGAAAGCGATCGCACCCCGCGTCGCCTTCAGTGTGCCCAACACCTTGACCGGAACTGGTCATGTGATGGTGGACATCACCTTTGAAAGCATGGACGACTTTTCGCCTGCCGCCGTGGCACGCAAAGTAGACGCGCTGAAACAACTGCTGGACGCCCGCACCGAATTGGCCAACCTGCAAACCTATATGGACGGCAAAGCGGGTGCCGAAGACCTCGTGCGCAAATTGTTGGCCGATCCAGCACTGATGAAGACACTCGCATCGTCCGCCAAGGCCGACGCCGCTGTCGAAGCCTAAAACCGCAACACCAATCAACAGGGAGCCACCATGGCACAAAATTTGGCATCACAAGAGCAAGCCCACCAGTTTGCTGATCCAACGGCATTCACTCAACTGCTGGACCGTGAATTCAAACCCAAAGGGGACGAACAGCGCGACGCCGTCGAAGCCGCTGTCCGCACCTTGGCGCAACAAGCGCTGAGCAATACGGTCACCATGAGCGACGATGCCTACGCCAGCATCGAAGCCATCATTGCCGAGATCGACTTCAAACTCAGCGAACAGGTCAACCTGATTCTTCACCACGAAGACTTTCAAAGCCTCGAATCAGCCTGGCGCGGACTGGACCACCTGGTCTCAAACACCGAAACCGACGAAATGCTGAAGATCCGCTTCATGGACATCAGCAAATCAGAATTGCGTCGCACCATGCGCCGCTACAAAGGGGTGGCATGGGACCAAAGCCCGCTGTTCAAACGCCTGTACGAAGAAGAGTACGGTCAACTCGGCGGCGAACCTTACGGGTGCTTGGTAGCCGACTACTACTTTGACCACACCCCACCCGATGTGGAATTACTCGGCTCCATGGCCAAGATCGCTGCCGCATCGCACGCGCCGTTCATTGCTGGTGCGGCCCCCAGCAACTTGCAAATGGACTCATGGCAAGAGCTCGCCAACCCGCGCGATTTGGCCAAGATCACAGGCAACCTCGAACACGCAGCCTGGAACTCCTTGCGCGAGACCGAAGACGCGCGTTATATAGGCTTGGCCATGCCACGCTTTTTGGCCCGCTTACCTTACGGCGCAAAAACCAACCCCGTGGACGAATTCAACTTTGAGGAAGACACACAAGGTGCCGACCACAAAAGCTACGTGTGGAACAACGCTGCCTATGCCATGGCGGTCAACATCAACCGCAGCTTCAAACTCTACGGCTGGTGCACCATGATCCGTGGGGTGGAATCGGGCGGCACGGTTGAAAACTTGCCCTGCCACACCTTCCCCACCGATGACGGCGGCTTTGACATGAAATGCCCCACCGAAATCGCGATCTCTGACCGACGCGAGGCCGAATTGGCCAAAGCAGGTTTCATCCCCTTGGTGCACCGCAAAGGGTCAGACCATGCCACCTTCATCGGCGCGCAATCCTTGCAAAAGCCGCAAGAGTACATGGACCCAGACGCCACGGCCAACGCCAACCTGTCTGCGCGCCTGCCCTACTTGTTTGCCAGCACCCGGTTTGCACACTACCTCAAGTCCATCGTTCGCGACAAGATTGGCGCCTTCAAAGAGCGCGAAGACATGCAGCGTTGGCTCAACGAATGGATCATGCACTACGTCGATGCAGACCCCGCCAACTCAAGCCAAGAAACCAAAGCCCGTCGCCCGCTGGCTGCTGCTGAAGTCGTCGTAGACGAGATCGAAGGCAACCCCGGCTACTACAGCGCCAAGTTTTTCTTGCGACCCCACTTCCAACTGGAAGGCCTGACGGTCAGCCTGCGACTCGTGGCCAAGTTGCCATCGGTCAAAGCTGCCGCCTGATCAAACCCCACCAACTCAACCACAAACTTTTTTATCTTTCTAGGAGCTATCACATGGCACAAGACATTTTTCTCAAAATCAACGGTATCGACGGCGAAAGCATGGACGCTGCTCACAAAAATGAAATTGAAATCCTGAGCTGGGACTGGCAAATTTTGCAAGACTCCAATATGCACATGGGCTCTGGCGGCGGCTCCGGCAAAGCCACCGTCAAAGACCTGAACTTCTTGCATTTCGTTGACCGCTCCAGCCCCAACTTGATGAAGTTTTGCTTGACTGGCAAACACATCCCCGAAGCCAAACTGGTGGTGCGCAAAGCCGGCGGCAGCCCACTGGAGTACCTCAAGATCACCATGACCGATGTCGTCATCACCAACGTCCACCCCATGGGCAGCAATGAAGAAGAGCGCATCAAAGAAAGGATCAGCATGTCCTTTGCCAAAGTCAAGCAAGAGTACACCGTCCAAAACCAGCAAGGCGGCTCTGGCGGTGCCGTAACAGCAGGTTACGACATCAAACTCAACAAAGAAGCCTGATCTTCAGCCTTCTGTGCCCTTGAAGTTGTAAGCCTCGGCGGCCGGATCACTGTTCGGCCGCCTTTTGTTGCCTTGATTTTCAAAATTTTCATGAACACCTATTTGACAAGCGTTATGGCGCGTGGGCTGCTGGGTTTTTGCTTGGGAGTGGCCACGTGCGCTGTGGCGCAAGACGCCAAAGAACCTTTCAAACTGCTTTTGAAAGTAGAAGCAGCTGCACAAAGCAACCCCGACGAAACCGGACGCCCCTCGCCCGTCAAAGTGCGCGTTTATGAGCTCAAGGACAGCAACACCTTTAGTGAAGCCGACTACTTCAGCCTCAATGCCAACGACAAATCTGTCTTGGGTTCAGACCTGCTCAGCAAAGTCGAAATGATCCTGCGACCAGGCGAAACAAAACGCATCGAACGCAAAAGCCACCCCCAAGCCACCAGCATCGGCATCTTGGCGGGCTACCGCGACATGAACAGCCTCTGGCGCGTGGTCGAACCGCTGCCTGAAGCACCCACCGCCAGCTGGCTTCGCAAAGTGATGCCCGGCAAAAAAGTCGAGCTGCTTATCCAACTCCAACCCCACGGCATTGTTATCGTGCCTGCACCCTAAACGGCCACCATCATGACCTGGACCAACAAAGTCACCTGGAGCGAAGGCTTGTTTTTACGGCCGCAATTGTTTCAACAACAAGAGCGCTACTTGGAAACATTTGCCCACAAACGCAGCCTGCCCCTGAGCCCCTTTTTTTGGGGCTTCAGCGAACTTCGGATTGACCCAGAATCACTCACATTGGGCAAATTGGTCGTGGCACGGGCCAGTGGTGTCTGTGCCGATGGCACGCCCTTTGACATACCTGGCCAAACGCAACCGCCAGCACCGCTGACCTTCAAACCCGAACACCTTGGACAAACGGTTCACCTGGCCTTAGCCATTCGCGTGCCCAACGGCGAAGAAACCGCCTTTGAAAACAGCCCCGGCAGCACCGCCCGCAACAGCGTCTTTGACGCTGAAATCCGCGATGCCAACTCGGTCGGTCAAGGCCTCAAAAGCATTCAGCTTGGCCAATTGCGCATGGTCTTGGTGCCCGAAAAAGAACTCACCAGCGCCTGGCTGGGATTGCCCGTGGCCAAACTCACAGCCTTGCGATCAGACGGCAGCGCAGAACTCGAAGTCGCCATCATCCCCCCGGTCAACCGCTACGGTGCCAGCGAAATGCTCAGCCAATGGATATCGCAACTGCACGGCACCCTGCGTCAACGTCTCGACCAATTGGCCGAGCGCCTGAGCGGCAGCACGGGCCAAGGCGGTACACAGGCCTCTGAAGTCAGCGACTTTCTTTTGCTGCAAATCCTCAACCGCTACGAACCCCAACTCGACCACCTGCTGCGCGTCAAAGAGACCTCACCCGAACAAGCTTATCTCCTGCTCCGCTGTCTCTCGGGTGAGTTGTCCACCTTCATTCGCGTCAGCACGCGGCGCGCCAACCCGGTGCCCGTCTACCAACACGCAGACCCTTACAACACCTTCAAACCGCTGGTAGACGACACCCGCGAACTGCTCAACAACTTGCTGGTGCGCAGCGCCCAATCGATTCCGCTGCAAACCAAGACACAAGGCATGTATTTGGCCAGCGTCGACCCCAGCGAAATCAAAAGCTACAGTCACCTCGTCTTGGCTGTGGCCGCCGACATGCCGAGCGACCAACTCGCACAGCAATTTGCAGCACACGGCAAGTTGGCGCCCTCTGACCGTCTGCCCGAACTCATTCGGCTGCACCTGCCCGGCATCGGTTTACGGGTCTTACCTGTCCCGCCCCGACAAATCCCATTCAACGCAGGCTACGTCTACTTTCAGCTCGAGCCCCAAGGCGCGCACTGGGAGCACCTGCAAAACCATGGTGGCATCGGCTTGCATGTGAGCAAAAGCTTTCCCAACCTGAAACTTGACCTGTGGGGGGTCCGCTGATGTCTCGAAAAATCATTGTCCTCGGCGACAAAACCGACCACGGCGGCACCGTCATCAGCGGCTCCCCCACTCAAGCCATCAACGGCAAACCGATCGCCCGCATGGGTGACCAGGTCAGTTGCCCCATCAAAGGACACGGCGTCAACCCCATTGTCGAGGGCGACTCCGGCTACAAAGTCAACGGCATACCCGTCGCCCTGGAAGGGCACAAGACCGCCTGCGGCTGCACCCTCATTGGCACGTCCAACGCCACCCGAGGCGGTTCGGGCGGCTCAGGTGGCTCCGGCGCAGAAGGGGCGTCTTCATTCATCAAGACTGCTGTTGGGATGAATACGACGTCTGCATCCAACCCACTCTCGCCTCAAAACCAGAGTTCAGACACGCAGTTTGAATCCCTTGAAAAAGACGACTCTTCAGCTGTTGTGATTCGACTGACCAGGAAGTGGCAAACGTCGGAATCGACCATTGGTGAGTTTTTTATTGAAGGAACAAGTATTCGGGGTTACATGCTTGAGGAGAAAGGCCCCTCAACGACGAAGTCAGGTCTTCAGCAAAGGGTACCTGCAGGGGAATACGAATTGGTTTGGCATCAAGGCGCTCGATTTCCCAAGGCGTTGCGACTTAGAAATGCAGTGGTGCCAGATGCTCGCGCAATCCTGATACACGTCGGCAATACGGCCAAAGACACTGAAGGCTGCCTGCTGCCCGGATCTGGAAAAACGTCGAACAAAGTTACTGGCAGCAGCGATATGACAAAAAATATATATCAACACATCGAGCAAAAAGGGATCGAAAACGGAAATTTCAAGGATGGCGCAAAAGTAAAGGGCGGCGCGAAACTGGTTATTTCCGAGGATTTCGTCAAATGAAATTATTTTCAATTTATCTTGGGTTTTTTTGCGCCACTTTCAATCTGGCAGCTTGCGCCAATCCATTGACGCTGACTGCCTTGTTGACCGTCTCTCCATTTAATCTACAGGAATCACCACCGACCCGCGCCGAGCTAAACGCTCAATTCGGAGCGGGGCATCAATTTAGCCGGGGGGAGGGGGGCGAAAGATTCTTCGCTCAGTGTTATAGCTTGAATAGAGAAAACGATCCACATTCAGCATCCTCCGTGGCGTTTCTCTTTAAAAGTTCAAACCGCGCTACACGTGCAAGTGGGGTAATGGCAAGCACAGAAAACCTTGGCTGTAAGCCAATCAAATCCATGAAGGTTTACCGCCATTTGCTTTCCAGCGATCTCTTCAAGTTATTTAAGTTCAATCCAACACAAATGCGAGGCGCTGCTCCAGCCGGTGGAGCGCCAATTTTAAATGACGACCCTGAAAAAATGTTCGTCATGGTTTATGAGTCTCAAAAACTCATAGATGCAGGCATGACCCTTCACTCACCCGATGTGGCATACGCACTGCATGGCAATCGGTCGGCAAGCTACCGTCTCGATATCTCAACATCAATTACATCTGAGTTTCAAAACCTAAAAATGAAAGCCACCACAGTCTGGCTTCAAACCAGCTACTAGATAGCGACGCAAGACAGGAGCACAAATGAATACCCGTTTTTTCCTGAAAACCATCCGGGAGAACACATGGCCATCAATGCGTGCGATGACCTTTGCTGGGCGTGTCAGCAAACAAAACACGATTCATGGCGCTATCAAAGGGTTGAGCCTTCACGCACCATCTGAAGAAAAGTACCACGGCTCCTACAGCGAACAACAGATGGGGAAAAACTACAAGGCAGAACAAATCATTTTGTTGCCCAGCGTTCCGCAGGCCTCCGTCCTTTCTCTGAGCCGTGTGCAGGGCGCCTGCCAATAAAAAAAGCTCATGCAGAGATAAAAAATGCCCCAACAACTCTTTTCCTCCGAACGCGCCCTCACCCTCACCAGCCCGGCCATTCCCGAGGTCGGCGGCCGCCCGGCCCTGGTGCCCCTGCAGCTGTCGGGCCACGAGGCCATCAACGCCTTGTTTGAGTACCGCCTGGTCTTGCAAACCCCCGACGCCCTTTTGCCTTTTGGCAGCGCCTTGCAAGGGGCCAACTTCAAACTCTCCGACATGCTCGGGCGCGAGATCACCT
>NZ_JBIKIL010000092.1:0-15314 GCF_044361645.1 Limnohabitans sp. | reverse complement strand
ACCACTTTGGCGCCGGTGGCTTTGTCCACGGTGATGGCTTCCACAGGGCAGGCATGCAGGCACCAGGCTTCGTCGCACTGGGTGCAGGTGTAGGGCACTTTTTTGCCGGTGTGATGGAAATCAAACACCTTGATGCGCGATTTGGAGGTGGCGTATGTGCCGTAGTTCTCGAAAGAACAGGCCATTTCGCACTGCAAGCAGCCGGTACATTTGTCCGGATTGATGTGCAGGACTTTCTGCATGTGTATCTCCTGTGGTGGAGCGGACTTTTCAAGGCCGCGCTTATGAATCAGAATGCATAGCCATTGTTGTTGCATACCCCTTCAAACCGATACGGATTAACCCTAGGTTTAGCAGGGTTGGCGCAAAAATTCTCAGCTTGATACACATCCGCCATGCCCCTCACACCCCCAAGCTCTGACCGCCTGTCACGCATTGAGTTCGCCCGCGACCTGGTGTTTCAGGGGCGCTCGGGAGACCTGGATACAGCACTGTCACCTTGGATCACACGCTCTTGGCAGCGCTGCCTGTCCATGGGCCTGGAGCCGAGCCAGGCGGTGAGTTTTGAGGCCATTTCAAGCCAGCAGATGCGCCGTGTGCAAGAGGCCAGCCGCCCACTGGTGCAAGCGGCCCAGCCGGTGCTGGCCGAGCTGGCGCGGGCCATTGTCGACATCCGTTATTTCGCTATTTTGACCAATGCCCAGGGCATCGTGGTGGACGTGCACGGCCCGGTGGACCGGCAGGACCGCCGCGCAGAGGTGATCGCCCGTGTGGGCGTGAATTTGTCCGAAAAAGCCGTGGGCACCACCGCCATCAGCGCCGCATTGACCGAGCTGCAACCGGTTTGGCTGCACCGGGGCGAGCATTTCTTCCAAGACACCGGCATCTACAGCTGCGCAGGTGCCCCAGTGTTTGGGCCCGATGGTTTGTGCGCCGGCATGCTCGACCTCACGGGCATCGAGACCACAGAGCGCCCTGCCCTGAAACACCTGGTGCGGCGCTCGGCCCGCAGCATCGAAAACAGCTGGCTGCTGTCCACCAGCCACGCGCTGGTGCTGCGCTTGAACTGGCCCGGTAACCAACCCGGTGACGACAGCGACGGCTTGCTCACGCTGGACAGCGATGGCCACATCGTGGGGGCCAATCCGACCGCACGGCAAATGCTGTCTTTGTCACCCGCCACCCACGGCCAGACACTGCACGCCAGCGAAGTGTTTGCCTCGTCTTGGGAAAGTCTGTTCGATGCGGCCAGCCGCCAGAGTGGCATCCAGGAACTGCCGCTGTGGTCAGGCCTGCGCCTGCAGACCCAAGCCTTGCAACCAGGCCAGTCGGACACTCAGCCCACAGCGCCAAGGCCAGCCCAAGACATCGCGCCCAAGCCGCTCAAGGATGTGCAAACCGACATGATCCGCGAGGCGGTGAACCAGGCACGCGGCAACGTGGCCGAAGCCGCCCGCAGCTTGGGCATCAGCCGTGCCACCGTCTACCGCAAGCTCGGCATGCCCAAAAGCTGAGCAAGCCTGTGTTCACTTGCCCGCATTCGGGAAAAACAACTGTTCACCCCCAATCTTGTAATCGGCAATCACGCCCTGCCCTGCGGCCGAGGTGATCCAGTCGACAAACTTTTGCGCATCGGCTTGTTTGACGTGCGCATGCTTGGCGGGGTTGACCACCATCACACCGTACTGGTTGAACAAGCGGTTGTCACCCTCCACCAAGATGGCCAGATCGGCGCGGTTTTTGAAGTTGAGCCAAGTGGCACGATCGGCCAGCACATAGCCGCCTGAAGACGCCGCGATGTTCAAAGCCGGGCCCATGCCGCAGCCGCATTCCTTGTAGCCGCTGCCTTTTTTGTCCGCCAAATTGGCCATTTTCCAAAAACGCAGCTCGGCCGCATGCGTGCCGCTCTTGTCACCACGCGAGATAAACGCCGCGTTGCTTGCCGACAATTTGGCCAAGGCCGCCACGATGTCTTTGCCCTTGGTGGCTGCCGGGTCGGCCTTGGGGCCAATCAGCACAAAATCGTTGTACATCACGGGCAAGCGCTTGATGCCAAAGCCATCGGCCACAAACTTTTCTTCGGCCACTTGGTCGTGCACAAACACCACGTCAGCGTCACCTCGGCGCGCCATGTCCAGCGCTTGGCCTGTACCCAAGGCCACCACTTTCACATCCAGCCCACTGGCTTTTTTGAACGCTGGCAGCAAGTGCGCGAACAAGCCCGATTGCTCGGTGGAGGTGGTCGACGACATCACGATCGATGGGGCTTGGGCCCAAACCGAGGTGAGCGAGGTGACCGAGGTGACCAAAACAGCGCACAGCAGGGCGCGGCGGGTGAAGGTTTGAATGCTCATGAAAGTTCTCCTTGAACAAAAGCGTGGGCTGCAGGGCTGCACTCAGCCAGCAGGACGGGGTTGAAAAAATCAGCAACAGGCAGGTCGGCCAAAACGCGGCCGAACTCCAAATAAATCACGCGGGTGGCCAGGCGCTTGACCTGGCCCAGGTTGTGGCTGGCCCAGACCAAGGTCAAAGGCTTGTCAGGTGCTGGGCCTGCCGCAAAGTCGGCCATCAGAGCTTCCACTTCGCGTTTGGCATGCGGGTCGAGGCTGGCCGTGGGCTCATCGAGCAACAAGACATCGGGCTGGCGCACCCAAGCGCGGGCCAAGGCCAAGCGCTGCTGCTGCCCACCCGACAACTGGCGTGCACTTTGCCCCGCCACCGCCTGCAAGCCCACACGCTGCAAGGCCTGCAGGGCCAAGGCCTTCGAGGCGCGCCAATTCAAAGCCAAGGAACGGTCCAGCCACAAACCCAGCGCCACATTGTTCAGGGCCGACAGGCGCAGCATGTGCGGCCTTTGGAACAGCATGGCCTGGCGCACACCCGGCGCTTGGGTCACCTGCCCTTGTGTGGGCGGCACCAAACCGTGCAGTGTGCGCAGCAAGCTGCTTTTGCCCGAGCCGTTGGCCCCCACCAGCGCCACGCGTTCACCCGCCGCCATGCGCAAGCTCACGCCCTTCAAGGCCTGTTGCGCCCCCAGCTGGAGGCTGACCGCGTCCAGCGTGATTTGCGCGGCGCTCATGGCTGCGCACCCACCAAGCCATCGGCCGCCAATGGCCGCGCATGGCGTGCATCACCCCAGCGCCGCAGGCCTGCCACCAGCGCATTGAGCAGCAACACCACCGCCAAAAGCACCATGCCCAGCCCCAGCGCCAGCGGCAGGTCGCCCTTGCTGGTCTCTAATGCAATCGCGGTGGTCATCACGCGGGTGAAACCATCGATGTTGCCGCCCACGATCATGACGGCCCCCACCTCGGATATGGCACGGCCAAAGGCCGTGACGCCAATGGTCAAGAGTGCCAGGCGCTCGTCCCAAGCCAGCAACCAACTGCGCAGCCAAGGGCCTGCACCCAGCGAGGCCCATTGCTCACCGTGCTGGCGCTCCACGTCTTCGACCACCTGGCGCGTGAGCGCAGCCACCACCGGCACCACCAAAATGAATTGGGCCAAGACCATGGCCTGAAAGCTGAACATCCAGCCCAAAAAGCCCAAAGGCCCGGTGCGCGAGAGCAGCAAATACACCACCAGGCCCACCACCACCGAGGGCAGCGCCAGCAAGGTGTTCAGGCCCACCAGCACCGCACCACGGCCACGAAAACGCGACACCGCCAACCAAGCCCCCAAAGCCACACCCACGCCGTAAGCCAGCGCACAGGCCGTGGCACTGACGGCCAGCGAACGTGCCACCACCACCCACAGGGTGGGGTCCCAAGATGTGACAAGGTTCAGCGCGGTCCACACGCTGTCAGAGAAGGTATTCATGGTGGCGTCCGCATGCTAAGGGACTTGCCACGCCTGCGCATGAGGGCTGTCCACTATGAAACGCTTTGCATAGGCCCCAGCGCACCAACAAAAAACCCGCCGAAGCGGGTTTTTGGGAAAGGCCTGCAGCCATGGCTTATTTTTTATCCGCCTTCATTTCGGCTTCCAAAGCCTTGGCCGGATCATCGCCCTCCTCTTCGTCTTGCGCCTCGGGCTTCAGATCGTCCAAAGCAGCATCTTCGTCATCACGCTCGCCTTCAGCCTCCAACATTTGCTCAAATGCGGCATCCACATCCACTTTCACACCCTCTTGCAGGCCACCCGTGACCAAGGAAGGCACCATGATGATGGCCGCCACCATGATCAACTGCAGCACGATGAAGGCGATCGAGCCTTTGTAAATCTCGGAAGTCGTCACAGCGCGAATGTTTTCACCGGTGACACGGTCTTTGTAATCGCTCTTGGGTGCGACGCTGCGCAAATAGAACAAGGCAAAACCAAAGGGCGGCGTGAGGAACGAGGTCTGCAGGTTCATCGCCACGATCACCCCGAACCAGATCATGGCCTGGTCGGCCGTCATGCCAGGCACCATTCCAGGCAAGATCTTCTCGGCCACAGGGGCCAGGATCGGGATCACGATGAAAGCGATCTCGAAAAAGTCAATGAAGCATCCCAAGATGAAAATCAGAATGTTCACCACGATCAAGAAACCGATCGCACCACCGGGCATGCCAACAAACAGGTGCTCCACCCAGATGTGGCCATCGGCTGCATTGAAAGTGAAACTGAACACGGTGGAGCCGATCAGGATGAACAGCACAAACGAGGCCAGCTTGGCCGTGTTTTCCAGCGCCTGGTTCATCAAAGGCATGCTCAAACGGCGCTTGCCAATGGCCAAAATCAAGGCGCCCAAAGCGCCCATGGCACCGCCTTCAGTAGGCGTGGCCACACCTAAGAAAATGGTGCCCAGCACCAAGAAAATCAGGATCAGCGGCGGCATCAAGACAAAGGTCACCTGCTCGGCCAATTTGGACAACAAGCCCATGCCCGTGACACGGTTGACAATGGCCAGCGACAAGGCCACCAAAGAAGCGACCGTCATCGACATGATGACCACCTCATCAGACGGCGCTGCTTGCGTGCGCTCCAGCCAGGCCATCATGATGCTGTCGTGCGCCGAGGCCCAGGCATAACCCACCACCACGCACAAAATCAACAAGAACATCAAGGACACATGGCCCGATTTGCCATTGGCTTCACGGTAGATGCGGGCCTCAGGCGGCAAGGCGGGCACCATGGCGGGCTTGAAAATCGCCACCACCACAATGAACAGCACATACAAACCCACCAGCAGCAAGCCGGGAATCAAAGCACCGGCGTACATGTCACCCACCGAGCGGCCCAACTGGTCGGCCAGCACGATCAACACCAAAGACGGCGGAATGGCCTGCGCCAAAGTGCCTGAGGCGGTGATGGCCCCAGTGGCAATGACCCGGCTGTAACCGTAACGCAGCATGATGGGCAAAGAAATCAAGCCCATGGAGATGACCGCAGCCGCCACCACGCCGGTGGTGGCAGCCAGCAAGGCCCCCACCAAAATCACCGCAATCGCCACCCCGCCGCGCACCGGACCAAAGACTTGGCCCACGGTTTCCAGCAAATCTTCAGCCATGCCGGATTTCTGCAAGATGATGCCCATGAAGGTGAAAAACGGGATGGCCAGCAAGGTGTCGTTTTGCATGATGCCAAATATCCGCAGGGGCAAAGCCTGGAACAGCGAGGGCGGGAACAAGCCCGCTTCCATGCCGATGTAGCCAAAACCCAGACCGCAAGCGGCCAAGGCAAAGGCCACCGGAAAACCGGTGAGCAGCAGCACCAACAGGCCGCCAAACATGATGGGCACAAAGTTTTGTGCCAAAAAAGTCGCTTCCATCAACGTGCTCCCTGAACTTGTTCTTGCGCCAGTTTTTCCAGTGCCAGCAATTCCTTTTGCTCATCCGACATGGCCTCTTCCGAGGACAAAACGTCTTCGCCCTGCCCCCACAAAAAGGCCAATCGCTTGATCAATTCTGAGATGCCTTGCAGCATGAGCAAGGCAAAGCCGGCAGGCACCAGCGCATACACCGGCCAGCGGATCAGACCACCGGCGTTCGATGACATTTCACCCGTGGTGTAGGCCTGCATGAACAGCGGCCAGGACAAGTAAATGCAAATGGCGCAAAAAGGAAACAAGGCCAGCAAGATGCCGCCCACGTCAATCCAGTTGCGGGTACGCGGGCTGAGCATGCCCGAGATGAAGTCAATGCGCACATGCGAGTTTTTGAGCAGACCGTAACCGGCACCCAGTAAAAACACCGCAGCAAACAAATACCATTGGATCTCCAGCAGCGCGTTCGAGCTCGAATCAAACGCCTTGCGCACGATGGCGTTGCCCGCACTGATCAAGGTCGTGGCCAAAATCAACCAGGTGGTGAAAAGTCCCACGCTTTGATTCAAACGGTCAATGCCCCGTGAAATCAACAAGAAAAAAGACATGTCGTCCTCCAGGAAATCTGGCGCGATTGTAAGTCTGAGAGTACCGGCCAAAGCGCATTCACGCCAAATGCTTCAGTTGATATTTTTGACGGGTGCCACGAGCGCATTTCAAAGTCGCTAAAAATCAAGGGCTAACCCTTGAGGGGGCGCGCTCCGATTTGAATTGCCACCATGGCAACATGCTGCGCAAAGACTGCACCTGACCCGCATCGGCGGTGGTGGTGTATCCGGCCATCGTTTGCAAACGCCGCTGCCAAGCCGGGTCGCTGAGCAGTGATCGCAATTGCCGAACGGGCTGGCTGTTAAGGGCCGATGACAGACACACCAACCAATATCGTTCTGGATACAAAGACACGAAATCGAGCCCGTGCACCTGCGCAGCACTGGCGATACCCAAGCCTGTATCGGCCTGACCCGCTGCAATGCAGGCGGCCACTGCGCTGTGCGAATTTTCTTCGTGCGCATAGCCTGTCAGGTCCGAAGCCTTCAAGCCCAAAACTTGCAGGGATTGGTCCAACAACAGACGTGTGCCCGTTCCCTGGCTTCGGTTGACATAGCGCACCCCGGCATGGTGTACGTCCGCCAAGCTTTGCAAATGCAAAGGATTGCCCGGAGCCACCATCAAGCCTTGCGCACGCGTGGCAAAGCCAATCAGCTTGTGCTGACCGGGCTTGAGCAAGGGCTTGTAGGTACGGGCCACCAGCGAATGCGCATCGGGTTGCCACGGGGCATGAAAACCCGCCACGTGGCATCGCCCTTCGTTCAAGGCGCGAATGGCGTCGACACTGCCACAAAAGCGCAGGTCCAGGTGCAAGGACTGGGCTGCGGCTTCTTCACGCAGCATGACCAAAGCATCGTCGTGGCTGGCATAGATGCCCAAGGCCTGGTGTGAGGGGTCAAAGGCCACCGCAAACGTTTTTTCCAGCTCGGCCTGCAGGGCGCTGATTTGGGGCGCCAAGCGGGCTTGCGCCTGCCGCTCGGCCCACAGCAGCTTGTCGGCAAAACCGGTCAGCCGAGCGGCCTGCCCCTTTTCCCAGACAATGAGAGGCTGCCCCAAAGATTGCTCCCACCGCTTGAGTTCGCCCCAGACATGGCGATAAGACAAGTCGAGACCTTTGGCAGCTCCCGCAATTGAGCCGGCGTGTCGCACCGCCTGCAACAAGTCCATGAGGGGGTTGCGCAAGGGGCTGTTGCGGTTGCGCGTCGCCTCTTGTCCCGGCGGGACCCATTGGTAGGAAAGATCGATGTGCTGCATGGGATGAAGTTTGCCTGATGCAGATGTTCTGACCTGGCGTTACCCAAAACAAAAGGCCCCGAAGGGCCTTTTGTGGTTCATGCAAGTGGGGCTTAATTACAGCTTGGCCGATTGCATGTAGTTGTCGAAGCGTGCTTCGGTGAAACGGAACCACTGGTTGGCTTCTTTACGGAAGGCCGAGTAGTCAGCGTAGATTTTTTTCCAACCTGGGTTCTTTGTGCCGATTTCTTCGTAAAGGGCCATGGACTCTTTGAAAGCCGCGTCCATCAAATCCTTGGGGAAAGGGAACAGCTTGGCACCACCCGCCACCAAAGTTTTGAGCGCTACTGCGTTGCGTGCGTCGTAACGGGCTTGCATGTCGGTTGCGGCATAGGCCGAGGCCGCCTCGATGATGGCCTTGTACTCGCTGGACAAGCTGTCGTAGGCTTTTTTGTTGACGTGCAGGTCCAACTGAGGACCGCCTTCCCACCAACCTGGGTACGCGTAGTTCTTGGCCACTTTGTAAAAGCCCAGCTTCAGGTCGTCGTAAGGACCCACCCACTCGGCCGCATCGATCGTGCCTTTTTCCAGCGCTTGGTAAATCTCGCCGCCAGGAATGTTCTGGGGCACGCCACCGATGCGCTCAACCACTTTGCCTGCAAAGCCGCCCACGCGGAATTTGGTGCCCTTGAAGTCTTTCAGTGACTTGATGGGTTTGCGGAACCAGCCACCCATTTGAGCGCCTGTGTTGCCCATCACGAAGTTGACGATGTTGTAGTTGTTGTAATGCTCACGCATCAATTTCATGCCGTTGCCATGCAGCATCCAAGCCGTCATCTGGCGGCTGTTCAAACCAAAGGGAATGGCACAACCCAAAGCAAACACTTCGTCCTTGCCGAAATAGTAATAAGGCGCGGTGTTGGACATTTCCACAGTGCCGTCTTTGGTGGCGTCGATGGTGCCGAAAGCGGGCACCAATTCACCGGCCGCGTGGGTGGTGATTTCGAACTTGCCGCCGGTCATTTCCTTGACCTTGGCTGCGAACACATCGTTCACACCAAACAAAGTGTCCAGCGCCTTGGGAAAGCTGGAAGTCAGACGCCAGCGCAGGGCTGCTTGGGCGTGAACCGCAGGTGCAACACCGGCAGCCAAAATACCGGCCATGCCGGTGTTTTTGATGAGGGAACGACGATCCATGAAGGGACTCCTGTTGAAAGTTAAAAGCACCCCGTAAAAGAGGGCGTTGACTCTTCAGTCTGACGCTATTGTAGGAAACCGCACAGGCGCTTTTGGCAAGGGTTAACCCTTTTTTTCAGTCAGTCTCCACTGAAAAGATCTGAGCCTTCAATGCAGTCACTTGAAATTAATTCAAAAGACTTGCAAAAGGTCATCAGGCCGGCCAATGCTGACGGATGGATGCCACCATGCCCGCCGTATCCAAGCCCTGCAAGGCCAGCAACTTGGCCGGGTCGCCGTGCTCGATGAATGCATCGGGCAAACCCAAATGCAAAACCGGCCGGATGATCTGCAAAGTCTGCAAGGCCTCGGCCACCGCGCTGCCCGCGCCGCCCATGGTGCTGCCCTCTTCCACGGTGACGATGCGCTCATGGGTTTGCGCAATTTGCGCCAACAGTTCAAGATCCAGTGGTTTGACCCAGCGCATGTTGACCACCGTGGCGTTGAGTTGTTCGGCCGCCTGCAAGGCCGGCGCCAGCAAGGTGCCAAAAGCCAAAATGGCCAATTTTTCGCCTTGCCGCCGCACTTCGCCTTTGCCAAAAGGCAAGGTGTCCAGATCGCGCCCAGGCTCGGTGCCCACACCTGCCCCACGCGGGTAGCGCACCGCCACCGGGTGGTTTTGCGCGAACGCGGTGCTGAGCAACTGGCGGCATTCCCGCTCGTCGGCCGGACAGGCCAAGCTCATGTTGGGGATGCAGCGGATGTAGGCGATGTCGTAAGCCCCCGCATGCGTCGCCCCGTCGGCCCCCACCAGGCCCGCGCGGTCCAAGGCGAAAACGACGGGCAGGTTTTGCAGCGCCACGTCGTGGATCAGCTGGTCGTAGCCGCGCTGCAAAAAGGTGGAGTAAATGGCCACCACGGGTTTCAGGCCCTCGCAGGCCATGCCGGCGGCAAAGGTCACGGCGTGCTGCTCGGCGATGCCCACGTCGTAATAACGCTTGGGAAAGCGCTGGTGAAAAGCCACCATGCCCGAGCCCTCGCGCATGGCAGGGGTGATGCCCACCAGGCGCATGTCTTTCTCGGCCATGTCGCACAGCCACTGACCAAACACCTGGGTAAAAGTGGTTTTGGCGGGCGCTGCCGCTGGCACCAGGCCCACACTGGGGTCGAACTTGCCAGGGCCGTGGTAGGCCACCGGGTCGGCTTCGGCCTTGTCATAGCCCTGGCCTTTTTTGGTCACCACATGCAAGAACTGCGGGCCATCCAGGTTTTTGATGTTTTCCAGCGTGGGGATCAAAGACTCCAGGTCGTGCCCGTCGATCGGGCCGATGTAGTTGAAGCCGAATTTCTCGAACAGCGTGGCGGGCACCACCATGCCTTTGGCGGTTTCTTCGAGGCGCTTGGCCAGCTCGAACAAAGGCGGTGCATTTTTCAGCACATTTTTGGCCCCGGCCTTGGCCGCCGAGTAAAAACGCCCGCTCATGAGTTGGGCCAGGTAGCGGTTGAGCGCGCCCACGGGCGGGCTGATCGACATGTCGTTGTCGTTCAGGATCACCAGCAGCTTGCACTCTTCGACACCCGCGTTGTTCAGGGCTTCAAAGGCCATGCCCGCGGTCATGGCGCCGTCGCCGATCACCGCAATCGAGTGGCGCGACTCGCCCTTTTGGCGGGCGGCCACGGCCATGCCCAAAGCGGCCGAAATGCTGGTGGACGAGTGCGCCGTGCCAAAGGTGTCGTATTCGCTTTCGTCGCGGCGCGGAAAGCCCGACAAGCCGCCAAATTGGCGCAGCGTGGGCATGCGCTCGCGCCGCCCGGTCAGAATTTTGTGCGGGTAAGTTTGGTGGCCCACGTCCCAGACGATGCGGTCTTCTGGGGTGTTGAAGACATAGTGCAAGGCCACCGTGAGCTCCACCGTACCCAGGTTGGAACTGAGGTGCCCGCCGGTTTGTGACACATTGTTCAGGACGCACTGGCGCAATTCGTCGGCCAAGTGCGGCAGTTCTGTGCGCGACAGGCGGCGCAGGTCAGCGGGCTGGTCGATGGTCTTGAGCAAATCGGTCATGTCAGTTGTTTCTTTCTACCACCATCGCGGTCAAGGCGCGCAAAGCGGCCAAACGGGCCTCGGGCAAACCGGTGTCGGCCAGGGCCTGCACAGCCTCGGCGGCCAGCACATCGGCATAGGCCTTGGCCGCATCCAGCCCCATCAGGGCCACATAAGTGGGTTTGTCAGCGGCTTCGTCTTTGCCTGCAGTCTTGCCCAGCGTGGCCGAATCGGCCGTCACGTCCAGGACATCGTCCACCACCTGAAAGGCCAGGCCCAGCGCCTGTCCAAAACGGCTCAAGGCCGCCTGCACCGGGGCGGGCACGCCTTGCACACAGGCCGCGCCCATTTGCACACTGCACAACAGCAAGGCCCCGGTTTTGAGGCGGTGCATTTGGCGCAGCTGCTCTTCGCTCAGGCGCTGGCCCACACTGGCCAAGTCGATCGCTTGGCCTGCGGCCATGCCTTGGTAGCCCGAGGCGCGGGCCAGCAAACCCACACAAGTGGCTTGCACCGCAGCGCTCACGCTGGTGTCCTGTGGGGTCAACATTTCAAAAGCCAAAGTCTGTAAAGCATCCCCCGCCAGCAGGGCCTGCGCCTGGCCAAACTGCACATGCACCGTGGGTTTGCCGCGCCTGAGCACATCGTTGTCCATGCAAGGCATGTCATCGTGCACCAAGGAATAGGCGTGGATCAGCTCAATGGCGCAGGCGGCATTCAGGGCCGCCGCGCTTTGCAAAGCGTCGCCCACCGCCTCGGCCGTGGCCAGCACCAGCAAGGGGCGCAGGCGCTTGCCGCCGTCGAGCACGGCGTAGCGCATGGCCAGGCCCAATTGGGCGGGCGAGTCGGCGGCGATGCCTTGCGACAGCGCCTGCTCAAGCCGGCCCAGATGCGACTGCATCCAGGTGTGGAGGTCAAAAACGCTCATGCACCACTCCAGGGCTTGACTTGCCCGCCGTCCAGCACCTGAATCTGATCTTCCACCGCCTTGAGCTTGTCGCGGCAAAACGCCAGCAAAGCAGCGCCGCGCTGGTAGCCCGTCAAGAGCTGGTCCAAAGGCATTTGGCCCGATTCCAATTGACCGACCAGCGACTCCAGCTCAGCCAAAGCCAATTCGTACGTCGCGGGCAGGGGCACCGCTGCAGCATGGGTGAGATCGGCGGGGTCGGGTTGAGCGGCCTTGGGCATGGAAGTTCCGGAACCAAAATTCTGATTTTAGGCTTGAAGCCTTGTCCAAGCTGACACAAGTCCGCGTCAGGGTCTTCGGGCCGCCATCAGGTCAGCGTTTTGCGCCACGGCAAGGCCGAAGCTGGGCATTGAGACGGCTCAAAGAAGGGCCTCAGCGCCCGGGTTAGAATCGCGGCTCACCGACAGCACCTCCTGTCATTTTTTGCGCTTTTTTCTCAGGAATTCAGCGCGTTGTTCCTGCCCCTTCATAGGGGGAGTCTCTAGGTCAGGTCATCCATGTCTGATTTAAGTCTTCAACTGCAGCAGGCCGCAAGCCAACTACCAGTTTCCACTTATTTCGATGAGGCGCTGTTTCAGCGCGAATTGAACACGCTCTTTCGGCCAGGCCCCCGCTATGTGGGCCACCAGCTGGCGGTGCCCCACCCAGGCGACTACTGCGCCCTGCCCCATGAGGGAGAGGGTCGCGCCTTGGTGCGCAACGCCCAAGGCGGGGTGGAACTGGTGTCCAACGTCTGCCGCCACCGCCAAGCCCTCATGCTCAGCGGCCGGGGCAATCTGCACACGCCACAAAAAGGCAGCGCAGGCGGCAACATTGTCTGCCCGCTGCACCGCTGGACTTATGCACCCAATGGCCAATTGTTGGGCGCACCGCACTTTGCGCAAGACCCCTGCCTGAACCTGAACAACTACCCCTTGCGCGAATGGAACGGCCTGCTGTTTGAGGACAACGGCCGCGACATCGCGGCCGATCTGGCGAACATGGGTCCGCGCGCACAACTGAGTTTCGACGGCTACGCGCTCGACCGGGTGGAGTTACACGAGTGCAACTACAACTGGAAAACCTTCATTGAGGTGTATTTGGAGGACTACCATGTGGGCCCCTTCCACCCGGGGCTGGGCCAGTTTGTCACCTGTGACGACCTGAGTTGGGAGTTCAAAGAGCACTATTCGGTGCAGACCGTGGGTGTGTCGGCCGGTTTTGGCCAACCCGGCTCGGACGCGTACAAGACCTGGCACGAGGTGCTGCTGAAATACCGCAACGGCCAACTGCCCGAGCGCGGCGCGATTTGGCTGACCTACTACCCGCACATCATGGTCGAGTGGTACCCGCATGTGCTCACGGTGTCTACCTTGCACCCGATCAGCCCCAGCAAAACCCTGAACATGGTGGAGTTTTACTACCCCGAAGAGATCGTGGCCTTTGAGCGCGAATTCGTTGAAGCCCAGCAAGCGGCCTACATGGAAACCTGCATCGAAGACGACGAGATCGCCGAGCGCATGGACGCGGGCCGCCAAGCCCTGCTGGCGCGCGGGGACAACGAAGTGGGCCCTTACCAAAGCCCCATGGAAGACGGCATGCAGCATTTCCACGAGTGGTACCGGCAGCAAATGAACGGCATTTGAAGCGGCGCGCCCCCCCGATGCAAGCCTCTTGGATGATTTTGGCGTCGCTTTTTTTTGCGACCATGAGCGTGTGCATCAAATACGCCGCGCCCCACTTTCACACTTTTGAGTTGGTGTTTTTTCGGGGCCTGATCGGCATCGCCTTCATGGCCGCGCTGTGCAAAGCGCAAGACGTGTCACTGCGCACCCCCATCCCCTTGATGCATGTCTGGCGCTCTGTCATCGGTGTGGCCTCTTTGTCGGCCTGGTTCTACGCCATCGCCCACCTGCCACTGGCCACCGCCATGACCCTCAACTACATGAGCGGCGTCTGGGTGGCAGCGTTTTTGATCGGTGGCACTTTGGTGATGGGACGACTGCAAGACATCGGTCGCCAAGGGCCCTTGGTGCTCACCGTGATGGCCGGTTTCAGCGGGGTGGTCATGATCTTGCGCCCCACCATCGAGCAAAACCAGCTGTTTGCGGGCGTGATTGGCCTGCTCTCGGGGCTGGGCGCGGCACTGGCCTACTTGCAAGTGGCCGCCTTGGGCCGCTTGGGCGAGCCCGAGCAGCGCACGGTGTTTTATTTTTCCATCGGCACCACCGTGGTGGGCGGTGTCGCCATGCTGTTCACTGGCGCGAGCGCCTGGACTTGGCCAGCGGCTTTGTGGCTGCTGCCCATTGGGGTGTTGGCCGCCCTGGGACAACTGAGCATGACCAAGGCCTACACCCAAGGCTCCACCCTGGTGGTGGCCAATTTGCAGTATTCGGGCATTGTGTTTGCCGCCTTGTACGGTTTGTTTTTATTTGGCGACCAGATTCCCTTCATTGGCTGGGCGGGCATGCTGCTCATCATCGCCAGCGGCATCGCCGCCACCGCCTTGCGCAGCCGCGCCCTGCCCCGCGCCCCCGCTGAAGAACACTGAAGAACCCCCGTTTTTGGAGACCCTGCCATGTACAACTTGCTCATCACCGCCGCCCAATTGCAAGCCCTGCAAGCCCAAGGCACCCCCCTCGCCGTGCTGGACTGCAGCTTTGACCTGATGAAACCCGAGCTGGCCGATGGCATTTTTGTCAGCGAACGCATCGCCGCTGCCTTGCCCGCGCATCTGGACAAAGACCTGAGCACACACGCCCCAGGCCAAGCCGTCAACGGCGGGCGTCACCCCTTGCCGCAGCGCGAGGCGGTGGCGCAGTGGCTCGGCAGTCTGGGCATTCACAACGGCATGCAGATCGTGGTGTACGACCGCAACAACAGCGCCTACTGCGGCCGTCTGTGGTGGATGCTCGAATGGTTGGGCCACGACGCGGTGGCGGTGCTGGACGGTGGCTTGCAGGCCTGGAAAAACGCAGGCGGTGCGCTGGCCTCTGGCCCTTTCGATTCATCTGCGGCCTCGGCTGATCTCTCGTCTGTTCCCTCGCCGTCAAGCGCTGCCGCACCGGCGCGTTTTGTGCTGCATCCGCCGCTGCGCCAACTGGTTTTGACCGAGGCCGTGTCGGCGCAATTGGGCCGCCCAGAGCAAACCATTGTCGATGCCCGCGCTGCGGCGCGGTACCGCGGCGAGGTGGAACCCCTGGACCCGGTGGCTGGCCACATCCCCGGCGCTTTGAACCGGCCTTACACCGACAACTTCAGCGCTGACGGCCGCTTCAAAAGCCCCGAGCAACTCCAAGCCGAATGGACCCAAGTGCTGGCAGGCCGCCCGGCCAGCAGTGTGGTGCACCACTGCGGCAGTGGCGTGACCGCCGTGCCCAACCTGCTGGCCATGGAATTGGCCGGTTTCGGCCCCACTGCGCTGTATGCAGGCAGTTGGAGCGAGTGGTGCACCACACCCGGTCTGCCCTGCGCGCGCTCTTGACGAGCGTTTGGCGTCTTAGCTTGAGGGTTGAGGGTTGAGGGTTGAGGGTTGAGGGTTGAGGCTTGAGGCTTGAGCGTGA
>NZ_JBIKIL010000054.1:0-23730 GCF_044361645.1 Limnohabitans sp. | reverse complement strand
GGAGAACGCGTCCTGACTCACGCCAAACGCTCAACGCTCAACGCCAAACGCTCAACGCTCAACGCTCAACGCTCAACGCTCAACGCTCAACGCTCAACGCCTCAATGCTGGTGCCCTGCCAAAGCACTGACCAAAGCCACCATGCCAATGCCCGCGCCCAACCACAGGATTTGGGCCGCTGTCTCGCGGGCTGTCAGGCGTTTTTGCAACTGCGGAATCAAGTCGGCCAAGGCAACATAGACAAAGCTGCTGCTGGCGACCACCAAGAAAAAGGGCAACCACTCGCGCAAGGCATCGACCAACACATAACCCACAGCGCCGCCCAATGCGGTAATGGCCCCGGCCATTGACACCTTCAGGATGGCCGCTTGGCGGCTGCTGTTGTCTTGACGCAACACCACCAAATCGCCCATGTGGTGCGGGATTTCGTGCGCCAACACCGCCAACGAAGCGATAACACCCAAATGCATGTCGGCCATGAATGCCGAAGCGATCAAGATACCGTCCCCAAAGCAGTGCACGCTGTCACCGGCCAGCACCGTCCACTGTCCGCGGTTTGACCCGTCTTTGCTGGAGGCACTGTGCGAATGACCGTGCGCATGCGCATGCGCGTGCGCGTGCGAATGGTCTTCTTGGCTTGGCCCATGTCCGTGTTCATGTCCGTGGTGCCAAAGTTCGGCTTTGTCGAGCAAAAAGAAAAACACCAAACCCACCAACAGACTCATGAACAACTCATGGGCCCCGGCCTCACTCTCAAAGGCCTCGGGCAACAAATGCAAAAACGCGGTCGCCATCAAAGCCCCGGCGGCCAAGCTCAGCATGTGTTGGGTGTAGCGGCTCAACACGCCAAAACTCAGCCAAGCTGCCACCCAGACACTGCCAATGCCCGCCACCAAAGTGCCCAACAAAATCGCCAATAAAGTCATTGTTTTTTCCGAGACATCTTGCACCCTGCAAGAAACCACCCCTCAAGGCGGTCTCTTGTCATACCCAGTCAAGCCACGCCGTGGCGCTTGAACCAAGCCAGCATGCGCTGCCAGCCGTCTTCGGCAGGCCCCTTGCGAAAGCTGCTGCGGTAATCGGCATGAAAGGCATGCGGGGCATCAGGATAAACCACAAACTCACTGGCTTTGGCCGCAGCGGGGCCTTGGGCCAGTTCGGTTTTCATCTTGTCCACGCTGTCAAGAGGGATGCCGGTGTCGGCAGCGCCATACAAACCCAACACGGGGGCCTTGAGGCTGCTGGCCAAAGCCATGGGGTGCGCGGGGGTCTGCGCCGTGGCATTGCCCACCAAACGGCCATACCAAGCCACGCCGGCCTTGAGCTTGGGCTGGTTCGCCGCATACAACCAAGTGATGCGCCCACCCCAGCAAAAGCCGGTGATGGCCAGCTTGTCGGTGTTGCCGCCGTTGGCTGCGGCCCATGCCACGCAAGCGTCCAAATCGCCCATGACCTGGGCGTCGGGCACTTTGGCGATGATCTCGGCCTGCAACTTGGCGATTTCACCGTACTCGTTGGGGTCACCTTGGCGGACAAACATCTCCGGTGCAATCGCCAAATAACCCGCTTGCGCCAAGCGGCGCGCGACATCGGCGATGTACTCGTGCACCCCAAAAATTTCGGAGATCACCAACACCACCGGCAAACCGGTTTTTCCTGCAGGTGCGCTGCGGTAAGCGGGCATCTTGAACCCATTCACATCGATCATGACCTCGCCACTGACCAAGCCTGTGGCCGGCGTTTTAATGGCCGTTTGCGCCATGATCGGCAAAGCCGCAGCAGCGTAACCCACACCCAATGCGGCTTTCAAAGCCACACGGCGAGTGGCACCGGCATCTTGTGTGCGCCCACCCAACAGGGCTTGCGTGTCTTCAATCAGGTTGTTGTTCAAGGCAGCTCTCCTTCAATGTGGAAAAAGCATTTATCTTGGCACAGCCGCCTCGTCATTTTCAAGACAAGGCGAATTAAACTTTGAACATGTCTGCTCAAACCTTGCCGATTCTGTACTCGTTTCGACGCTGCCCTTACGCCATGCGGGCGCGACTGGCCCTGCTGGCCAGCGGTGTGGCCTGGGAACACCGTGAAGTGGTTTTGCGGCACAAGCCCAGCCACATGCTGAGCTTGTCCCCCAAAGGCACCGTGCCCGTCTTATGCGTGCGCGCGTGGCCAGACGGGCTTGAAAAAAGCCAGGTGCTGGCGGAAAGCTTGGACATCATGCTTTGGGCCTTGCGCCAACACGACCCACTGGCTTGGCTGCCCAGCTCCGAGCAGGCATGGGTCGATGCCATGGCCTGCATTGCGCACAACGACGGCCCATTCAAACAGCAACTGGACCGCTTCAAATACCCCGATCGATTTGGGCTTTTGAGCGGCTTGACCGAACGCGACCAGGCCGTGCCTTGGCTGCAGTCGCTGAACGCGCGCTTGCAGGATCAAGCCTTTTTGGCAGGCAGGCAATGGGGCTTGAGCGACGCGGCCATTGCGCCCTTTGTACGGCAATTTGCCCACACCGACCCGCTTTGGTTTGCAGCCCAAGACTGGCTTTTTCTGGCCGATTGGTTGACTGCTTTTGAGTCCTCTGACCTCTACCACCGCAGCATGCAAAAACACCCACCATGGAGCGCGCCTTGAAACTCCACCCAAGCAGTGCAAGGCCTCTTTGGGCGCTGGCCTTGCTGCGCCCGTGATGCCATTACCATGCAACAACACCTCAACACCCAAATACCCGCATGCAACTGAACATCAACGGCCAAAGCCGCACCTCTTCTGCCGATCCGAGCATGCCCTTGCTGTGGGTGCTGCGCGACGAATTGAACCTGACCGGCACCAAGTTCGGCTGCGGCGTGGCCGCTTGCGGTGCCTGCACGGTGCATGTGAACGGCCAGCCCGTGCGCTCTTGCGTGATGCCCGTGTCGGCGGTGGCCCATCAACCCATCAAAACCATCGAATCCTTGGGCACGGCAGAAAACCCCCACCCGCTGCAAGCCGCTTGGATCGCCGAGCAAGTGCCGCAATGCGGTTACTGCCAAAGCGGCATGCTGATGGCCGCTGCCGCCCTGCTCGATCAAACGCCCAAGCCCAGCGATGCCGACATCGACGCCGCCATGACCAACCTGTGCCGCTGCGGCACTTACCAGCGCGTGCGCGCCGCCATCCACCGCGCTGCGGCCAGCCTGCAGCCAGGCGGTGCCGCATGAAGCGCCGCACCTGGTTGCTCAGCGCGCTCGGCGCGACCGGCGCACTGCTTGTCGGCTGGGGCGTGATGCCCGCCCGCTCACGTTTGGGCACACCCGAACTCATGCTCAAAACCCCAGGCGATGTCGCTCTGAACGGCTGGATCAAAATCGCCCAAGACGGCGCGGTGGTGCTGGCCATGCCGCGCAGCGAAATGGGCCAAGGCGTGCACACCGCGCTGGCCATGCTGGTGGCCGAAGAACTCGATGTGCCGCTTAGCCGCGTGCGCTTGGAGCCAGCCGGCAACGACAGCATTTACGGCAACGTGGCCATGCTGGTGGCCAGCCTGCCCTTTCACCCGATGGACAGCGAGGGCGAGCACAAACCCGTCAAGATCAAGATGGGCGAATGGCTGGTGGGCAAAGTCGCCCGCGAACTGGGCATCAACGCCACCGGCGGATCGTCTTCGATCGCCGACCTGTGGGACCCTTTGCGCATGGCCGCTGCCACGGCGCGGGCCAGCTTGCTGCAAGCCGCTGCTGCCGCTTGGCAAGTGCCCGCCAGCGAGATCACCGTGGCCCAAGGCGTGATGCAGCACGCCTTGGGCCAATCGGCGCATTACGGCCAAATGGTGGCTGCCGCTTCGGGCAGCACGCCCTCGGGCATCCAAACCAAATCGCGCGAACACTGGCAGCTCATCGGCCAACCAGCGCCCCGCACCGACGTTCCGAGCAAAGTCACAGGCCAAGCCCAGTTTGGTGCCGATGTACGCCTGCCGGGCCTGCTGTTTGCCGCCGTGCAGATGTGCCCCATGCTGGGCGGCAGCGCTGCATCCATGGACACCCAAGACGCCTTGGCCCTGAAAGGCGTGTCCAAAGTTGTGCCGCTTGATGCCTGGGGCGGCGGCACGGCAGGCTTGGCCGTGGTGGGCCAAAGCACCTGGCACGCCAAACAAGGCGTGCAGGCCATCAAAGTGCAGTGGCAAGCACCCGGCACGGGAGCGCTTGATACCCAGCGCATCCAGGCCGACTTGCTCAAGGCCCTGAACACCGAAAGCGGCTTCACTTTTCACGAACAAGGCGTGCCCACCCAGGCCGAAAAAGCCGCCACCACCCGCATCGATGCGCTGTACCAAGCGCCTTATCTGGCCCACGCCACCATGGAGCCGATGAACTGCACCGCGCAAGTCAAAGACGGCAAGGTGACGATCTGGGTGCCCACGCAAGTGCCGCAAATGGCCCGCGACATGGCCGCCAAAGTGGCCAAGGTCGACGAGACCCAAGTCACCGTGCACGTCACCCAACTGGGCGGTGGTTTCGGTCGTCGCTTGGAAGTCGACTTTGTCGGCCAAGCCGTGCAAGTGGCCATGGCCTGCGAGGGCCAGCCGGTGCAACTGAGCTGGTCGCGTGAAGAAGACATGACACACGATTTTTACCGGCCCATGCAACTGGCCAAACTCCAAGCCTCGATCGACGAGAAAGGCTCTGTGACCAGCTTGCGCATCCAATCGGCCGGTGACGCCATTACCCCGCGCTGGACGGCACGCGCCGCGCCCATCATCTCTGGCCCCATCGACACGCCCGACAAAACCACCTCAGAAGGCCTGTTCGATTTGCCCTACGGTTTTGCCAGCCAGCACATGAGCCATGTGGCCACGAAGTCCGGCGTACCGGTGGGCTTTTGGCGCGCGGTCGGTCACTCGCACAACGCTTTTTTCTCAGAAAGCTTCATCGACGAACTGGCCTTTGCCACCAAGCAAGACCCGCTGTCCTTCCGCCTGAGCTGGTTGAAAGACGCACCGCGTTACGCCGCCGTGCTGCAGCTGGCGGCCGACAAAGCCGCTTGGGGCACACCCCTGCCTGCGGGCCGTGCGCGGGGCATCGCGCTGCACAAATCCTTTGGCTCCATCGTGGCGCAAGTGGCCGAGGTCTCGCTGACGGCAGGCCAGATCCGCGTGCACCGCGTGGTGTGTGCCATCGACTGCGGCACCGTGGTCAACCCCGGCACCGTGGCCCAGCAAATGGAAAGCAGCGTGGTCTATGCCCTGAGCGCCGCGCTGTACGGCCGCATCGACATCGTGGGCGGCGTGGTGCAGCAAAGCAACTTCCCGAGTTACCCCATGCTCACGCTCAGCCAGGCACCCACGGTGGAGACCCACATCATGCCCAGCACCCGCCACCCGGCAGGCGTGGGCGAACCGGGCTTGCCGCCACTGGCACCGGCGGTGGGCAACGCGTTGTTTGCCCTCACGGGCAAGCGGCAAAGGGCTTTGCCTTTGGTGGTGTGACGCCCGCGCCAGCGATTCGCGATGAATCTGCACACCGCACCCGCCCCACAGCGGCGGCCCGCGTGCGCTCCAGCGCAAACGGTGGGCGCGCGCTGTAGCGCAGCTAGCGCTCCAGGCCCGCGAGGTCATGCGCTGCAATGCAAGCGCTGGTGCCCACCAAAAACCTGCTGTGCTTGTAGGCCAGCATCTTTTGGGCCTCAAAACCCTCCAGCAGGCCAGGCCCACAAAGGCGCGCAGGTTGCTTTTGCGCAAGCTGGCCTGCACTTGGGCCACGGTATCCGCATTCACGCCAGTGGCCGGGTGGAAGATGACACCCGGCGCACGGGCTTGCATCAGGAAAGCATGCACACCCGGTATACCCGTCTTTCAGTCTTCGCCTTTCCCAGGGGTGTCTACGGGCGTGGCCAAGCTCTCAACGCGGCGCTCGGCCCGCTCGCGTGACCACTGCGCCTGCAGCTGCTGCCGGCCGCGCTTGGCCACCGCAATGAGCTGGGCCTCGTCGCCCCGGTGCGCGGCCATCTCGTGCAGCAGCTCCACGGTGTGCCGGCGAAAACGCAAGGCCTGGTTGCGCGCCGTGCGGCGCTCCCAGCCCATCAGCTCGAGCACGCTGCGCCCGCTCATGAGCGCCGCGTCCAGCGTCTCGCGTTCCACGTGCTGCACGCCGCGGTTGTGCAAGCCCATCCAGTGGTCTGCATTGCGCGCGCGCACCACGAGCTGGGCCTGCGCAAAGTGCTTGTTCAGCAAATCCACCACCTCCAGGCTCTGATCCACGCTGTCGATGGCGACGACAATGACCCTTGCGCTGCCAGCACCGGCCGTGCGCAGCAAATCCAGCCGTGTCGCGTCGCCGTAGATGGCCGGCCAGCCGAAGCGGCGCACGATGGCCACCTGATCGGGGTCGTGGTCGAGCACCGTGGCCGCCAGACCGGCGGCGTTGATCAGCCGCGCCACCACCTGCCCGTAGCGGCCGAAGCCCAGGATGAGGATGGACGCGGTCTGCGCCTCGTCGATCTCGTCCGGCCGCTCGGTCACCTTGCGGGCACCCAGGCGGGGCACTATCCAGCGGTCCACCAACAACATCACCAGCGGTGTGCACAGCATTGAGATGGTGATGGCTGCCAGAAGAAAGCTGCCTGTGGCCGGCGGCATCAGCCCCGCGCCGCCCGCTGCCTGCAACACCACGAAGCCGAACTCACCACCTTGCGCCAGCATCACCACGAACACCGCTCGCTCGGCCAGCGGCACCGGCATCAGCCGCGCCATCGCCAGCAACAGCAACGCTTTGAGCAGCACAAAGCCCAGCACCACGCCGACCATGGCCAGTGGGGCAGCGACGATCACCGCGAAATCGATGCTCATGCCCACAGCAATGAAGAACAGACCCAGCAGCAGGCCCTTGAAGGGCTCCAGGTCGGTCTCGAGCTGGCGGCGGTACTCGCTCTCGGCCAGCAGCACGCCGGCCAGGAAAGCGCCCAGCGCCATCGACAGCCCGGCCGCCTGCATCAGCGCCGCCGTGGCCACGACCAGCAGCAGGCTGGCTGCGGTGAAGATCTCTGGGGTGCGACTGCGTGCGATCCAGCCCAGCGCCGGCTGCAGCAGCCACCGCCCGCCCAACACGATGGCAAGCACCAAGCCAATGGCGATCAGCGCCGTCAGCCAGCCCGGCCGCGCGTCGGCTGCTGTGCTCACCGCCAGCAGCGGCAGCAGCGTGAGGATGGCGATGCCGCCGATGTCCTGGAACAGCGACACCGAGAGGATGCTGCGCCCGCCGGTGGTGGACATCAGGTTGCGCTCGGCCAGCATGGCCAGTGCGATGGCCGTGGAGCTCTGTGCCAGCGCCAGCCCGGCCACCAGCGCCACGCGCCAGTCCAGGCCCAGCGCCATGCCCACGGCGGCGAGCAGCGCGGTGGAGCCCAGCAACTGCACGTTGCCCCAGCCGAAGATGGGCACACGCAGCTGCCACAGCCGGCGCGGTTCAAGCTCCAGGCCCACCAGGAACAGCATCAGCACCACGCCGAACTCGGCAAAGCCCAGGATCGCCGCCGGGTCGCTCACCAGGCCCAGCGCCCAGGGCCCGATGGCGATGCCCGCAGCCAGGTAGCCGATGACCGCACCCAAGCCCGTCAGCCGCGCAATGGGCACGGCCAGCACCGCAGCCCCCAGGAACACGAGCAGGTTGAGCAGCCACCCAGAAACCTCAGCGCTAGTGGCCCTGCTCAGTGCGATCAACGAAAGAAAATCCAGCCACATGAACTAAAGTATGACACAGCTGGTGCGACCAAAAACCCTTCATTTGCGCCTCAAAAAATCAGCCGATTGGGTCACCATGTGGGATATCTCGTCTCAACGCCTGTGGCCAAGGGTGTTTTGAACACCATCCTTAGTGGTTACCGGACGGATAGGAAATCCAAGCGCATGAGGACGACCATGGTCCAGGTTTTGGGCATCACAGGCCTTCAGGCTGGGTCTGCCTGAAAGCTTGTTCAGGGCCAGTTGCCCGAGATTTTTTCGGTTTGCGCATTTTTTGGCAGTGACAGACGCAGCCCTGCCTATCAGCATTGGCCAAACCGCTGTTGCCATGGCTCACCAACTGACGCGCTGACCGGCCTCGAAGTCCGGTGCCACTTGGGCCGCTTCATCCCAATCTGACGCGACGTCGACACCCTCGCCTATCCGCACACCGCACCCGCCCCACAGCGGCGGCCCGCGTGCGGGCGTGATGCGCAGCGGCTCTGCATCCACCCTGATGTGGTCCAGTATTTGGTGGATGTCAACGCGGTGAGTGATGAAGGCTTGTGATGCGCATCTGACCGCCACAGATCGGGCATACCTTAGGAAACACCTCGCAGATGCGGGCGATCAGCACCGCCCACAGACAGTGCGCCGGGCGCTAGGGCTGCGCGGGCTGGACGGGCTCGGGCTGGTTGGGTGCGCCGACCGTGGCCACGCCCATGGCGTTCACCGTGACATCCACCGTTGCGGGCACGCCGACTGGCTCGTGCTGTGCCGTGCCCGCGCCTGCGGTTTGGCCTGCGGCCTGTGCCACCACTGCAGCCCTGTGCGGCGAATGGGGTGCCAGCACGCCGAAATACCGGTGGCGGTGCGTGCGCGGTGGTGGCACCAAGGCTGCAATGCGATCAATCAGCTCCAGCGGCGTGAGGGAGATCTCGTCCACTGGGTGCTCCACTTGCCGTGTAGCTTGCCACCGGGCTCGCTGTGCTGCTTGGCGCAGCGGTAGATGCATCCGCAGACTCCAGCGGGTGGCCCGGGTCGGTGTCTTGAAGCACCGCGGCATAAGCGCCCAGGATCTGGGCGGTCAGGTGGGACAGCACGTGCGTGCGACGCTCCACCAGGCCGATGGTTCGCGTGACTTCGGGGAACTGATTGAAGCCCAGCCGGGCGTCCGAAACCCAGCCCTGGATAAGGGGTAACAAGGACACCCCCAGGCCGTGCTTGACCGCCGCGAGAATGGCCTCCTGGGAGTTCAACTCCATCACCGGTTCGACGTGAATGCCTCGGTGGACCAGAAAGTGCTCGATCTGCCTGCCCGTCCAGGTGGAACGGTCCAATGCGATGTAAGGCTGCCGGGTGAGCACATCGGCCAGGTGGGTGAAAGGGGTCCTCGCATGCCGGACCAGGGTAAAGGGCTCGGTATAGATCGGGTGCACGATGAACTCCTCATCCAGGGCCGTGGGCGGACAGGTGACGATGGCGCCGTCCAGTACGCCGGCAAGCACCTTGGCGACCAGGTCGGGCGAGGGGCCGGCGTGGACCTTGATCTGCAGGTGCTCATGCTCGGCCATCACCCGCTGGATCACGCTGGGAAAGGTGCCCAGCAAGGCCGAGTTGAGCACGCCCAGAGAGATCACCCCCCGCACCGGTTGCGCCAGAGGCGTTCGTTTGAGTTCGTCGTAGGCCCGCACCAATTTTTCAGCTTTGGGCAGCAACTGGTAAGCGGCCGCGGTCAGGCGTATGGACCGTCCTGTGCGAACAAAGAGCGCCACCCCAAGCTCATCTTCGAGGAGCCTCAACTGCACACTGACGGCCGCTGGCGACAGGTGCATATCCAGTGCTGCGGCCGCAATCGTCCCTCGACTGTACAAAGCCAGCAGCGAGCGAAGATGGTTCACGGTCATGCCAGATCAGATCCACTTTCATGCCTGAAGGTTGGACATCCTTCGGGCAGGGGCCCAGCGCTGCCGACGATCAAGTCGGCTGCGCCCTGAATGTGGTCGAGTATCTCAGGCTCTCTTGTATTGAAGAAGCCCGCCCGTGACTTTGGGAGGTCTTGCCCGTATGGCCTCTTCAATGGGGTCTGTGCCCCAGCCGGGCCGATCGGGAATCAGCAGGCATCCGTCTTTGAATTCGGGCGAATGCGTGTACAGCTCACTCTCCCAGGGCAGCCGGTCGATGTCGACCTCCATGATGTGCAGGTTCGGCACCGCCGCCGCAAAATGCGCGTTCATCATGGTGCACAGATCACCGTAGAAGTTGTGAGGCGCAACATTGACTTCATGGGCTTCGGCCAGGGCGGCGATCTTGACCGCCTGCCAGACTCCGTTCCACACCGCATCGACGATGGCCACGTCCATGGCCTGATGTTCAAAGTAGGGCAGAAAATTGCGCATGCCGATCAGCGTCTCGCAGGAACTGATGGGGTGGGGGCTGTTGCGGCGCACATCGGCAAGGGCTTTGGCGCTTGCGAGGTCGATCTCGACCCAGTACAGGTCCAGATCGGCCAGTTCCCGAAGTACGCGCTTCAAACCCTCCGGTTTGGCGTTGAAATTGAAGTCAATCAGCAGCCCCATGTCGGGACCGGCACCGTCGCGCAAGGCCTCCAAGTGGTTGCGGATGTTTCGAATCAGCCGCTTGTCCACCGGTAACTCAGGCAGGAACTGAACACCGAAACCCGGTCGCCAGGCGTAGGCGTCGCCTTCGTCGTGAACGAAGAGGTTGGTCTTGAGGGCCTTGAAGCCGCGCGAACGGGCTTCCGCAGCGGTGGCTTTCACACCATCCAAGTCTTTGACAGCGGGACCGTAGAACTTGGGGTGGTTGATGCGCCAGGTCGGGCAATGTGACCAGTACACATTCACCTGGTCCCTGATTTTGCCCCCCAGCAGTTCATAGCAGGGCACGCCCAGGGACTTGGCTTTGGCGTCCAGCAGTGCATTCTCGATGCAGCCGATGGCCTGGCCGATGACGCTGCCTGGCGCCGGGCGGGTCAGGCAGTTGGCAAGCTGGCTGAATTTCTCATGGGCATGGACCGACTCCCCGATCAGGCGGTGCTTGAGCTTTTCAATGATGGCTGTGATGCCGGGCGAGCCGAAGCCCTCGTCATACTCGCTCCAGCCGACGATGCCGGTGTCTGTCGTGATCTTGAGAAAATAGTAATTGCGCCAGCCCGCATCGCAAATCAGGGTTTCAACGGTGGTGACTTTCATGCCTTATTCCTTGGACGGTCGGTTGTGTGGTTCATGCGACGCTTCATTCGCCGAACTGGCTGTGGGCTTCCATGGCGCGCAGGGAGTAAACATAGGCAGCGCCTGCGTTCAGGGCGATGGCCGTGCTCAATGCATCACTGAGCTCGGCCTCGGACGCGCCGGCTTCGCGGGCGGCCCGCGCGTGAGAGGCAATGCAGCCGTCGCAGCGCGTCGTTACGGCCACGGCCACCGCGATCAGCTCCCGTGTCTTGGCATCCAGGCCATTGGCGCCCTGCGTGGCATTGAGCCCCTGAAAGGCCTTCATGAGTTGGGGATGGGCCTGCGCCAGGCGGGCGCTGGCCGCGCGGGTTTGCGTCAGCTGGTTTTTCCAATCGTTGAGCATCCGGGTTTTCCTCTCACGGTTTGAATCTTGTGATGTTGTAAACGGTCAATTGCCGGCCAAATAACTGCTGCAGCAGATGCAGTGCAGCATCACCTTGAGGGCACAGGGCAGCCATCAATCAAGAACAATGTTCAAGGATTTGATTATTTTTTCATACTTGATCAAGTCGTTATTGATAATCTTTGCAAATTCCTCCGGGGTATTTCCCACAGATGTGGCACCGAGCGAAACAATTCGCTCCTGAACAGACTTCTCATTGATGACAGCGACAATTTCTGTATTTAATTTTTTAATGACAGCAGACGGTGTGGCGGCAGGAGCCAAAACTCCATACCAAGAAACAAGGTCGAAGCCCGGAATTGCATCAGAAACCGGAGCAAGCTCTGGAGCAAGAGGTGAACGCTTCTCAGAAGTTATAGCCAATCCTCTAAGACTTTTATTGCGAATGTAAGGGAGTACCTCATTGATTGCCAAGAAATCAGTATGCCCACCCATAACGTCCGTAATGGCTGGCGCACCCCCTTTGTAAGGAATGATCTTAATATTGGAACCTATGGATTGCGCCAGCATGGCACAAGCCAGATGCCCACTGGTTCCCACCCCACTGGAGGCACACGATAAATTGTCAGGCTTTGATTTTGCCTGATTGATCAGGTCAGTCATAGAGTTTATTTTTGACTTAGGAGACGTTGCAACGTAATTTGCGATGGTCAATACCTGCGTGATGGGAGTCAAATCTTTACGAAGATCAACAATCTTGTTGCGATAAAAAAACTCGCCCAAAACATTGGCAAATGTCCCCATTAAGAAAGTGTGTCCATCCGTAGAAGCAGCCACAAATTGAGAGCCGATCATGCTGCCAGCCCCAGGCCTGTTTTCAACAATGACGGGCTGCCCTAATTTCCCACTCAAAATGGGTGCAATCTGACGGGCCATGATGTCAGTATTGCCGCCCGGCGCAAACCCGACAACCAACTTGATTGGCTGGGTCGGCCACGCATAAGCCTGGCCAACGACAAGCGCGCCAAAAAAAAGAGAAATAATTTTTTTAATATTTTTATTGAGAGTCATGGAAGTCTCCTAGGTTGAGAGAGTTTTGATCCCCTCGAGGACGGGACGCTGAACACATTTGAGCGAATCCTAAAGACCGGGGCAATTCTTGAAAAGCAAAAATTTCAGGCGCTGAGCATCAGGCAATCCGATGCTGCTGTGTTGATGCCCCAGGACTTGCGAGGCTCGAAGGACTTGGGCCATGAGGTGACAACGCTGCGCAGGCGGCGGGTTCGTGACCAGGTGACAGGTGGCATGGCCTACAGCGGATGCTCGCCAAGTCACTGATGCGAACAGGGTAGGGTATGCGCTGGAGCCGGCCCCTGGACTGCTCGGTACAGAGGCCACCGCGCAAAAAAATCCAGGAAGCGATCCCGGCGTGCTTAGCCATTGGCGCTGACGGGCCCAGCGAATGCTCCCAGCGATGGTCGGGCGTCCCGGCAGCGGACAGGAAATCCAAGCGCATGAGGACGACCATGGCCCAGGTTTTGGGCCTCACAGGCCTTCAGGCTGGGTCTGCCTGAAAGCTTGGCCGATGCTTTCGCCCAGCGAGCGCACCAGTGCCAGCTCAGACTTGTACTGCATCGCGTTCAGAGCCGCATTGCGCAACAACTTGATCAGGGGCACAAAAAACTGCGGCCGCACCACGTACATCTTGGGGTAGCGGTGCGACACATCGACGATGCCGCTGTTGTACAACTCGCCTTACGGTTCATGCAGTGGCTCCAGCAGGGACACCAGCACCGCGTACTCGCAGGCCTTTTCTGTGCGGTCCTTGTCCAGCTCTTTCAGAAAATCTTCGCTCCGCTTCTTGGTGGCAGTCTCGTCGCTTTCGTTATTCATCTCAAACATGATGGAGACGATCTCGGCACCCGACTCGTCCACGTTGCGAAAAATGTAGTCACCCTTGCTGCCGGTGCGGGCGTCGTTGTCTTTCTCAAAATGCGCCCGTTGAAAGGCGGCTGCACGGATGCGCTTGAACTCAATCTCGCAGTGCTGCTCCAGGGTTTCACCCACCATCTTGGTAGACAGCCGCGCCTTCATGTCGCGCAGGCGCGCAATCTCGCCATCACGGTCGCGAAGCTGCAAGGCGTATTGCTCCTTGATGGCTTTTTCTTCCAGCTGGTTTTTCACGGCAATCAGGTTGAGGTCATTTTTCAAGCCATCGCGCTCCTTGGCAACCACCCCCACGGCCTCGTTCACGGCCACAGTCACGGCCAGTTGCCGCGCCGTTTCGCTGGGCTCAAACTTGGCTTGCAGCGCCTGAATTTCGGCGTCCTTTTTGGCAGCTTCGGCCTGCAGAGCATGGGCCTGCTTGGCCTCGGCCAACTGGGCTACCGGTTGATGCGCGTTGCGCGCTTGCTCAAGTTCGTTCGCCAGCGCCTGAATCTCCGTGTCTTTGGCAGCCGCTGTTTTTTGCAGCGCATTAGTGATATTGGCCTCGGCCAAAGCAATCGCGCCCTGCTTTTCCCGTTCGGCCAACTCCAGCCGCTCGTGCAACTGCTTTTCAAAATCGCCATCGCGCACCTGCTTGAGGATGTCGGCGTACCCTGTTTCGTCGATCTTGAAGGCTTTGTGGCAGTGGGGGCAGATGATTTCGTGCATGCCGGATCGCTCCATGTTTATTAGTTATTGCCGAGCATTAAATCGAATGAGCTCGTTCGCAAGAGGCTCAATCTCGGACCGCTCACCAAGCATTTCAAAGGTTTCTGCATCAATGAAGTCGACACGAAAGAAATTCGGTGGAGCGTCATCTCCATTTCCTTCGCTGCAAAAGTACTAATCAGGCGAATCGAGCCCAGCACTTTGTTATTGAATTCGACTCCCCTAAAAGCGAAGTGCCAGCCGTAAACCTTCACAGAAGGGATTCCCTATCTGCTACAACGGGAATACAGTCATAAGCCACATAAACAGCCGCCCAATCATCGTCATTTACTGCTGGAACTGTTATCAAGCGCTGGGTTACCCCGTCTAGAAATACATCGAATTGCGGTGGGGCACTAAAGAAGGCCCCCGCATTTTCAGCGGCCTCCTTCGCGCTCGAATAGAAAGTGCGTTTTCGCAGGGGCACAAATTCACCGCTTGTCAAACGCTCGGCAATATCAACAATCTCACCGGAAAAGTACATGCTCACAATGTGTTCGTCCACTATTGGCACACCGTTGACTGGCATGCCGGAATGAATGGCGTCATTCAACACGACTACCGCTAAGATACTGAAGCCTGACGACAGTTCAATGCCAAACTCTCTGAGCCGTGCTCGAAATGCGTCCCTATGCGCCGTGACGGCGGTTGCTTTACGTTGAATTTGTGCTGCCGCACCAACCACAAGATCTCGATGTCTCGCATATTGCTTTGCTTCAGTGGGAGAGACGGAGCACTTCGCCTCTCCGAGGATAACCAAGTCACCGACAACTAAAACCAAATCGATTTCCTCCTCCCTGTCTCCAGATGGCCTAAACCTGAGCCCAGTGTCAAGAACTCGTGCGTTGCTGAGCAGCGGTGAACGTTTGATGTCGCGCTGAATTCGCTCGCGCAGATGTCGCTCAAACGCGGGGCCGCGCGGCCCCATGTCAACTTCTAATTGACGCAGCCACACGTCGACAACGCGTCTCAAGTTTGGATGCGCTGTCACAGCGAAGATCGGGGCTACAACGTTGTCCCCCACAGGCACGAGCGGCTGCGCCCAAAGCTCCTGCCCCTGATTGCCTCTATAGGTCAAGAAGCTCAAGAATGCGGTTGCCCTTTGGTAAGAAACGGCAACGCTTTCAGCGATAGTGCGGATCAATACATCCGTTTGCAAAACTGGGGCATGAGCGGGAAGCCACGAGTTGGGGTTTTCACTGTCGAATGCAAACTCCACGCCTTCGAGTTGGGACTTCAAAACTTCTGAGCACCGAATAACGACAGCCCAAACACGAAGCAGTTCATTCAGGGTTCCATTGTCAAGAGTTGAAATCGTGTCGTCGAGAAGCTCTTTGTAATAAGGCTCACAAGCGTATGCAAATAGTGATGCAAGATGCGCCCCTTCTTGTGTCGGTTGGTTTGGCGGGGAAAACTTAATGACCTGTTTGCGCCCGTTTTTCGCAATGTGTTGTATGTCGCGAAAGCCTAATCCGCCATGCATGCCGATGTGCGATTCATAACTTTTAGACATAGCAAAAAATTGAAGGTTTAGGTTTTCCTGCCTCGCTTGACTCGCTGCGCGCAACCTTAACCAGAAATGGTCGGAAGGAGAATACGTCGTTAAATGGTCATTTAAGCCAGGACGGAATCCATTCCAAAGACAGTCATCCCACAGTTCCACCATCGAAAAATATGCTTGCCCCAGATTGAAGTCAAAGCGGTAACCTTCCCAGTCCGCTGTTCCGAATTTCGGGCTACCTACCAGTGATTGCGCATTGCCAAGAGTCACTTTTATAGGAATTTGCACAGCATCTACAGTAGATTGAATTACCTCATCAGGGCTGAAGCTGTCTCCAAACAACAAGGGGATTCTGATCGAAGTCAGATCAGAAGTTAGGGTTCGTCCGTCGGACTGAGCGACCACATCAAATGCGGCTCGGGTTTTTCGCAGTACGGCCAATAAATTATGGTTGGCAATAGAAACTAGAGCACGTAGCTTAGTGGTCGCGCTTACGTCAGTACGAGTTGTAACTGAAAGGGCCGAGCGGATGCTGTTCGCTTTTGCATGTATTTGAATTCCAATTTGGTGCAAACCAATATCTGCATCATCTTCCGCAAGACCTTTGAAAGCCTTGTGCCATTCTGCAAGCGTGAACTGCCGACGCAAAGGGCCGCTCACCTCATTTTTTTGTACACCTTCAAGAAAACGGCCCATGACAATTACTCCCTATTGATTTACGCATTCAACCATCTCGCCCATTTAGAATAAATACGTCGCTGACTTTGTCAAACGTAATGTAAGCTACTCATGTTTGTCACCCAATGAGAATGCGCTTGCACCAGGTTCCGCGCTACACGTTATCGCCATCAGATTTTGAAATGTTCGCAAGTGCACCACTTGGTGCATGGAAATTCAGTCGCACAGTGCCTGTTGGGCCGCCATCTCTTTGATTTGCAACTATGACTTCAACTACTTCGGGGTCGGTTGCATATCTTCTGTCGTAGTTTGAACCACGGTACAAAAAAAGCACTACATCTGCAAAACGGTCAATGTCGCCAAGATCGTTAAGCGTTGGGCGTTTGTCAGCTCTGGAATGCAATGTTCGCGGTAAATCAGAAATGAGCAAAATTGGCGAACGAATTTCCCGCGCCAACGATTTTATTTTTCGACAAATGCTGACGGCATCTGCAACACTGCTATTTGGTTGCCCTATGTTCTGTATAGAGTCGATGATCACCAGACCCAAAGCGCCGTGCAAATTCAACCGATGCCTACATTCCATCTGAATATCATCAAACGTCACATCACTTGCATCATGAACAGCAATGGTTGATTGCTGCAATTTATTAATTGCCTCGAAGTAAACCGGCCAGTCTGCATCCGTGAGGGTAGCAACGCGTAGTTTGGATGCAGCAATTTTGCTAGACACTCCTAATATACGATTCGTGGTTTGCACCGCAGAATCGTTTGGCGTGAAAATCAAAACTGGCAATCCCTGATTGCATGCGACATGCTCCGCGACATTCAAAGCAAATGCTGTCTTGCCGCTGTTGGCACAACCCGCCACGATAACCACTGACGCGACTTGAAAGCCGGAGGTAAACAGGTCAAGGTCGGAAAAACCTGTTGGAACACCTGTAACAGATGGCTGACCAGCATCAGATAGCGCTTCAACGTTGTCCAAGATCGTTGCCAACAAGCCATGGATATCTTGGCTTTGACTACCGTCTTCAGACGGTTTGGATAACTTTGGCGAAGCAGATGCAGGATCTAAGACTTTCAGTATTTCGTCCACAACATGGGGCAAGCCCATTGACGTTAGTACGGCAAGTTTGTCTCCAAGCGGCGGTGAAAAGCTAACCACCTCGGCCCGAGTCACGTTGTGCCACACCGGCAAAATAACCTTTTCGGCACCGTCTTCGCGAGCAACCAATCCATCCAACTCCTTTTGGGGCCACTCCTTTCTGAGAAAGTCCGGGCTTAGGACAACGAGCCCATATGTTGATTTGGAGAGCCCGCGGTCAATTGATCTGCGTAAGCTATCGCCAAGCTTGATTTCTGTTTCATCCATCCATATACGCAATCCGCGCTGTCGCAATTGCTCCGCCAGTGGGCGTGCGACTGCCTCCTTGTCCTCGCTTGCATGACTTATAAAGATGTCAAATTCCATTGTTAGAGTTTCCTGATTGGACGAATTGGCCATCACTTACTTGTCCGAAGGGGCGATCATTTGCGCGAATATCTTTTGCGATATTGTGTTGACATTCAGTTAGGTTTTGGAGGTGATCGCAATTTGCGATCACCTCGGCTTTTTCACCCTGCGTGAGTTGAAACAGGGAGGTGCCGGGGATCATGGCAGTCAAAATATGTGCGAAAAAAGTTCTCGCAAGCATATTACGAAATTAGTCCAAAAGAACCCGCCTCAGCACAAATTTGAATTTTTTGAGTGGCGTTGGACGGCCCTTTGCCCGGTGCCACAACGGCCAGTTAAGCCGTCACTGGCTTTAACGGCCCCCAGCTTGCCCCTGCACCAGCAGATCAAACACAATCCGCGCAAAGTTGGCGGCTTTGCTGGGGTCGGCCAGCAGCTGCATCATCTGGTTTTGGTGGGCGTCGCTGCTGTCAAGAATGGCGTCGTCAATCGCCTTTGAGAAGTCACCCAGCAGGGCCTGCTCGGGCGAGTTGTTCTCGATCTGCTTCATCACCAAGATGTTCTTGCCCACCTTGTCGCGGATGGTGTAGGCGTAGTTCACCATGTCCTTGTCGGTGAGCTGGTCGGTGACACCTCGTTCAGGCGGTTGATGATCTGCAACAGATACTCTTCTTGTCTGTCCTTGGGCTTGGCCGTGCCCAGGCCTTCGCCCGGCTCCAGCTTGTACTCAGGGGTATTTTCTTTGAGCACCAGATCCTGCTGGCGTATCTTGGCCACGCGGTAGTGGCTGAGCACCACGTTGCCCAGGTCGATGTCGTCGTCATCGAGCAAGGTTTCGCGCAGCATGGGCCGCAGGTTGCGGGCGCACAGCTTGGGCTGGTCAAAGCCGGTTTGGAACTTGTTGGCGACGATCATCACTTGGTAGTCGTCCGAATCAAAAGCCTTGCGCATGTCGCGGCCCTTGAGGTTCGGGTTCATATTGCTTTCGGTGAACTTCTCGCCGATCAGGCCCGCCGTGCTCTGGCCCACCATGGCCAAGTCTTTGTCGGTGAAGATCACCTCGCCCAAAAACGCCACCATGGCGTGAGTCTTCTGGTAGCCAGGTTTTTCACCTTGTTCCGCGATGTACTTGTCAAAACACTGCTTGTAGCGCACCGCTTCCTTGCGCGAGCTGGTGACCACCATGGCCTTGGCCTGCCCGCCGAGCAAGCCCATCACCTTGTCCTTGAAGTGCGCCACGATCACCATCACCTTCTGGGCAATGTTGTGGTCGTGCAGGCGCACCCGGGCCAAGACACGCTGGCCACATTTTGGCGGCGCTTGACCAAAGAAGTGAAGACGCTGTTCCTGCAAGTGCGGGTGCTGGCGCGCGAGATGAAGCGGCTCAAACGGGGACCGCTCGCACTGGACGGCACCAAGATCGACGCCAACGCCAACGCCAGCAAGCGCAAGGCCCTGAGCCCAAGCCGCCGCAGGCAGGCCCCAAGAGCACCGATCAAGATGTCATGGCTATCGCGTGCGCCGTGCAAGATGCGGATGAAGGTGACCTGTTGTGGCGTGGACTCGAAAAAATCACGCAGCTGCCATGCGCGCACCAACGCAAGTGAAGAGACAGCTCGGGCCGCAGCCAGAGGGCCAATTGACAAGTGGACTTGATTTCAGCCCCCGCTTAAGGCCTTGAGGATTTTCTGGCCACCACGGCCACTGGCCTCCATGCCCAGACGCTTTTGTTCGGCGCGGATCGCCTCGCGCGATTTGTCGCCCAACATGCCGTCAATGGGGCCAATGTCGTGGCCGCGCATCGTCAACAAGCCCTGCAACTCGCGCCGCTCGGCGCGTGACAGGCCGGCATCGTCGGTGGGCCAAGGCGTGGCGAAGGGACCACCGCCGCGCAGCCGGTCGCTCAGGTGGGCAATCGCCAGGCCGTAGCTTTCGGCGGCGTTGTAGCTGTAGAGCGCGTCAAAGTTGCGCGTCACCAAAAACGCCGGACCCTTGGCCCCGGCCAGTGTCAACAAGCCCACCGCGCCCAAGCTGTCGGGCAGGGCCGAGCCATCGGTGCGCCGCACGCCACGGGCGGTCCATTCCGACACCGGGCGCTTGCTGCGTCGGCCTTCGCCGGCCAATGACAGGCCCGCAGGCAACTTCACCTCTATGCCCCAGGGCAGGCCGCGTTGCCAACCCGCACGGGCCAAAAAGTTGGCGGTCGAGCCCAACGCGTCCACGCTGCTGTCCATCAGGTCGGCGCGGCCGTCGCCATCAAAGTCCACCGCCAAGCGCTCAAAGGTGCTGGGCATGAATTGGGTGTGGCCAAACGCCCCCGCCCACGAGCCCACCAAGCGCTCAGGCGCGATGTGCCCGGCTTGCAAGATGCGCAGCGCTGCGAAAAACTCGCCCCGAAAATAACTTTGCCGCCGCCCGTGACACGACAGCGTGCCCAGCGCCTGCACCAGCGGGTATTTGCCAAAGGTCTGGCCAAAATTGCTTTCGACCCCCCACACCGCCACCACCGTGGCCGGGTCCACGCCAAAGCGCTGCTCGGCACGCGCCAAGGCTTGGCGCTGCTCGGCAAGGCGTGCCGCGCCATCGGCCACGCGCTCTTCGTCCACCAAGGCCGACATGTAGTCCCAAATGGCGGTGCGAAATTCGGGTTGAAAGTTCAGTTTTTCAATGACACTGAAATCGGCCTGCAAGCCCGCCGTGTGGCGCGTCCAGGTGGCATCTGTGACTTTGGCCGTGCGCGCAGCCGGACGCAGCTCGGCCATGCAGGCCGACAAATCGCTGCTTTGCGCCCAAGCGGCGGGCATGGCCAAAACCAGGGCCATGCAAGCCGCCGCCCAGCGGTGGGAGATGGACTTCGGCTTCATGCGTGCGCTCTGCGGCAAGTGTGCAGCGCCTTGGCTGCAGGCCTCGGGTTAAAAAAGTGTGTGGACATGCGCAATTTCCCAGAAGTATTGAACCGGTGTCGCTCCTTGCGGGCGAAGAACCACGCAGGCGAATGTACAGGGTATGGCGAGCATGCGCTGCGTTCAGCGCAGATTCTTCGCGGCGCGGACGCCGCGCCCACAGGGAACCCGTTCTTCGCGGCGAGGACGCCGCGCCCACAGGGAGCCCGCTCTTCGCGGCGAGGACGCCGCGCCCACAAGAAAGCCCGCTCTTCGCGGCGAGGACGCCGCTCCCACAGGAAGCCCGCTCTTCGCGGCGCGGACGCCGCGCCCACAAGAAAGCCCGTTCTTCGTGGCGCGGACGCCGCGCCCACAGGAAGCCCGCTCTTCGCGGCGCGGACGCCGCTCCCACAGGAAGCCCGCTCTTCGCGGCGAGGACGCCGCGCCCACAGGGAACCCGCTCTTCGCGGCGCGGACGCCGCGCCCACTGGGAGCCCGTTCTTCGCGGCGAGGACGCCGCGCCCACAGGGAGCCCGTTCTTCGCGGCGAGGACGCCGCGCCCACAGGAAGCCCGCTCTTCGCGGCGAGGACGCCGCGCCCACAGGGAACCGTGCAGGCCTGCATTTTGGGGCCAGATCAATCGTTCGCCACAGGCCCACCGCCATACAACCAAGGAACGTCCATCAAGCGCTCGCCCATCAGCCGCATCGACAGCTTGCGCCCCCAGGCCACGGGGCCCGTCGCATGGAAGATGCGCCCGTTGCGGATGGCACGCGCTTGCACGCGCGCATTGCGCGCCCAGCGTTGCTCGGCATAGGCCTGCAGTTGCTCGGGCACCGATGCGCCGCCTGCGCTCAGGCGCTGGGCCAGCACCTGCGCGTCTTCAATCGCCATGCCCGCGCCCTGTGCCAAATAGGGCCGCATGGGGTGCGCCGCGTCGCCCAGCAAAGCCACGCGGCCTTGGGCCATCTGGTGGGACGCGCTCAAGGGCGCACGGTCGTGCAGCGCCCACTGCCGCCAGGCGGGCACCGATGCCAAGCGCTCGTGCAAATCTGTTCCGACCGCACCCATGGCTTGCATCAGCGCCTGGGTCTGCCCGTCGCTGTCCCAAGCCTCGGCCTGCACGGGTTGATCGCCATGCACGATGGCCACCAGGTTCAGCCACTGCCCGCTGCGCACCGGATAATGCACCACATGCAGTCGCGGCCCCAGCCACACGGTGATTTGGTCGCTGCGCAAGTGTGCAGGCAAATCGGCCTGCGCCACCAGCGCCCGATACGCCAGATGCCCGGTAAAACGCGCCGGGGCGTCGCCCAGCAACTGCTGGCGCACTGCGCTCCACACGCCGTCGGCCCCGATCAAGGCGCTGGCCTGCAGGCTCAGGCCCTGTGCCGTGTTCACTTGCAAAGCCGCTTCAGTGCCTTGCCAGTTTTGCACGGTCTGCCCCAGCAGCAGGTCCACCCCGGCGCTTTGGGCTGCCCGGTGCAGCAAGCCCTGCAAATCGGCCCGGTGGATGGTGGCGTAAGGCGCGCCATAGCGCGCCTGCGCCCGCGCCCCCAAAGTCAGCCTGCCCAGCACCTGCCCGGTTTGGGCATCACGCGCTTGCAACTGCAAAGGGAAAGCCGCCAGCTGCGCCAGCGCCGCACCCAGGCCCCAGGCCTGCAAGATGCGCGTCACGTTCGGGCCCATCTGAATGCCTGCGCCCGCCTCGCTCAGCTGCGCTGCGCGTTCGAGCAACTGCACCGGCAAGCCGCGCTGCGCGCACGCCACGGCAGCGGCCAGGCCGCCTATGCCGCCGCCCGCGATCACCACCTGTTTGTGCGCTTGGCTTGTCATGCGGGGATTGTGCGGCAAGCCCAAGTTCCGCATCTCCAGCACTTGATCAAAGGCGCGTGCTTCAAGCGCCCACCAACACCGGCAAGCCCTGCACCTCAGAAAAGTCCCGATCATGGGTGACCAGGGCCGCCGCGCCGATGTGCAGCGCCGAGGCCAGCTGCACCGCATCGGGCAATTTGAGGCGGTATTGCACCCGCAACTGCGCCGCCAGACTGGCCACCGCCGCCGACCAAGGCACCACTTGGTAAGCGCACAAAGCCGCCTCGTAGCGTTTGGCCAAGGCCGTCTGGCCCGCCTTGAAAGGCCCGGTCAGCACCTCGGCCAAGGCCACGGTGCTCAAGGCCAGTTGGATCTGGCCGCGCTCTGCGGCTTCAAACAGGCCCACAAAACGGGGGGCGAATTCGGCATGGTCTTCAAGCAGGTAAATCCAGGGCGCGGTGTCCACCAGCACCGTGGCCCCTGCACTCAGGCCACCCAATGCGCCGCCGAAGCACGGACTCGGGCAAGCGTCGCCACCGCTCAGGCCCACTCTTGGCGCAACTGCGCCACCGCCGGGGCCGCACCCTCCGGCCACAAGCCGCGCCCCGAACCTCGCAAGGCCAAAAAACCGCCTTGCTTGATGGAGCAGGTTTGTGCCTCGCGCCACTGCGCCACTGGCACCACCACCGCCACCGGTTTGCCGTGGCGGGTGATCACGCTGCTGGTGCCCGCCACCGCCTCTGAAGCAATCAGCGGCAATTGAGCGCGGGCTTGTTCGAGTCCGTATTGCGGGGTGTCTGACATGGCCAACTCCTTGATTTATGTGCAGACCGTACAGAAATTTCAAGTCAGTTGTCAATGGCCCCTGCTGCCCCCATCGACAGTCAGCGGCCAACGGACACACGGATCTCAACGCCCGTTCATCGGATACGAAGGATCGTTGTATCCCGGTGTGGACGGATGGCCCGGAGCCACCAGGCTGTTGACCAGGGCTTCGTCTTCGGGCGTGATTTGCACAGCCAAAGCGCCCGCGTAGTCTTGCCACTGGGCCAAGGTACGCGGGCCTGCAATGACCGCGCTGACATGGCGATTGGCCAGCACCCACGCGGTGGCAAAGTGCGCCAGCGACACGCCCTTGCGCTCGCAATGCAGCTGCAAAGTTTGTGCGATTTGCAGCGACTCTGCGCGGAACTCGGTTTCCAAAATACGCTTGTCACCCCGGGCGACGCGGCTGCCCTCTGCGGGCGTCTGGCCGGGCGCGTATTTGCCCGTGAGCACGCCGCGCGCAATCGGGCTGTAGGGCACCACGCCCAAGCCGTAATGGCCGCAGGCCTCCAGAATTTCCACCTCGGGCAAGCGGTTGAGCAAGTTGTAATAAGGCTGGCACACCACGGGGCCGGGCATGTTCAGCTGGCGCGCC